>DASWBL010000261.1:0-6317 GCA_036390615.1 Steroidobacteraceae bacterium | reverse complement strand
CAGCAGGGTCTTGAGCTCGCCGCTCTGGTACATCTGCAACGCTATATCGCAGCCGCCGACCAGTTCGCCCTTGACGTACAGCTGCGGATAAGTCGGCCAATTCGACATTCTCTTGAGCGCCTCGCGCATCTCGGGATCATCGAAAATATTCACGTGGTGAAAGCGGGCCCCGAGCGTGCGCAACGCACCTGCCGTCTGCGCCGAGAAGCCGCACTGCGGCATCTCCGGCGTACCCTTCATGAACAGCACTACCGGGGCGCTGGCCAGTTCGGCTCGGATTCGCTCATTGACATCCATCGTTGCTCCACCTCTGCGCCGCGCCGGGCCTGGAAGGGGTTCCGGGCTTCGGGACGGGAATTGCATTGAATTATGGGGTCCCGTGGCCTATTCTTCAAACCCGGTCCGCTTAAAGACCGGTCAACTAAAACAACAGCTTAGCGAGGATTGGACGATGAACCCCCTCAAATCTGTCACCGGCTCGATTGTCCTCGGCGTAATCATCGCGATAATCATTACGTTGGCAATACAGCCCCACGCCTTCAATGAACTGGGACTGGCGCGCTGGGTTCATATCCTTTCTGGCGTAATGTGGATCGGGCTGCTGTATTACTTCAATGTCGTGCAGACGCCGGGCATGGCTGCCGCAGCCGCCGACAAGGGTGGCCCGGGTGGCGCGGGCGTCAGCAAATACATCGCACCGCGCGCACTGCTGTGGTTTCGCTGGGGGGCGGTCGCGACCTGGGTGGCCGGCGCGTGGTACCTGTCCCGGTCCGGCAATTTCATGAGCGCTGCAACACTTGGCCATATGGGCCAGGAATATTACGGCCTGGTCATTGGGCTTGGCGCCTGGCTCGGCACGATCATGCTGTTGAATGTGTGGGTATTCATCTGGCCGAACCAGAAGAAGATCCTCGGCATCGTCCCCGCCACCGATGAGCAGAAGGCGGCGGCGCGAGTGATTGCGGGCAATGCCTCGCGCGTTAATTTTGTGCTATCGATCCCGATGCTGATGTGCATGGCCGCGGCCTCGCACGGCTTGCCGTTCTGAAGCCGCGTTGGCGGATTCGCTCCCTGCCGATCTGCCCGAACAAGTGTCCCGCGCATTGCGCGAGGACATCGGCTCGGGCGATGTCACCGCTGGTCTCCTGGCAGAGCGAAGCACGGTCCGCGCCAGCGTAATCTGCCGCGAGCCGGCCGTGCTTTGTGGCCGCGCGTGGTTTGATGAATCCTTTCGCCAGCTCGACCCGCGCATCACCGTGCATTGGCTGCTTGACGAAGGCGCTGACATCGCTCCTTCGACGACCGTTTGCGAGCTCAGCGGATCGGCTCGCGCCTTATTGAGCGGCGAGCGCACGGCCCTTAACTTCCTGCAACTGCTCTCCGGCACCGCAACCATCGCGCGGCGCTACGTTGCCGCAGTCGCCGGCACCGGGTGCCGGGTGCTAGATACCCGCAAGACCATCCCGGGGCTGCGCACCGCCCAAAAGTACGCCGTACGCTGCGGTGGAGCGAGCAATCACCGCCTCGGGCTCTTCGATCAGGTGCTGATCAAGGAAAATCACATTGCGGCTGCGGGCTCGGTCGCGGCCGCGGTGCGCGCGGCTCGCACGCAGCAGCCGCAGCTTCGCATCGAGGTCGAGACCGAGAATCTGGCAGAGTTCGAACAGGCGCTCGTGGCCGGCGCCGACATCATCATGCTCGATGATTTTGCGCTCGAGGACGTGCGCCGTGCGGTCGAGCGCAACCGCGCGCACCAGCCGTCGGCGCTGCTCGAGGTCTCTGGCGGCGTAGACCTTAAGCGCATTCGGCCTTTTGCAGAAACTGGCGTCGATTTTATTTCAGTAGGCGCACTGACCAAACACGTCAAGGCCATTGACCTGTCGCTGCGCGTTGACTGACAGACGCCGCGGCGGTGCCTGAGTTTACGGTGCTTGCCGCCGGGCGAAATGCCGGCCAGTGACGATCCAGTCCATCGGCCTATCAAAAGGCTGCGGATAAATCGTCGCCAGGCGCCCCTCAAGTGATCCAACACCAATGCAGAGTGGGCGTGGCGGCGCAAGCGCTGCCAGCGTCCGATCAAAATACCCGCCACCGTAGCCAAGTCGATAACAATCATCATCAAAGCCGACGAGCGGGGCGAGCAGCAGGGTTGGCTCAACAGTGGCGCCTTCGGCCGGTATCGGAATGCCCCAAACGCCCCGCTCGAGCCGCCCCTCCGGTCGCCACTCCCGAAAAAGCAGCGGCTGGCCTTTGGCGACGATCACCGGCAATGCCACGCGTACGCCGCGATCGGTCAGCTGCCTCATCCAGGGTCGAAAATCCGGCTCACCGCGAATCGGCCAGAATGCGCCAACGATCGCGCCCGGGGCAGGCTCAAACAATGTCTCGAGCTGCTGCACGATCTGCGCCGCGTGCGCGGTGCGCTGCTCGGCCGGCACGGCAGAACGCATGGCGATCAGACGCTCGCGGGCGTCCTGGCGCCATCGCGCTATGCCCTCAGATGGTGGCGGTGCTGGCTCGGCCGATGATCTGGGTTCCAATTCATGCAGATAACACGGCGGCGAGGCTGGCTCTCGCAGCTTGTCATCTTCGTCGAGTTCATTCGGCATCCGATGCTCCGTGCGAATTGGCCCTGCGCCACCGAGATGCCGGCCAGTCCGGCAGAAACGGCGCCTGTGGTCTCAGGCTTCTGGCCTGAGGTGCGGGAACAGCAGCACATCGCGAATCGACGGGGAATCGGTCAGGAACATCACCAGCCGGTCGATGCCGACCCCGAGCCCTGCCGTTGGCGGCATGCCATATTCCAATGCCCGGACGTAATCATCGTCGAAGAACATGGCCTCATCGTCGCCGGCTTCCTTGCGCGCCACCTGCGCGCGGAACCGGGCCGCTTGCTCATCAGGGTCATTCAATTCGGAAAAACCGTTGGCCAGCTCGCGGCCCGCAAGAAAGAACTCGAACCGGTCGGTGACGAACGGATCGGCATCGTTGGACCGCGACAGCGGCGAAACCTCGGCCGGGTACGCACACACGAAGGTCGGGTCGTGCAGGTGCTGCTCCGCGGTGTGCTCGAATATCTCCATCTGCAGCTTGCCCGCACCATCGCCAGGCGAGCAATTGATCCCGAGCCGCCCACAGACGGAGCGCAGATAGGCCAGATCCCGGAACCGGGCCCGATCCAGATCCGGGTTGTGTTCGGCGATCAGCGCCTCGACGGTCACGCGGCGGAACGGCCCCTCGAGATCATAGAGCCGCCCTTGGTAATTGATCTGACGATTGCCGATCAGCGTGTCCATCATGCCGACCAGCAGCCGCTCGATCAGTTCCATCAGTTCGCGGTAATCGGCAAAGGCCCAGTACAGCTCGAGCATCGTAAACTCGGGATTGTGCTGCGTTGAGAGGCCTTCGTTGCGAAAGTTCCGGTTGATCTCGTACACCCGCTCGAGGCCGCCGACGATCAGGCGCTTCAGGTACAGCTCCGGCGCCACGCGCAGGTACATCTTCATGTCGAGCGCATGGTGGTGGGTCACGAACGGACGGGCTGCCGCACCGCCGGGGATCGGCTGCATCATCGGGGTTTCCACCTCGATGAAATCGAGCGCGTCCAGATAATCGCGCAGGTAGCGGATGATGCGGGTGCGGGCGCGAAACACGTTGCGGCTGGTCTCGTTTACTACGAGGTCGACGTAACGCTGCCGGTAGCGGGTCTCGGTATCGGCAAGTCCGTGCCACTTGTCCGGCAGCGGCCGCAGCGATTTGGCGAGCATCATGAGCGCCTCGACGCGCACGGTCAGCTCTCCGGTGCGAGTCCGAAACAACCTCCCCTGCGCCCCGAGGATATCGCCGACATCGAAGCCCTTGAAGGCCTCGTAGGCGTTGCCAAGCGCTTCATCCTGCAAGAACAGCTGGATCAGGCCGCTGCGGTCGGCAAGCTTGGCGAAGCTGGCGCGACCCATCACCCGCTTGAACATCATCCGTCCGCCGACGCGGACGACTACCGGATTGGCGGTGAGCCAGTCATTGTCGCGGCTGGCGTAACTGGCCAGCAGCTCCGCCGCCAGTGCATCACGGCGAAATTCATTCGGGAAGGCGGTACCCGCGGCGCGCAGCGCCGCGAGCTTCATGCGCCGCTCGGCAATCAGGGGATTTTCCTCGTCCGCCATGGTTACAGTCCCGCCTTCAAGCTGGCTTCCAAAAACTGATCCAGATCCCCGTCGAGCACCTTGTCGGTGGCGCCGACCTCGACTCCGGTGCGCAGATCCTTGATTCGCGACTGATCGAGCACGTAGGAGCGTATCTGGTTGCCCCAGCTGACATCCGACTTGGCATCTTCCAGCACCTTGGCCGCCGCGTTGCGCTTGTTGATCTCAAGCTCATAGAGCTTCGCCTTGAGCATTTTCATTGCGGTCGCCCGGTTCTTGTGCTGGCTGCGCTCATTCTGACACGCCACGACGATGCCGCTCGGCATATGCGTGATGCGCACCGCCGATTCGGTCTTGTTCACGTGCTGGCCGCCGGCACCGCTCGAGCGGTAGACATCCATCTTCAGGTCCGCCGGATTGATCTCGATGTCGATTTCGTCGTCGATCTCCGGCGAGACGAACACCGAGGCAAAGGAAGTGTGCCGCCGGTTGCCCGAATCAAACGGCGATTTTCTGACCAGGCGGTGCACACCGGTTTCAGTGCGCAGCCAACCGTAGGCATAATCGCCGCGCACCTCCAGTGTCGCGGATTTGAACCCGGCTACTTCGCCGGCATTCGAATCGATTACCTCGCAACTCATGCCGCGCGCAGCCGCCCACTTGATATACATGCGCATCAGCATCTGCGCCCAATCCTGGGCCTCGGTGCCGCCGGCGCCGGCCTGAATATCCAAAAACGCGTTGTGCGCATCCATCGGGCCGCGGAACATGCGGCGAAACTCGAGCTTGCGCACGGCCGCCTCGATGCTGCGGCTCTCTTCGGCAATCTGGCTGGCGGTGGCTTCATCGCCCTCGACTTCCGCCATCGCCAGCAGTTCGCTGGCTTCACGGGCGGACAGCACCGCCTGATCCAGTCCGAGCAGCTCGGCGCTCAGCCGGGCGCGTTCCTTGCCCAGCTCCTGCGCCCGTTCGGGCTGTTGCCACAGCGCCGGATCCTCTAGCTCGCGGGAGACTTCCTCGAGCCGTTCCTGCTTCGCGTCGTATTCAAAGATACCCCCTCAAGGAGACGGCACGCTCCTCGAGATCTTTCAACGTCCGCTTGAGCTGAGTGACTTCCATGCTGATCCCGTGCCCAAAAACGGCCCGCATGTTAACACGCGGCCAGATTGATCAGACGGGAAGCAGGTGCTCGATCACCAGCTGCAGCCGCCGGCTGCCCTGATAGTCGTTGGTGCCGAGCCGGTAGACCACGTGCATCCTGCCGACTGGCAGCGATTCCGGGGCGCCTGACTGCACGAAGTTGAAGGCAATGGCATCCAGGCTACCCCGCCCTGAAGAACAGCCGATGCGAAGCTTCAGATGTCGGTCACCGACGATGCGCCCGGACTCGACGGCAAATACGCCGTCGAACAGCGGCTCGGCAAAACCGGCTCCCCACGGGCCGGCGGCGCGCAAAGCCTCGGCGGTCTCGAGCGCAAGCTCGGCCTCGCTGAGTGGTCCGTCAGTCTCGATGACGTCGGGCGAGCCGCAGCGCGCCAGCCACCGCGCTACTTCCGCATCAAAGGCACGCGCAAATTCATCCAGATCAGCCTCGGCGAGCGTCAGGCCGGCAGCCATTGCGTGGCCGCCGAACTTTTCTACCAGCTGCGGTGAGCGTGCGGCAATCGCATCGAGCACATCGCGGACATGAACTCCGGGCACTGAGCGGGCCGAGCCACGGAGCCTGCCATCGTCGGCGCGGGCAAAGGCCACCACCGGACGGCGCAGCCGCTCCTTGATTCGGCTCGCTACGAGACCCACCACGCCCTGGTGCCAGTGCGGATCAAACAGACAAACACCGGCACGCTGCGCCGTCGCCGTCGGGCCGAGCAGGCTCCGTACCGCGAGCAGTGCCTGCTCCTGCATGGACGCCTCAATGCCGCGCCGCTGCGCGTTGAGCGCATCGAGTTCGGCCGCCAGTTGCTGCGCCTGCGCGGCCTCATCGCTGAGCAGGCAGCGGATGCCGATGGACATGTCTGTCAAGCGGCCAGCGGCGTTGAGCCGCGGCGCTACCGCAAAACCCAAATCCGCCGCCGTCAGCTGCGCGGACGAGCGGCGGGCAAGCTGCAGGAGCGCTGTGATACCCGGCACGCAGCGGCCGGCGCGAATGCGGGCCAGGCCCTGGGCGACGAGAAT
>DASWBL010000260.1:0-3707 GCA_036390615.1 Steroidobacteraceae bacterium | reverse complement strand
CGACCGCCAGCTTATGCACCAGGGGATTCTCCCCGCATTGAGCTGATTTTCGCGGCCGAGTGCGCATCGCGTCGATGAACGTATGCCGTAACGCCGGGCTTGACCGAGGGCGTGAATTACGGCTAAACAGTTTGGCGGCTGATATCCGGCCGCGTCGCCTCATGAAATGGAGAGACCATGCCTGTGAGCGCGCGCTCAGCTCGACCGCACGGGTGGATCCTGGCATTGCTGGCTGCGACGCTGGCATTGCTGCTGCAACAATCCGCCGCGGCCGCGGCGCCACCACCGGCTGCTGTCGATCTGGACAAATTCGAGACGCTGAAGAAAATTGTCGCCCTGCCCGACGGCGTCAAATTGGCCTACGTCAGCTGGGGAGATCCGGCAGGTAAACCGGTAGTGCTGATTCACGGCTATACCGATAACGCCCTGGACTGGGTGCCACTTTTACCTTACTTCACGAAGACCGATCGGTTGATCGTGGTCGACATTCGCGGGCACGGCAAATCCAGCAAGCCTGAATGCTGCTACACGCGCTTTAATCTGGCTTACGACATCAAGCTGTTGCTTGATGCCCTGCACATTCCAAAGGCCGACATCGTTGGCCACTCCATGGGCAGTATCATCGCGCAGACGCTGGCCGAGTTCTGGCCCGAGCAGATCAACCACTTGGTGCTGGTCTCTTCCACGGCCCTGCCGCTGCAGTATGACGCGACGTGGATCCGCAATCTGAAGTCGACTCCTGGCGCAGATTCAGCGCAGATGGTCGCTTGGTTTAGTTCGCCCACGCCGGTCAATCCTGACATCCTGCGTCGCCAGCGCCGCGATGCGTCCGCCATACCGTTGCAGATCTGGCTGGCGGTGCTGGATCAAGGTCTGCAAAACGTTGAATTGCAAAGCACGCTGCCGCGGCTGAAGGCGCCGACGCTGCTGATCTGGGGCAGCGAGGATTTCATCATGAAGGCACCCGATCGCGAGGCGCTGCGCGCGGCGCTGCCAGATGCGAAGGTCAAGATCTTCGATGGGCTTGGCCACAACCCATTCTGGGAGCAGCCGGCCGCAGTGGGCGATCTTATCAACCGGTTTCTGGACGCTACGCCGTGAGCTTGCGCAGAGGCCGGCGCCGCTGGGCTGCAGGTGGCCTGCTGGCCGCCACTTTATCCGTCATGCTGCCCGCCGGCATCCGGGCAGCGGTGCCAGCAAAGCTGAGCATCGACATCAATCAGTTCGACGCGCGAAAAAAAATGATCGCGCTGCCTGACGGCGAGTCGCTGGCCTACGTGAGCTGGGGCAATCCGGCGGGCAAGCCGGTAGTGCTGATTCACGGCTACACGGACAGCGCCAGTGACTGGGCGCCGCTGGTGCCTTATCTGTCCAAAAGCGACCGGCTGATTCTGGTTGATATCCGCGGGCACGGAAAGTCGAGCAAACCCGAGTGCTGTTACACCCGGTTTGATTTTGCCTACGACGTCAAGCTGCTGCTCGATGCCCTGCACATAAAAAAGGCCGATATCATCGGCCATTCACTCGGCAGCTATATCACCCAGACGTTCGCCGAATTCTGGCCAGAGCGGACGAACCACGTGGTCCTGATCGCATCTACGGCCGTACCGCCGCAGTTCGATTACAGCCCGATCCGCAATCTGAAGGAGCCCATTGATCCAAATTCACCGTTCATGATCTCGTTCTGGAGCTCGCCTACAGCGGTCGACCCGGAATTTCTCAAACGCAAGCGTCATGAGGCGGCGGCAATCCCGCTGCGCGTATGGATTGCAGTGCTGGATCAAAGGCTCGGCAGCATCGATTTGAAAAGCACCTTGCCGCGACTCAAAGCGCCGGTGCTGCTGATCTGGGGCAGTGAGGATTTCATCATGAAGGGGCAAAGCCGCGATTCGTTGCGTGCAGCGCTTCCCGATGCGAAGGTCAAGATTTTCGATGGCCTGGGCCACAATCCCTTCTGGGAAGACCCGGCGGGCGTAGCCGACGTCATCAACTCGTATCTGGATGGCCCGGGATAAGGACTGGCAGCCCACAGCCGCCTCGCAAAGCAGCGCCGGACCGCCGCGGCCGAACCGCGGCGATCCGGCGGCTCATCAATTCACCCGATCGATTGCCGCATCGTCCAAATGCAGGCGGAAATACAGCGCCTTGCGCAGCGAATGTATCGCGACGCGCGTGTCATGAATGGCAGCTGCCTTGTTGCCGCCAAAATCTTCCGGTGCCGCTTCCATCTCTTCCAAGGCATGTCTCATCTCGTGAATAGCTGCAACGATTCGCGGATGAGCCGCATCTTCCGACTGAATCGTCAGCTGCGGGGCCGCAACCGCCGCTACGGGCAGCGCCGACAGCACCATCGCCGCCGCAAGCGCACCTGTTGATGCGAGAGTTTTGCCAAATTTCATTAGCGCGTCTCCATGTTGTCATCGGTTGGTAATTCGCCACGGCGGGACTGCGCCGTCATTCGCTCGCATCCTGCCCTCAGGCGGCGCACAGATGCTATGCCGAGAGCCGAGCGGTGCTCAAGCATCCCGGGGCATGATGAAAAATACTTAATTTCGATCTGCATTAAGTTACGAATTGCTGGCATTGCGCCACTTCAAGGCCATGGCGCAAGGGTCGAGGCACAACGAATTTGGTGGTCCGCGGTCAATTCCTGCACGAGGAATCAGCGTTCGATGCCCACGGGATAAAGCTGGTAGGCGTCATCGTAAAACGGTGTTTGCGCATAGAACCACGCGAGCCGCGCATCCGGATCGGCCGCAAAGTCGGCGTCTTCGGCCAGTTTCGCCGCAAACCGCCGGCGCAGCGATTCATCGGCGGCCAACATCGCGTCAGCCAGCGGCGCCATCAGGTAGCTTTCACAGTATTCCACCCGCTGCAAAATCTCCGCGAAAAAACCCCAGGCAAAAAACGAGTCCTCGCTTTGCGGCTCAAGCAGCACGATCGCCAGATCACCGCGCTGCTGATCCGTCGGCACCCGAACGGACCCGGCCGGCCACAGCGTTCGCCGTCGCTCGCGCAGCGGCTCCCCGGCCCGGTGCAAAAACCGGCCCTCGAAAGCCGCCGCGGCGGTGCTCGCCTGGGGCAGGCGGAGCCATTCGAGCGCCAGCGCGCGTGCTTCGGCGAGCGGCTGCATTTCAACGCCGTGGTCCCCGAGCCTTGCGATGACATCACCCTTCGTGACCGGTACCCAGTAGGCCTTGGGCCGCGACAGCTGGCAGGATGAATGCACCGGATATAGCGGCAGCATCTGGGGCGCTGCGGGACGACCGAGCCAGCGCACTTCGCGGGCACCGGAGGCGGCCGATTGCCACTGCTCGTGCGCGACCGGCAGGAACTCGACCTGCCCCGTCGGCCTATCGCCCGCCTGCCAGCCAACCGGAATTTCTGCCGCACGGCTCGCCCGATCTGCCGCGCGAGCCGTGCGCAGCGCGCCGCCGTGCGTCGCAAGTATCTGCAGGCTGGCTTCCATCAGCACATAGGTCCCCAGCACCCGCCGCCGATAGTCCTTGAGCGAATGGTTTTCGATGAGCACGGAGGGTATGTGCACCATGTCGCCGTAGGGCTGAGAGTAACGTGGCGAGAACACGTAGCTGACAAGCCCCGCTTCTGGCTGCCGCGGATCGCGTTCGAACACCAGCGGACCCGGCTGATGGCCTTCAGCCTGTAAAGCCGCGTCCAGATCGCGCGAATAGCAATCCTGCAGCCAT
>DASWBL010000259.1:0-6498 GCA_036390615.1 Steroidobacteraceae bacterium | reverse complement strand
AGTCGGCCGTCGGCCGCTGCGGACTCCAGCGCCCGCGCCACGGTGGTGCCGACGGCGATCACGCGTCGCCCGGCGGCGCGCACTGCATTGATCGCGGCAACGGCTGGCGCGCCGATTTCAAACCATTCGGCGTGCATCGTGTGCCGATCAAGATCTTCGGTACGGACCGGGCTGAACGTGCCGGCGCCGACGTGCAAGGTAACGACGGCCTTGCCGATGCCGCGCTGCTCCAGGCGCTGCAGCAGCGGCTCATCAAAGTGCAGGCTCGCGGTCGGTGCGGCCACCGCGCCGGGAACGCGCGCCAGCAAGCTCTGGTAACGGTCACGGTCGATAGCTTCGGCCTCGCGGCGAATGTACGGCGGCAACGGTACCAACCCATGCTTTTCGAAAAATTCCAGCGCCGCCGCCGGCAACTGCACCTCCCACATTGAGCCGTGGGCGCGTAATACCTGCACCGTGCCACCTACGGTGGCAAACTTTTGCCCGGGCCGGGCCCCTTTGCTCGAGCTCAGCTGCACCAGGGCCCGGTCGGCAGCGAGCGGCCGTTCGAGCAGCATCTGCACGCGCCCCCCGCTCGGTTTGGTGCCGTACATTCGCGCCGGCACCACCCGCGTGTCGTTAAATACCAGCAGATCGCCCGGCGCCAGCAGCTCAGGCAAGTCACGCATCAGCGCATCGCGCGGCAGGCCCTCGGCGCCATCCAGGCACAGCAACCGGCTGGCCGAGCGCTCGGTCAGCGGCTGTTGGGCGATGAGTTCCTCGGGCAGGGTGAATTCAAAATCGCTGCGGCGCATGGCCGCGCATCATAACGACGACCGCAGCGCGCTGCCGTATCCCGCCCGCGACGCCGCCAAGCCTGGCCGCGCCGCCCGGCCCGGCACCGCGTGGTGGCCTCGCTCGGAGTCGAACCGAGATGGGCAAGCCCGGTCGATTTTGAGTCGACTGCGTCTACCAGTTCCGCCACGAGGCCACGGACCGGTACGATACCCGAATGAACCAGCATCGGGCCACACCGTAAATGTTGAAGTTCTGTTCCACCTGCGGCCAGCCCGTGCAGTACCGGATCCCTGCGGATGATCAGCGGCCGCGGGCCGTGTGCACGGCTTGCGGCACTGTGCACTACGAAAATCCCCGCCTAGTGATCGGCTGCGTGCCCGTGTGGCAAGGCCGGATTCTGTTATGCCGACGCGCGATCGAGCCGCGCCGCGGCTACTGGACTGTGCCGGCCGGGTTTCACGAGATCGGCGAGACCGTAAGGCACGCCGCCGCGCGGGAGACGCGCGAAGAGGCCATGGCCGAGGTCGAGATCGGAGAGCTGCTGGCGGTGGTCGAGGTCCTGCACGCAGCACAAGTGCACTTGTTTTTCCGGGCGCAGATGCGCACCGCAGCTTACGGCATCGGTGCCGAAAGCCTCGAAGTCATGCTTTGCGAGCCGAGCGCCATTCCGTGGCCCGAGATCGCCTTCCCGAGTGTCACCTTCGCTTTGCAGCAGCACGTTAAGGAGCCGCCCGGCGGCGGCACCAGCGTTCACTATCTGACCGTCTAGCGTGCTGCCAGCCAAACGGCCCTAGCCGTGCCCGGATTTGGCGGCGCTTGCGCTGCCGGCCGGCTTTGGCAAAATACGCGGTCTGGCCGCGCGTTCGGCGCAGGCCCTCTCAACCAGCACCGTACCGAACCGGAGCGTGCATGACCTTTGTCGTGACTGAAAACTGCATCAAGTGCAAATACATGGACTGCGTCGAGGTCTGTCCGGTGGACTGTTTTCACGCCGGCCCGAATTTTCTGGTCATCGATCCGGACGAGTGCATCGACTGTACGCTGTGCGAGCCGGAGTGCCCGGTGCAGGCGATTTTCTCGGAGGAGGAACTGCCCGCCGGGCAGGAGAAGTTCACCGCTCTGAACAAGGAGCTGGCCAAACTTTGGCCGGTGATCACGGAGAAGGGAGCCGCCCCGGCCGACGCCAAGGCTTGGGAAGGTAAACCCGATAAGCTCAAACTGCTGGAGCGCTGAGCTCGGGCGCTCGCCCGCTCAACTCGGTCCGGCCGCTGCCGGATTTGCGTCGGCCTTCAGTTCCTCGATCATCGCCGGCGGCGGCAGATAACCCGGCAACAGATCCCCGCTTTCGGTCACAATCCCCGGCGTGCCGTCCAGGCCAATCGCCTTTCCCAATTCATATTCCTGGTTCACCGGATTGGGACTGCAAACCCTGGCCGCCAGCGGGCGGCCGAGTTTTGCTTCGGTCAAGGCCACTTGGCGGTCAGCAGAACACCACACCTTTTCGGCCTTGAACCAGGACTCGGTATTGGGACCAGTCCGCGGGAATGACAGATATCGCACGCGCACGCCAAGGCGGTTGTAGTCGGCGATCTGGCTGTGCAGCAGGCGGCAGTACTGGCAGTCAACATCCGTGAACACGGTGATTGTGTACTTGGTGTCCTTGGGATCCTTGGGCTCGAAAATCACCATCGAGGATTCGGGCAGGGCGGCCAGCAACGACAGGCGCAGCGCGCGGCGGTGACTGTCGGTCAGGTCGGTCTTGTCCGCCAGCAGATAGAGGTCGCCGTTGAAGGCAAAGCGGCCGTCCTCGGTGACATAAGCGATCTGCGCACCCTGTTTGTATTCGTAAATACCCGGAACTGGCGTCGGGCGCAGATCCGAGACCTTGGCACCCGAAATGCGCGCCGCCACCGCGCTTAGCTGCGCGCTGCTCACGATAAAATCGGGCGGAGTGGCCGCTAAGGCTGCGACCACAGCCAGGCAAAGGCCGAGGGCGATCACGATCCGCGGGCGATGCAGCAGCCTCTTCATAATAGGAGTCAGTTTAGCAGAGCAGGATCCAGCAATCCTGCGCCGAGCGCATCAGCCGCGCGGATGATGCTGCGCGTGCACTTCCTTGAGCCGTTCGCGCGCCACGTGCGTGTATATCTGGGTGGTCGACAGATCGCTATGCCCGAGCAGCATTTGCACCACGCGCAGGTCAGCGCCGTGGTTGAGCAGGTGCGTGGCAAAGGCATGGCGCAGCGTATGCGGCGACAGCTCGCGATCTACGCCGGCCTTACGGGCATAACGCTTGATGATGTGCCAGAACGCCTGGCGGGTCATGCGCTCGCCGCGACGGGTTGGAAACAGCGAATCGGTATTGCGGTCGAGCAGGATTTCACCGCGCGGGCCGTCCAAAAAGGACTTCAGCCACCGCACCGCCTCTTCGCCCAGCGGAATCAGCCGCTCGCGGTTGCCCTTGCCCAGCACCCGCACGACACCTTGCGTCAGATTGACCTGCGCCACGCGCAGGCTCACCAATTCGGAGACCCGCAAACCGGTCGCATACAGCACCTCGAGCATGGCCCGATCGCGACTGCCTAGCGGATCAGTCACGAGCGGCGCCGAAAGTAGTGCTTCGACTTCCGGCTCGGTCAGGGATTTGGGCAGCGAACGGCCGATCCGCGGCATCGCAATTTGTGCGGTCGGATCGTCACGCACTACCCCTTCGCGCATCAGGTAGCGGAAAAAGCGGCGGAATGAAGATAACTGCCGGGCGGTAGAACGCGGTCGCGCGCCCGCGTCGACCCGCGCCGCGATGAACGCCAGCAGGTCGGCTCTCCCGGTCTTGGTCAGTTCGATGTTATGGGCCGCCAGCCAGCGACCGAGCGCGACCAGGTCGGCCCGATAGGCGGCGAGCGTATTGGAGGACAGACCGCGCTCCATCCAGACCGCGTCGAGAAAACGGCCGATCACTGGATTTAGCGATTCCGGTGACGCCGCTTCAGCGGCGGCTGTGGCGTGTCTGCTCAATGTTTTGCCCTGCTAGTCATAACAATGCTTGGGTGCCTGGCGACCGACCTCTAGCGGGGCCAGTATGATGATGAGGCGGCCGTGGGCGATGTGAATTCCCTCACAACTGTCAGCAACCGTTAACATAAAGAGAACTGGATCACAGGCTGTCCGAGCCGCAACTGACGCCCAATTACCCAACGCTTCCCGCACCGCAACACCCCCTCCATGCAAAGGCCGCTCCTGCGGGTCGTTACCTGGCCCGTCCACCTGCTGTACGGCCTGTACGCATGGGCGATGTTTCTGGCGCTCGCCCTGCTGGCGCTGCCGCTGCTGCTGCTGCTGCCGACGCTCGGCGCGAGACGTTGGGTGATCCGTGGGGTCGCACGCTTGGCTCTGACGCTGGCGGGGATGCCAGTGTCAATCAGCTTCACGCAGCCATTACCCGAGCGTTGCATCACCGTCGCCAATCACTGCAGCTATCTGGACGGCGTCGTGCTGTGCGCAGTGCTGCCGCCGCGCTTTGGATTCGTGATCAAACGGGAAATGTCCGCGGTGCCGCTGGCAGGATGGTTGCTGGCGCGCATCGGTTCGCAATTCGTTGAGCGCACCGACCGGCGCGGCACGACCCGCGACGCCCGCCGGCTGATGCGCCAAGCCGAAGTCGGGGAGTGCCTGGCGTTTTTTCCGGAGGGCACGTTCAGCGAAGTGCCGGGGCTACTGCGTTTTCACATTGGCGCCTTTGCGGCTGCACTACGCGGCCAGCTGCCGCTGGTGCCGATTGCACTGCGCGACACGCGCAGGCGGTTGCCGCCCGGCGGCGTTTGGCCGCGGCCAGGCCGAATCCGAGTGCTGATACTTGCACCGATCAGTCCGGATCCGTCGCGACCAGACGGTGCCGCAGCACTGCGCGACGCGGCACGCGCCCAGATCTTGCTGCGCTCCGGCGAAGTGGATCTGGCCGGCGCCGGTTGAGTCGCGACGTGAACGAGCCAGGCGTGCGCGAGCGCTTCGAGCAGGAGCTACAAAGGCGCGGCTACGTGCCGGACGCCGCGCAGCGCGCCGCCGTTGAGCGGCTCGAGCAGCTGCGCCAGGCGCTTTCCGGGCGGCGGCGGTCGTGGCTTGGGCATTGGCTCGCCGGAGAGCGCGACGCGCCGGCGGTGCGCGGCGTTTATCTCTGGGGCGCCGTCGGCCGGGGCAAGACCTGGCTCATGGATCTGTTCTTCGCCAGCGTTCCCGCTGTATCGCGACGGCGCCAGCATTTCCACCACTTCATGCGCGACGTCCACGCCGAACTGGCAGCACTACGCGGGCAAAGTGAGCCGTTAGGGGTCGTGGCACGCAAGCTCGCGCGGCATGCGCAGCTATTGTGTCTCGATGAATTGTTCGTCGAGGACATTGCCGATGCGATGCTGCTCGGGACGCTGTTTGAAGCGCTGCTGCACCAGGGCGTGACGCTGGTGATCACTTCCAACGTGCCCCCTGCGGGGCTGTACCGCGACGGGCTGCAGCGCGCGCGCTTCTTGCCGGCAATCGCATTGCTCGAGTCCGAACTGGACGTGCTGCAGGTCGACGGCGGTACCGACTATCGCCTACGGCAGTTGCGCCAGGCACCCGTGTACCTGTCGCTCGCCGATCCGGCCGCGGCGCGGCGCGCAATGAGCGCCTGGTTTGAGCGCTTGGCCGATGCGCACGGCAACACCGACCGCAGATTGCAGATCAGCGGCCGCATGCTGCGGGCGGTGCGACGCCGCGGCGATGTTGTGTGGTTTCGCTTCAGGACGCTCTGCGACGGCGCGCGAAGTACTGCCGATTACGTGCAGATCGCCCACCAGTTCCACGCTGTGCTGCTGTCGAGCGTGCCGCAGCTGGGTGCCGGGCAGGACGACGCCGCGCGCCGCTTTATAGCGCTGGTCGATGAGTTTTATGACCGGGGCGTCAAGCTGATTGTCTCAGCCGCCTGCGACCCGCAAGCGCTCTATCAGGGCAGTCGCCTGGCCCCGGAATTTAAGCGTACCGCGAGCCGTCTGGTCGAAATGCAAAGCGAGTCCTACCTCGCCCAGCCCCACCTACCCTGACCGAACCACCAGCCGCGCCTTTGCCGGCAGGACCAGGATATAGTTGCAATTCATATATTTTACTACTAAAATATTCCTAACTGAAATGAGGTTCCCATGCTTACAGACCGATTAAACGATATGGAGTCCACCATGCGGCGCGTGGCCGCGCTCGGGCTGGACTTCAAACCCGACGAACTGTTCCTGCTCCGCTCGCTGGTACTGGCCGGGCGCGCCATCGCGGAATTACAGGAAGATGCCCTGCACCCCTTTGGCCTGAACGAGAGCGAGTACAAGGTGCTCGTGCAGCTGTTTGCACAGCCTGACGGCGTCGGTCACCCGGGCGATCTGTGCAGCGGCAGCCACCAGAGTCCGGCCAACATGACACGCATTACCGACTCGCTGGTGGCGCGCGAGCTGATCAGCCGCCTCGCCGATGCGCAGGACCGGCGCCGCCAGGTGCTGCGAATTACACCGGCCGGCGAAGCGTTGATCCGGCGCGCCGCGCCGATCGCCTACGCCCCGCTGCGACAGCTCCTCGGACAGATTCCGCGCAAGGAGCGCGAAAGCCTGCAAACTCAGCTGCGCCATATCGTTGCCGCGATTGACGCTGTGCAGACTGCTGCGCCAGCGGCCGCCGGCGCGCGCACGTGAGACTCGCGATCGGACC
>DASWBL010000258.1:0-6496 GCA_036390615.1 Steroidobacteraceae bacterium | reverse complement strand
GGCCGCACTGCCGTGCTACATCGTAGATCTGGATCGCAACGACTTCGCCGTCGATGCGCTGGGCGGGCGCTTCGACATCGTCGTGCTCGGCGAAGGTCTAGCTGATTCGACCGAGCCCGCGCGCCGCCTGCTAAACGCGCGGCGCTTGCTGCTCAATCATGGCCTGCTTGCCGTGCTCGAGCAGCATACCTCGCGCGCGGCCGACCTCGTCTACGGCATGGATCCTAACTGGTGGCTTAAGAATAACGATGATTTGGCCGTGCGCTCGCGCCTGCGCACGCCGGAAGTTTGGCGCGGCGCCATGGCGGCGGCTGGGTTTGACGAAATTGAAACGGTGCACGACACGCCGGATGCGCCGACGGGTCCGTACCTCTTGATCGCGCGCGCTGGCGCGACGCCGCAGGCGGCCGCTCGACCGCGCCCCGCCCCCGCCCGGACCTGGCTGCTGCTGCACGACGTGGGCGGCTATTCGGCTGATCTCAGCGCGGCCTTGGCCTTGAAACTCGAACAGCAGGGGCAGCACGTCGTGACGGTGCTCGCCGCGGCCGATTATGCCTGTGATCGCGGGAACCGCTACAGCTTGGATCCCGGCGCATCCCAGCACTGGGACCTATTGTTCGCCAATCTGCGGGAGGCAGGCAGCGAGCCGCACGGCTGGATACATTTGGCAGGACTCGACCTCGAGACAGCAAAGGCATCGGCGGATACGCGCGCCGCGGTGCAGGAGTTTCGCGCGGCTGCACTGATGCACTGGCTGCAGGCCTGCACGCGCCATGCGAAGCGGCCGGATTGCTGGATAGTGGCCGCGCAGGCAGGCCTCGCCTTGTTGCCGCCGGCTGCGCTGCAGGCCACCACTGCTGCCAGCGACCGCGGCGCTGGCGTCCTGCAACCGGACCGCCTGCGCGATGCGCCGCTTTGGGGTATGACGCGCGTCGGGATTCAAGAATTCCGCGACCAGCGCATCCGCTGGGTCGATCTGGCGGATCCGCTGCCTTGCGCCCTGGCAGCAGCGCGGCTCGCGCAGGAAATGCTCGATCCGGACGCCGAGGATGAAATCATTTTGCAGGGTGCGGGCCGCTATGTTCCCCGTCTTGGCGTCGCAGTCGCGCCGCCCCGGCCCGCCGCGGCGCGCGAATCCCGACCGCATGTGTACCTCGACTGCTCGGTGCCGGGCCCCTTTCGTAACCTGCGCTGGCAGCCCGGCGTGGACCCGGGACCGCTGGCTGAGGATGAGCTGGAAATCGACGTGCGCGCAGCGGGCTTGAATTTCCGCGATGTTATGTATGCCATGGGATTGCTGCCGGACGAGGCGGTCGAGAACGGATTTTGCGGGCCGACGCTCGGCATGGAAGTATCGGGCGTGGTGGCCCGGGTGGGTGCGGGCGTGAACCATCTCGCGCAGGGCGACCCCGTGATTGCCTTTGCCCCGGCCTCGTTTTCCGATCGGGTACGCACTCGGGCGCTCGCCGTGACCCGCAAGCCCGGTTCCTGGTCCTTCGCCGCGGCCGCCACGGTGCCGACGGCATTCTTTACGGCCTACTACGCGCTGCACGAACTCGCGCACTTGCGCGCGGGCGAACGCGTGTTGATCCACGGCGCCGCCGGCGGTGTTGGCATCGCGGCGATCCAGGTGGCCAAACACCTGGGTGCGGAAATCATCGCCACTGCGGGCACCGATGAAAAGCGCGACTTCGTGCGTCTGCTCGGCGCCGATTTGGTGTTCGACTCCCGCTCGACGGCGTTCGCCGATGAGATCTTGCGGGCGACCGGCGGGACCGGCGTCGACGTCGTGCTGAACTCGCTCGCCGGCGAGGCAATTACGCGCAACCTGCACCTGCTGCGCCCCTTTGGACGCATGCTCGAACTCGGCAAGCGGGATTTCTACGAGAATTCGCGCGTCGGGCTCAGGCCGTTCCGCAACAACATCGCCTACTTCGGCATTGACGCCGACCAGTTGATTGCGCAGCGCCCCACCATCGCCCGGCGGATTTTCGTCGATCTCATGGCGCTTTTTGCCGACGGCACCCTGCATCCCTTGCCGTACCGGACGTTCTACGCGTCGGATATTGCGACCGCGTTTCGGCACATGCAGGCCTCCCGGCACATAGGCAAAATTGTCGTCGATTTCCCTGATCAGTTCGATCTGCTCGGTGCGCACACTCCCGAGCCGGCACCGGTCCAGCTGCGCAGCGATGCAACCTACTTGGTTACAGGTGGCCTGTCGGGATTCGGCCTGCGAACGGCCGCCTGGCTCGTCCGCCACGGCGCGCGCCATCTCGCGCTGCTCAGCCGGCGCGGCGTCGCCGCAACGCCCGAAGCGGAACAACAACTCGCCGAGTTCGCCGCAGCCGGGGTGTCGATAATGGCGCCGGCCTGCGACGTCGCCGACGAATCGGTTCTCGTCGGCACGCTGGCGGTGATAGACGCGCAGATGCCGCCGCTGCGCGGTGTCGTGCACGCCGCGATGGTGATCGAGGACGCGCTGATTCGCGATATCAGCCGCGAGCAGCTGCACCGGGTACTCGCGCCCAAGATTCGAGGCGCAATGCACCTGCACGAGGCGACCCGCAACCGGGCGCTCGACTTTTTCCTGTTGTACTCCTCGGCGACAACTCTGTTTGGCAACCCCGGCCAAGCGGCCTATGTAGCGGCGAACACGGCGCTCGAGGCGTTGGCCGCCGAACGCCGGGCGCTCGGCCTGCCGGCCACGTGCGTCGCCTGGGGGCCGATCGGCGATGCCGGTTACCTCGCGCGCAACGAGCGGGTCCGGGAAGTGATCGTGGGGCGCGTGGGCGGACACGCCTTGACGTCGGACGGCGCCTTGGCCGCACTTGAGACGCTGTGGGGCGCCGATGCGGGAAACATCGGCTATCTCGATCTCGACTGGAGCAAGACGTCGCGTTTCCTGCCGACGGCGAGCTCGCCCAAGTTTTCCGATCTGGCGCGGCTCACCGACGCCGGCGAGCGCGGCATGCGCAGCGACGTGTCGGCCGAGGAACTGCGCCGTTGGCTCAATGGGCTTGGGGCTGAGGAGCGGAGCGCGGCCTTGACCGAGATCCTGCGCGCGGAGTTGGCTGAAATCCTGCGCATCGCCCCGGAACGGATCGAGCCTGGGGCCTCACTGCTCGACATGGGCATGGACTCACTGATGGCAGTGGAACTCGCGACCTCGATCGAAATGCGCCTCGGCATCGAATTCTCGGTGTTCGCTTTGAGCGGTGGGCCCACGATCGAGAACATCGTGGAGCGGGTGCTGCGGATGCTGCACTCGGGCGGGCAGCTCTCAGATCAGGCTCCCGGCGACGCGGCGCTCGCGGCCCAGGTTCAGGTCGTCGCCGCGCGGCATGCGGGCGAGGTCAGCGACGAGGTCGTCACTGAGTTCACGGCGGAGATGCGCGCCGCCGCCAGCCCGCGGCCGCTCACCGGTGGGCGGCACACATGAGCGGCCCGCGCAAGATCCTGCATGGGCTGACCGCACCGCTGAAGGAGCGGCTGATCCAGGAAGCGCTGCAGCGCCGCATGCGCAAGGTCGAAACCCAGCGCGTTGCGCCGGCGCAGATTGAGCGCGCTGCCGGCGCCGGGGAACCGGCGCCGAGCGACTCGATCCCCGACAGCTGGTACCGATTCGAGCTACACCCCGCCTACCAGCAGCTGCGAATCCTGAACGAGGGCGCGGCAAAGCTCGGCGTCGACAATCCCTTTTTTCGGCTGCACGACGGCAGCGCCGCCGCGACCACCGTGATTGGCGGGGAAACGTTTACGAATTTTTCCAGCTACAACTACCTGGGTCTCGCCGGACACCCCGAGGTCAATGCGGCAGCCAAGGCCGCGATCGACCGCTACGGCACCTCGGCTTCGGCGAGCCGCCTGGTTTCGGGCGAGCGCCCGGTGCACCGCGAACTCGAACGGGCTCTCGCTGACGTGCACGGCGTGGACGACTGCGTGGTGTTCGTGAGCGGCCACGCGACCAATGTATCCACGATCGGTTGTCTGTTCGGCCCTAAGGATCTCATCGTCCACGATGCACTGATCCACAACAGCGCGCTGATCGGCACTGAGCTGTCGGGTGCCCGGCGCATGACGTTCGCGCACAATGATTGGGAGGCGCTGGACCGGCTGTTGACGCAGTGCCGGCTGCAGTATGAGCGCGTCTTGATCGTGCTCGAAGGCCTCTACAGCATGGACGGGGATATTCCCGATCTGCCGCGCTTCGTCGACGTCAAGCGGCGCCATTGCGCCTTTCTGATGGTCGACGAGGCTCACTCCTTCGGCGTGCTCGGTGAACACGGACTTGGCATCCAGGAACATTTCGGCCTGCGTGGCAGCGACGTGGATATCTGGATGGGAACGCTCAGCAAGACTTTGGCCAGCTGCGGCGGCTACATCGCGGGCGCGCACGCGCTCGTCGATCACCTCAAATGCGCGGCTCCGGGCTTCGTGTACAGTGTCGGCATGCCGCCTTCGGCCGCCGCGTCGGCGCTGGCGGCACTCGGCTTGCTGCAAGCGGAACCCCACCGCGTGCAGGTGCTGCACGAGCGCGGCCGGCAATTCCTCGAGAGCGCACGAGCGCTCGGAATCGAAACCGGACTCAGCATTGGGCTTTCTGTGATTCCGGCCATCACACACAACTCGCTGAAAGCGGTGCGACTTTCCGAGGCGCTGTTCCGGCGCAAGATTAACGTGCAGCCAATCGTCTACCCGGCCGTGCAGAATCAATCGGCGCGACTGCGATTTTTCATCAGCAGCGAGCACACCGAAGCGCAGATTAAAGGCAGCGTCGAGGCGCTGGCCGAGGAGTTGCGGCGCCTTTGAAACTTCGACCGGCCCGACCCGACGATCTGGCTCAGGCCGTGCCTTTGATCTACTTAAGCGGCCCTGCCGACCTCGATTTCATCTTGGCGACCCGCGCAGTGGACGCGCAGACATTCTTGCGCTACGCCTACGCGCACGGCGCCGGCCGTTTTGGCTGGCGCAATCACGTGACCGGCGAGTCTGCTGAGGGGGTTATTGCTGTGGGCGCCGCCTGGTCCTCCCGCTCCTCGTTGTTCTTTACTCGGAGCGCCGTCCGTCAGTTCCTATCCGTCTACGGGCCCATTAACGCGGCAGCTGTTGCCTGGCGGGGGCTGCGGGCGGAAACCGTCCTCAAACCCCCGCGGCCGGGCGAGCTGTATATCGGGCACATCGGCGTGCATCCCGATCATCGGCGCCGAGGGATCGCTCGGAAACTGCTCGAATATCTCATGGAGCGCGGGCGCAGCGCCGGGCTGCGTAGCGCGGTTCTCGACGTGGCAGCAGATAACGCCCCGGCGCGCGCGCTCTATGAAGGGCTGGGGTTTCGGCTCGCCGCCAAACGCCGCTCGCGCCTCGCCAATGCCTATGGCCGGATAGCGGATCATGATCGGATGGAGCGCGCTTTGTAACAGGATGCCTCGGCGATGAAGAACACCTGCCGAGGACCCTCGATGCAAGAGTCGCGCGAACACGATCTGGGGCTCGGCGTTCCGGGCACCACTGGCCGGTGGCACGCGATCACCAATGTGCCGGGCCGGCGCCGTGCAAAGAAAATCTCGGCCGGCAATTCAGCGACGTCTTGAAGCGTTACATAGACTTGGATGGTGGGCCCTGCGCGATTCGAACGCGCGACCAACTGGTTAAAAGCCAGCTGCTCTACCGACTGAGCTAAGGGCCCTGCAAGGTCCGCATTGAAGGGCGGGCATGATACCTAAATCCCTCCCCATGTCCTACGGATCCAGATGACAGCACTTACGGCGCGGCTCAATATCGCGCATAGCGCGTCGGGTCCGGTACGCCGGCCTCTAGAAATCCGAGGCGACGCAGTCGGCAGGAATCACAGCGTCCGCAGGCCCTGCCCTCCTTGTCGGCCTGATAGCAGGACACGGTCAGCGCGTAGTCGACGCCCAATTTGATCCCCTGGCGAATGATGTCGGCTTTGCTAGATTCCAGCAGTGGCGCATGAACTTGAAACTTTGCGCCTTCAACGCCCGCCTTCGTGGCGAGAGCTGCCAGCCGCTCAAATGCTGCAATGAATTCTGATCGACAGTCTGGATACCCGGAATAATCCACGGCATTGACTCCGATGACGATATCCTGCGCGCCCAATACCTCGGCCCAGCCTAATGCCAGCGCTAGAAAAACAGTATTGCGCGCGGGTACATAAGTAATTGGTATGCCGCTTGTGGTTTGTTCAGGCACCGCAATATTTGGGTCGGTCAGCGCCGACCCGCCGATGCCGGCGAAATCGACCCGCATGATCCGATGCTCGGACGCGCCGTAGCGACTCGCAATAATCGCAGCCGCTGCGAGCTCAACTTCATGGCGCTGCCCATAGGCGACCGACAGCGCGTAGCACTCAAAGTCGGCGCGCCGTGCAAGTGCCAACACGGTGGCCGAGTCCAAACCGCCCGACAGCAGCACCACCGCCCGTTGCGTCGCCGTCACGTCATTTCCCCGGAACATTGCCCCACAGATATTTATG
>DASWBL010000257.1:0-11211 GCA_036390615.1 Steroidobacteraceae bacterium | reverse complement strand
CGCCGCCGCGACCGGGTCAGTCGCTGCCGACAACTTTTAAGGGGCTGCGCGAGCTCAGGCGCCGGCGGGACTGCGCCTCATCGGAACGGGCTCGCTGCAGCCGCTCCAGGTATTCACTGGTAACATCGCCGGTCACGTATTGGCCGGAAAAGCACGAAGTATCGAATTCGACGATCTTGGCGTTATCGTGCTGGCAAGCCGCGACCAGATCGTCCAGGTCCTGGTAGACCAGCCAGTCGGCCCCGATCAGACGCGACACTTCCTCGTCGCTGCGCCCCGCGGCCACCAGCTCGTTACTCGCCGGCATGTCGATGCCGTAGACGTTTGGAAACCGCACCGGCGGCGCAGCTGACGCAAAATACACCTTGCGCGCGCCCGCCTCCCTGGCCAGCTCGATGATCTGCGCCGAAGTGGTGCCGCGCACGATGGAGTCATCGACCAGCAGCACGTTCTTGCCGCGAAACTCAAGATCGATGGCATTGAGCTTGCGACGCACGGAGCGCTCGCGCTGCTCCTGCCCCGGCATGATGAAGGTCCGGCCGATGTAGCGATTCTTGTTGAAGCCTTCGCGGTACTTGATCCGCAGCTTCTGCGCCATTTGCAGCGCGCTGGTGCGGCTGGTATCGGGAATTGGGATGACCACGTCTATGTCGTGATGCGGGTGCTCGCGGCGGATTTTCTCCGCCAGCCGCTCGCCCATGCGCATGCGCGCGCGGTACACGGAAATATTGTCAATAATCGAGTCCGGCCGGGCGAAGTACACGTACTCAAAGATGCACGGCGTGTGCCTGACCGTGCTGACGCATTGCTGCGCGTGCAGCCGGCCCTGCTCGTCGATGAACACGCACTCCCCGGGCGCCACATCGCGCACCACGTCAAAGGACAGCATGTCCAGCGCCACGCTTTCGGAGGCCAGCATGTATTCCGTGCCGCGCGGCGTGTGCCGCACGCCGAGTACCAGCGGGCGGATGCCGTTAGGGTCGCGAAAGCCAAATACGCCGTGCCCGATCACCATCGCGACGACCGCGTAGCCGCCGCGGCAGCGCCGGTACATGGCACTGGCCGCTGCAAATACGTCCGCCGGAGTCACCCGCGGCGTACCGACGCGCTGCAGCTCCGAGGCAAAGACGTTGAGCAGCACTTCCGAATCCGATTCGCTGTTGAGGTGCCGGCGGTCTTCGCGGATCAGCACTTCGGCCAGCTCCGCGGCGTTGGTCAAGTTGCCGTTGTGCGCCAGGCAAATGCCGTACGGGGCGTTGACGTAAAACGGCTGGGCCTCGCAGGTGGCGCCGGCGCCTGCGGTCGGGTAACGGACATGGCCGATGCCGGCGTTGCCGCGCAGCTCGATCATGTGGTGCTGCTCGAATACATCGCGCACCAGCCCCGAACCCTTGTGCACGAACAGCTCGCCGTCCTGGGCAGTCATGATGCCCGCGGCATCCTGGCCACGGTGCTGCAGCACCGTCAGCGCATCGTATAACCGCTGATTAACAGGCCCCGAGCCGACAATGCCAACGATGCCGCACATGACAGACAGTTACTCCCGTGGCCGGGTTCGACGGCGGGGTCATCCACTAAATGAAGCCGAGACCGAGCTAATGCAAGTGGATTTTACGCTCTCCGAGCAAACCGCGCAGCACATTGCCGGATTGCTCCGCGTACGGGACCAGCAGCGAGCGGTCGTACCACTTTTCGTCGTGCAGCCTCACGGCATGGCAGAGGATGGCGAGTACGCCGAGCACAATGCAGCCGCGCACCACGCCAAACACAAAGCCCAGCAGCCGGTCCATGCTGTTGAAAATTGACAGCCGCACGAACTGCGTGGCGATTGCGCCAACCGCCATGCCGGCCATCATCACCACAATAAAGACCAGCGTGCGTGCGGCCCACGGCCGCACCGCTTCATCGCTCAAGGCGCCACCCAATGCAGGCTCGAGCATCGGGCCGTAACTCCAAGCCAGCAACAGCGCCGCAATCCAGGTGACGATGGCGATGCCCTCGCGCAGCACGCCGCGCATCAGCCCGGCAACGCTCGAGAACACCATGATCGCGATTATCAGATAATCTGCCCAGTTCATTGACCTACCCCGAACAGTGGCGCTGCGCCGAGGGCGGCGTGCCAGTGTCAAATTCTACTTGAGCGGCCCACTTGCCCGCCGGGCCCATTGCTCACTGTGTGGTGCTGATCACGCCCGGGAATCCCTGCAGAGTCAGGCGTTGTTGCAGCGCAGCAGCCGCTGCGCGAGTCGGCAGCACCGGCGTACGCACGCGATAAAGGCCATGGCTGTCCGGCCCGACCAGCAGTGGCTTCACGCCCTTGGAGCTGAGTCGTTGAAGCAGATGATGGGCGTTCTGCGGCTGCGAGAAACTGCCGAGTTGCACGGTCCAGCCGGTCGCAGCTGCGGGTGCTTGCGGCTTGCCTGGGGTCACGGCCGGGCTTTGAGTGGCCAATGCGCTGGGCTGGGCTTCGATTTCAGGCGGCGGCGCTGCGACCGCAGCGGGCGCTGGCGCGGCGCTTGCCGGCGGGCTGGCGGTCGCGGCCGGCCCAGGGGTTGAAGTGGCGCCACTGCGTTGGATCGGGACAGCATGTGGCGCATCAGCCTGCGAGCCGCCCGCGCGCCCCGGTGCATCGCTGCGCTGACCGCGAAACATCGCGGGCACCACCAGCACGACGAGCACGATGAGGATCGCCGCCCCGGTGAGCCGTTGCTTGATCCTGTCCTCCAACTCGGGAATTTCCTGCGCCAATCGGGAAGTGTCCGTCAGTATAACGCAAGCCATTGCAGCGCCGGGCCGACGGTATGAAAGGATCCGAGCACCAGGACCCGATCGCCGTGGCGCGCGAGCTGCCGCGCGCGCTCGCAACCGCGCGGCACATCGGTCGCCAGCTCAGACGCTGAACGCAGCGAACCAAGTCGCTGGCGCAACTCCTCACCGCTCAGGCCGCGTGGCTCGGCGATCGTGCAAAGTATCCAGTGATCGATGTGTCGATCCAGCTGCTGCCCAACCGCCGCCACGTCCTTGTCGCCGAGCATGCCGGCCACGGCGATCGTGCGGCGTTCATCGCGCTGCGCGAGTGCCGCGGCCAGAACTGCAGCCGCGGGACCATTGTGCGCGACGTCGAGTACCCATTCGACAGCTCCGGGCACAATCTGGAATCGGCCCGGCAAGCGCACCGCGCCGAGCGCCGTGGCCACGGCCTGGCGCTCGAGCGGCCGCCCGCCGAGAAATATGCGCAATGCCGCGAGTGCCGTGGCAGCGTTGCGGTACTGGATCGCACCTGTCAGCGCCGGCGCTGGCAGGCCGGTCAGCGTGCCTTGCGCATCGCGATAGTCCCAGCTGCCGTCGCTGCCGCGCTGCCAGGAGAAATCCTTCTCCGCCACGCTCAGCGGCGCCGGCAATCCGGCCGCGGCCGCGTATACGCTCTGCGGCATGTCGTCCGTGCCAAGAATGACCGGCCGGCCGGCACGGAAAATACCGGCCTTTTCACGGCCGATCGCCTCGAGACTCGAACCGAGCCACTCGACGTGATCCAAGCCGACTGAGCACAACACCGCCACATCGGCGTCAATCACGTTGGTCGCATCGAGTCGACCGCCTAAGCCCACTTCGAGCACCATCGCGTCGCAGCCGTGCATTCGGAACAGCTGCAGCGCCGCCAGCGCGTTGTACTCGAAGAACGTTAATGCTTCGCCGCCGCGCGCGGTCTCGATCTGCTCAAAGGCGGCCACCAGGGCCGCATCCGCTACGGCTCCGCCGTCGATCGCGATGCGCTCGCGGTAATGCACCAGGTGCGGCGAAGTAAACAGCCCGACACGCTGCCCATGGGCGCGCAACAGAGCCGCCAGCATCGCGGCGGTTGAGCCTTTGCCATTGGTACCGCCAACGATGATGCTGCGGCAGCGGGCTGGCACCAGCGCCAGCCGTTCGGCCACGCGGCGCACACGGCCGAGCTGCAGATCAATCGCCTGCGGATGCTGGCGCTGCTGGTAATCGAGCCACTCAGGCAGCGTGCGGGACTGCGCGGTCAAGCCGCCTCAAGCGGCGCCTGCCTCTGCATCAGCCGCAACAACAATGAAAGGCGCTCGCGCATGTCGCGCCGGTCGATGATCAGGTCGATGGCACCATGCTCGAGCAGGAACTCGCTGCGCTGAAAGCCCTCCGGCAAGGTCTCGCGCACCGTCTGCTGAATTACGCGCGGGCCGGCGAAGCCGATGAGCGCACGCGGTTCTGCCACCAGCAAATCGCCCAGCATCGCCAGGCTCGCCGAGACGCCGCCGGTGGTCGGGTCGGTCATCACCGAGATAAACGGCAGCCGGGCCTGCGCCAGCCGGGCCAGCGCGGCGGCGGTCTTGGACATTTGCAGCAGCGACAGCAGCGCCTCCTGCATTCGTGCGCCGCCGGTCGCGGAAAAACACACCAGGCCGCAGCGATCCTCAAGGCAGCGATCGACTGCGCGTTTGAAGCGCTCGCCGACCACGGAGCCCATCGATCCGCCAAGAAAGCTGAACTCAAAGGCACAGGCCACCACCGGCTGCTCATGCAGCCGCCCGGCCATGGCCACTAGCGCATCGAGCTCGCCGGTGGCCTTCTGCGCCTGCGCCAGGCGATCCCGGTAGCGCTTGCTGTCGCGGAATTTGAGCGGATCTTCCGGCCCGACACGGGCGCCGATCTCTTCGCCGGATTCGGCATCCAGAAAGGCCAGCAGCCGGGCACGGGCGGCGATGCGCATGTGATGCCCGCACTTGGGACAGACGTTCAGATTACGTTCGAGCTCGGCGCGGTAAAGCACCGAATCGCAGGCCGGGCATTTGATCCACAGCCCCTCCGGGACGGAACGCGAACGGCGCTCCGTCTTGATCCGCGAAGGCACAATTTTTTCAAACCAGGACATCGCTTCAGTTCAGCCCCATCCCAGCTCCGGTGGGCCGATCATAGCCGAATCGTCCGGCAATCCGCATGCGGGCGGATAACCGACCTGCCACAGGTACAGGCCGTGGGCGGCGGCCGTCGCCTCGCCGGTGCTGCGTTGCCCGGATGCCAGCTGTTCGCGTGCACGCTGCGGCGACGCCAGGCCGCGGCCGATCACCAGCAGCAGGCCGACAATGTTGCGTACCATGTGATGCAAAAACGCATTGGCGGTGATGTCCACTGTCACCCACTCCCCAAGGCGGTGCACCGTCAGGTCAGTGACGTGCCGCACCGGTGAGCGCGCCTGGCACTCGGCGGCCCGAAATGCGCTGAAATCATGCTGACCAATTAAAAACCTCGCGGCCTCGCGCATGGGCGCGACTTCGAGATGCTGGTGCACCCACAGTGCCCGGCCGCCGCTCAGCGCCGAGCGGGCCGCACGATTCAGGATCAGGTAGCGATAGCGGCGCCACAGCGCACTGTAGCGGGCATGAAAATCATCAGGCACTGCCTGTGCCCAGCGCAGGCTGACCGAGGGCGGCAGGTTACTGTTGGTGCCGAGCACCCAGGAGCGGGCGCTGCGCTCGGCTCGCGCGTCAAAGTGCGCAACCTGGGCGCGTGCGTGCACGCCAGCATCGGTGCGCCCGGCCGCCTTCAGCGTCACCGGTTCGTCGGCGACAATGCTCAGTGCCTGCTGGAGAATTTGCTGGACTGAGGGGGCGGCATCCTGCTGCTGCCAGCCGCAAAATGGCGCTCCGTCGTACTCGACGCCGACGGCAATGCGCCCCACGACCGGCCCCGCGCTTCAGCCCGGGAGCGAATCGATCAGGCGCCGCGCTTCCTGCTTTTGGGAAACCGAGCCCTCGCTCAGCACTTCCTCGAGAATATTGCGGGCGCCATCCGGATCGCCCATGTCCATGTAGGCGCGCGCCAGATCAAGCTTGGTCCCCACCTCGCTCAACGTCGCCGGCTCCAGATCCGGCAGCACCATGTCACCCTTATCCAGGCGTCGCGTCGAGGTGGTATCGCCTGACTCGGCCTGCCGGCCGCCGACATCGAGATCAAGGCCGCTCAAGCGCGCAGTATTGCCCGACGGGCTGGTCACCTGGTGACCGACATCCAGATCGAGGCCGCTGCCGTTGGCGTCCTTGTCGAGCACAATCTTAGGCATCATGCCAGTCGACCCGAGATCAATATCGAGCGCACCGGGGTCGGCCTTCAGCGCCACGAGCCGATCGGTCGAGGCCGGATCTTGCGAGCCTGCGGGCATGATCTGCGTGACCAGTTCGGTCGGCGCTTCGGCGCCGCCCTTCATCGACGGCAGCACCGTCGATAATTCAGCGTCGGTGAACAGCCAGGTACCGCTTGCCGTCGGCGCGCTCAAAGTCGCATTGTCTTCCTGCGCCCCCGGCGTCCCGGCCTGCATCAGGTTGCGTGTTTCCTCGTCGAGGTTGGCACGCATCGTCGGCGCTTCATGCATGCCGGTAGCCCCGACATCCAGGTGCTCGGCTCCGTGCAAGTCGAGGCCCAGATCGTCGATGGCGAGCTCCGCCGTGCGATCGCCGCCACCAGTGGCTCCGCCCATCGCCGCCTCAAGCCGCTCCTGGACGCTGCCGTGTCCGGCAACGGCGGGCTGTTCCACGGTCGGGCTGTCTGCGGCACTGCGCGGCAATGCCAGTTTGTCCATCTCCAGCGTGACCGTATGCGCCGATCCCGCCGACTGCGGCATCTCGCGCGTTGAGCCGGTCTGATCGCCACCGCGGGCCGGATCATCGAGAACAAAATCCACGCCGGCGTCGCGCAACGTGGCCGACTCGGCGGTTGCTTCCTTGTCGCCGAGTGCGGCGCCCAGGTCGAGGTCGACGCCTTCGGCGGACTCGCGATGCATGCTCGGCTCGCCGAGCAGGTCAAAGTCGACCCGGTTCTGGCCGCCTTCAAGATTCAGGTCTACGCCGGCGCTCGCGGCGCCCGGCAGCGCTCCCGACTCGCCAAACAGTGGATCATCGGCCGCGATCTGCCGGCCCATGATGATGACTTTCTCCCATTCGCCCGGCAGCGTCTTGTCGCGGCTCGCGGCCAGCTCGCGCGCCAGTTGCAGGAACTGCTCCTTGTTGCCCCAGACAAAATACACTTCCAGCAACTTCAGGCGCAGATCGCGCCGCTCCGGCTCGCGCGTGATGGCGATCTTGATTAAGTCTGCCGCCTGGTCGTACAGGCCGTAGGCCATGTGGAAGTCGGCCTCGGCCAGCGGATCGCCCTGATCAAGGGCCACCGCCTCGGTCGGCATCGTGCCTTCCAGCGGCATGATCTGGCTGGTCGAAAGCTGATCGGTTTCGTCGGCAGCGACCTTCGGCCGTTCATGCGGCCCGGATTCCTCGACCAGGAACGAGGTGTCCTTCGGTGCCGTCAGCGTCCGGATCGGCTGAGTCTGCGTGTGGCTGTCCGCGGGCCTGGCCGCGCGCGCGTCGGCCTGCCTTGCCAACTGATCGAGCGAGCGGTCAAAGCTCACGTCCTGGCGGGAGCGCATCGCACGCCAGCCGAGCGCGGCCGCGATCAGCGCCAGTGCGCCAACCGGCAAATACCAATAGCTGAGCAACCAGTCGAGGAGGCCGCCGCCACTTGGCGCGGCCGGCGCAGTTTTAGCCGCGGGCACTACTGGCTTTTTGGTTTCAGCAGCCGGGGCGACCGGATTACTCGGTGCCGGATTTGGCGCCGCCGCCACCGGGGGTGCGGCAACCGCCGGCGGGGCCGCGGCCGGTGCAGCCGGATGGCCCGCGGCGCCAAGCTGCTGCTGCAGCTTGGCGAGTTCGGCATTCTTTAATTCCAGCAGCCGCTGCGAGGCAGCCAGGTCACTTTGCAGCTGCCCGATCTGATGTTGCAGCGCTGCGCTATCGGTGGCCGCGCCCTTGCCTGGCCCGCCGCTCGCAGCCACGGCCCCTGGCATCGCGCCGGCCGCTGGGGCGGCGCTTGGCGGCACCAGTCGCAACTGCCCGGAGCCCGCGGCGCTCGGGCGATTTTTTGCCCAGGTGCGGTACTGACTCGAAACTTCGGCATTCGCATCGGCCGGGCCGACCGCGGAAACATCGCTCTCGGCCGGCAAAGTCAGCTCGGCGCCGGAGCGCAGGACATTCATATTGCCCGCAAAGGCGTGGGTATTGGAACGGTAAATCGCCACCAGCGCGCTCGCGCGCTCCGACTGCCGATAGTGGGTTGCGGCAATGCTCGAAAGGGTATCGCCGGAGCGAACGTGGTATGTGCCGGCGGCCGCGCTGGCTGCGGGGGCGCTCGCGCTCGGCGCAACAGTTGGCGCGGCGGCGGCAGGAGGCGTTGCCGCCGGCCGTTCCACGGCACCGCTGCGGGTCGTATCACCGACTACCGGAGCGGCAACCGCAGCCGCGGTGCTCGGTCCCTGGGTCGCAAACACCGGCGGATCGAGCAGCACCGTATATTCGTGCAGCAGATGACCGCGCGCCCAGTTAACTTCGACCAGCAGCGTCGCGAACGGCTCAGTGATCGGATCGGCCGAGTGCAGCTGGATAACGTCGCGACCGTCGGCGGATTTGCCCGTCTGCAACTTTACCCCGCCAACAAAGGCAGGGTAATCAAGTCCATAGCGTAGAAAACTGTCGCGCGAAGCAATAGTGGCCTTCAGCCCCTGCAAATCCTCCGGCGCGGCTCCAACTAGATCGATTTCGGCATCAAGCGGCGCGTTCAGCGTGGACTTGAGGTGGATGTCTCCGAGCCCCAAAGCCATGGCCCCGGCTGGCACCAATACCGCCAACACCCAAGCTCTCACCAGCGTACGCAGCAGCATTATGTCTCCCAGCCGACCGATAATATTCTTTGAAAACAGCCGCTTACTGAAATAACTTGGGTCACGCGCGTGTAACCGCCGCAATATAACTTATAAATAGTCGCGAACCAAAATCTCCGCAATCTGCACACTGTTCGTGGCAGCGCCCTTGCGGACGTTATCCGCGACGATCCACAGATCCAGTCCTCGGTCATGCGACATATCCTCGCGAATTCTCCCGACATAAACCGTGTCGTGGTTCGCGCCTTCGGTAACCGCGGTGGGGTAGCCGCCCGGCCGCCGCTCGTCCAAAACTGTGACGCCCGGCGCTTTTTCCAGCAGCGCGCGGGCGTCGGCGGCCGTTATCTTGCGCCGGGTCTCGATATGCACTGCCTCGGAATGCCCGAAGAACACCGGCACCCGCACGTTGGTTGGATTCACCCGGATATTGGGGTCGCCGAAAATTTTCTGCGTCTCCCACAGCAGCTTCATCTCCTCCTTTGTATAGCCGTTGTCCATGAACCGATCGATCTGCGGCAAACAATTGAAGGCGATCTGCTTGGCCATCACGCTCGGGACCACCGGCTTGCCGTTCAGCAGCAGCGCGGTCTGCTCGGCCAGTTCATCGACGCCCTTCTTGCCCGCTCCGGAAACCGACTGATAAGTGGCGACATTGATCCGCTCAATGCCCACGGCGTCATAGATCGGCTTGAGCGCGACCACCATCTGGATGGTCGAGCAATTGGGGTTGGCAATGATGTTACGCGTCCGGTAGCCGGCGATGGCGCCGGCATTGACTTCGGGAACGATCAGCGGGATGGCATCGTCGTAGCGAAAATGCGAGGTATTGTCGATCACGACGCAACCGGCAGCCGCGGCCTTTGGGGCGTACTGCGCCGAGACTTCGGCGCCGGGGGAAAACAGCCCGAGCTGCGCGCGGCTGAAATCAAATTTCTCGACGTCGATGACCTTAACTGCGCGGCCGCCAAACTGCACGGTCTTGCCGGCCGAGCGGCTACTGGCGAGCGCGAACAGTTCCCGCACCGGGAACTGCCGCTCCTGCAGCACCTGGATCATCATGTCACCGACCAGCCCGGTCGCGCCAAGCACCGCCACATCCCAGCTCTTACTCATCGCGCCCTCACGCTTCTGCCGCCAAACCCGCCCGTCAAGCTTCGTCCTTCCCGCCCCGCGTGATATCCGGCGTGCCCGAGACGACGTCGGCGTTTTGCGCGCGGTGGCGCAGATAATGGTCGAGCAGCACGATTGCCAGCATCGCCTCCGCGATTGGTGTGGCACGCAGCCCGACGCACGGATCGTGCCGGCCAGTGGTAATCACTTCGACCGGCTGTCCGGCAAGATCGATGGTCCGGCCTGGCACCTGAATGCTGGAAGTCGGCTTGACTGTCAGGTGCGCTACGATCGTCTGGCCGGTGGAAATGCCACCGAGAATGCCGCCGGCGTGATTAGAAAGGAATCCGCCCGGCGTCAACTCGTCGCGATGCTCGCTGCCGCGCTGCCAAGCTGCGGCCACGCCGTCGCCGATCTCCACTGCCTTGACGGCGTTGATGCTCATCAGTGCGTGGGCAAGGTCGGCATCGAGCCGGTCAAACACCGGCTCACCCAGTCCCTGCGGCACGCCCGCCGCGCAGACCGTCAGGCGCGCCCCAATGGAATCACCTGCCGCGCGCAGATCCCAGATCAGCTGCTCGAGCTGCGGCAGCCGCGACGGGTCGGGGCAGAAAAAGGGGTTGCCATAGGCCGACGGTGGATCCACTGGCTCGAGGGCAATGTCGCCGATTCGATCGAGGTAACCAAAAATCCGCACGCCGAGCCGCTCGGCGAGATATTTGCGGGCGATCGCCCCGGCAGCGACCCGCATCACCGTCTCGCGCGCCGAAGAGCGGCCGCCGCCGCGATGGTCGCGTACGCCGTATTTTTGCTGGTAGCTGTAATCGGCATGCCCGGGGCGGAAGCGGTCGCGCAGCCGCTCGTAGTCGCGCGCGCGCGCATCGGTGTTTTCCACCAGCAGCCCGATGGGCGTGCCGGTGGTCCGCCCTTCGAAGACTCCGGAGAGGATGCGCACGGAATCAGGTTCGCGACGCTGCGAAACAAATTGCGAGCCACCGGGGCGACGCCGGTCCACATCCGGTTGCAGGTCAGCCTCGCTCAAGGGCAGCCCCGGCGGGCAGCCATCAACGACACAACCCAGCGCCGCGCCGTGGCTTTCACCAAAGCTCGTCACTGTAAACAAGCGCCCGAAGGAATTACCCGACATGTGACCCTTTGATCCCTGCGTGCCGCCTGCCGCGGCGCCGCGGCCGCTGCGCCGCACTGAGCAGCTGCTCGCGGCTGAGCAGCAGCACCCCGCCCCCGCCACGGGTGAACTGCAACCACGTCAGCGCCCAGTCCCGGTACTGGCGGCGCACCGCATGCTCCGAATTGCCGACCTCGACGATCAGGATGCCGGCCGGTCGCAGGTAAGTGGCCGCCTGCCGCATCAGCAC
>DASWBL010000256.1:0-4201 GCA_036390615.1 Steroidobacteraceae bacterium | reverse complement strand
GAGGCGGCGGTGACCGCCCGCCATCCGCACTTGGGGCTCCTTGGACGCGAAGGGGTTGCAGACCGCGAGATTGCCGCAGCGGCGCTTGGCCGCTTTGGCGTGGCCGAGCACGCGCGGCGGGTGTTGACCTTGCTTTCCGGCGGCGAGCAGCGCCGCGCGGCGATGGCTTGCCTGCTGGCGCAGGACCCGCGCGTCTACCTGCTCGATGAACCGACCAATCATTTGGATCCGCACCATCAGCTCGAAGTGCTTAAGATTTTTCGCGGCCTTTGTGCGGGCGGCGCGGCGGTGATCGCTACGCTCCATGATCCGGCGCTCGCCGATCGATTTGCCGACCGGATCCTGCTGTTGTACGGCGATGGGCGCTGGCGGCTCGGCCCGACGGCCCAGTTGCTGAACGCAGCCGAGCTGTCGGCGCTGTATCTGACGCCGATCAGTGAATTGCAGGGCGGCGGCCGGCGCGCCTTTATCCCCGCATAGCTTCAAGAATCGGCGCATGCAGCGCGCCGTTGCTCGCGAGCACGGTGGTGGTACTCAAGCTGATGGGCGCGCCGTCAAGTTCGGTGAACTGTCCGCCCGCCTCGCGCACGATGACGCTCAAAGCGGCGATATCGAGTACGTTGAGGTCCGACTCGATCACCGCATCGAGCGCGCCGCGCGCCAGCAGGTGGTAGTGCAGGAAATCCCCGTAACCCCGCAGCCGGTTCAATTGGCCGACCAGCTTGCCGAAGCGCGCCCAGCCGGATGAAGCCGCCAGCGTTTTCAGGTTCCCGGTCGATAGGATGGCCTGGTCAAGTTGCGGGATCGCGCTGACGCGGATCGGCACGCCATCGAGGAAGGCGCCGGCGCCCTCCTCGGCCCACGCGAGTTCCCCGTAAGCCGGCGCCAGCGACACGCCGAGCACCGCCCGCCCCTCGCGCCACAGCGCAATCTGCGTGGAGAAAAACGGGCATTGACGCACGAAGGACTTGGTGCCATCGATCGGATCCACGAGCCAGAGGCTTGACGCACCCATCGCTCGCTGCCCGCCCTCCTCGCCGTAAATCCCGTATTCGGGAAAGCGGCTCTCGAGCACCTGGCGGATCGCCTGTTCGGCCTTGAGGTCGGCCTCGGTCACCGGCGACTGGTCGGTTTTGATATTGACGCGAAGCGGCTGCCGGTAAAGGGGCCGGATGACTTCGGCGGCCGCGCGGGCGGCGTCAAGCGCCGCTTTCAGTTCCGCAGAAGGCATCGGGTGGCTCCTTGGTTGCGACGCTTGCGGCCTGCCGTTGACAGCCGGCCAAGCGCAACTTTACAGTGCCGGCGTCGTCAGGTGCATGGGAAGCCGGTGACATCCGCAAGGTGGCCATCAAGTAGCCGCCACGGATCATTCCGGCGCTGCCCCCGCAACGGTAAGCGAGCTGTAACTGCGTCTTTTGAAGTGGATGGCCACTGCGACGATCGGGCTTTGAAGCCTGGTCATCGTGGGAAGGCGACGCAGCCGGTCTGATAAAGGACCAAGCCCGCAAGCCCGGAGACCGATCTGACGGCACCGTTCCCAGTGACGCGGCGGGCGTCAGTCTGGCGCTATCGCGTAGCGCTGCCTCCTGCCCCAGGTCACCGGGTTTTTTACTCGGATGCCATGCGGGCGTGCATGGAGGAGTTTTAAGTATGTTTTCGTTCAAATGCTCTGCAGCAAGCGCTGCGGCCGCGCTGTGGCTATTGACGGGCTGGTGCGACCCGGCCTGCGCCGACGACGAAGTGCTGTCGGAAGTGGTGGTCACCGCCACGCGCACACCGATGCGGATCGAGGATTTTGCATCACCGGCGTTCGTGATCACCCGCGAGGCCATCGACCAGTCAGCCGCCGGTGATGTTGCCGATCTCATCGCCGAACATGCCGGCATCGAAGTCACGCGCTTAGGCGGCACGGGACAGACGACTTCGGTGTTCATGCGCGGGGCCAACAGCGATCAGGTAGCGGTGCTGGTCGATGGCGTCAGCATCGGGTTGGGATCCATTGGCGGCCCCAATTTGCAGAACATCCTGTCCGAATCGGTCGAGCGCGTGGAAGTGGTCGAGGGGCCCCGCTCCTACCTGTACGGCACCGATGCGATCGGCGGCGTCATCAACGTGACGACGCGGGCCAGCGGCCCCCCGGGCGCCTCGGTCTACGCATCCATCAGTCGCTACGGCACCTACAACTACGCGGCCAGCGGCAGCGGCGATCTGAATGATACGGTCGGCGGCGGCGCAAACCTGTCGGTTGAAAAGACCGACGGCTTCCCGAGCCAGAGCGGCGCCGGCATACCGGACATCGACAGCGCCTATAGCAACGTCAGTGCCAATGCCCAGGTGCACGTGGCGCTCAACGATGAGCTCACGCTGCGCGCCAAGATGTGGCGCGCCCAGGGGCAAACCGGTTACATCGATTTCAGCGAAAACTTCCCCTTCAACATCGTCGGCCTGACCGAAAACTACGCGACCGGCACTTACGCCGCCGAAGCCGACTGGGCCAAGAGTGCTGCTGGCGATGGCCGCCTGATGCTGAGCCGTGCCGAGGACGTGCTTGAGCAGCTGCAGTCATCCGATTTTGCGCGCACGGCGCGTAACAGCGCCGATTTGCAGGACACCGTAAAAGTTGGCTCTGCCAACACGCTGACCGCCGGCACCACGATCAGCCACGAAGTCGTCAACAGCGTCTCCTTTGGCACGCCGTACGATGATGGCATGGCCACGCAGCTGTATTTTCTGCAGGATGAGCTGCGCCTGGGCGACGACGTCGCCGTGCTGGGCATCGGCGAGCATCGCTTCCAGATCAGAAGCGACCTCGCGGGCGTGAATTTTGACCGCTCGGCGGGCCAGTTGATCTGGAGCGGCAGCGTAAGCCATGAGCTCGCCCCGGGCCTGCGGCTCAATGCCGAGGCCGGCAGTGCCTTTCATGCGCCCACGGCGACAGACCTGTTCGGTTTCGGCGGCAACCCGGCGCTGCTGCCGGAATTCTCGCACCAGGTGGACGTCGGCCTCGACTGGAAACCGATCGCCGGCCAGTGGTTGCGCATCGATGCGTTCAACAACAACGTCGATGAGCTGATTATCTACGACAACTTCACCAACCAGGACCAGAACATCGGGCGCGCGCGGATCCGGGGCATCGAGGCAACTTACGATGCCAGATTTGGCAGCTGGCGCACGCGCCTCGACGGCACGGTGCAGGATCCGCGGCAGCTCGCGGACAGCCAGGACGCAGAAGGCCCGCTGCTGCGCCGTGCCCATTATTTTTACAGCGCCATGCTGGCCTACGAGGCGCACGGGCTTGAGCTTGCGGCCACGTTCGCGGTCGTCGGCGAACGCAGCGATTATGGGTTTCCCACCGACCTTGCGATGGGCGGCTACGCGCTGCTGAATATCGTCGCCAATTACCAGCTGACCGCCGGCTGGTCGGTGCAGGCCGCGCTCAACAATGCCTTAAACCGCAACTACGTCGAGGCCGTGGGTTACAACACGCCCAAGCGCAGCGCGCTGCTGGCGATGCGCTACCAATGGCATTAGGCTTGCCGGCCCGGACCCTTTTAAGGAATTAACGCGATGGCGCCCCGGCTGTCCAAGATCGTCACCCGCACCGGCGATGACGGCACCACCGGCCTCGCCAATGGCGAGCGCGTCGCCAAGGATTCGACCCGCATTGAGTCCGGCGGCAGCGTCGATGAACTCAACTGCGCCATCGGCGTACTGCTCGCGGCCAAGGGGCTGCCGGCGCCGCTTAAGCACTGCCTGGTCGAGGTGCAGCACGAGTTATTCGATCTTGGCGGGGAGCTGGCCATTCCCGGCCGGTGCGTACTCACGGCTGAGCACGTGCTGCGTCTGGAAGCTGCGGTCAAAGCCGCTAACGCAGCGCTGCCGCCGCTCAAGGAGTTCGTGCTGCCCGGCGGCGGCGCTGCGGCCGCTGCCTGTCACGTCGCCCGCGCCGTCTGCCGTCGCGCCGAGCGGCGCTGCTGGGCGCTATCGCGCAGCGAATCCGTCAACACCGAATCGCTCCGCTACCTGAACCGGCTGTCGGATCTGCTGTTCGTATTTGCGCGCGTGCTAGCGCGCGCCCGCGGCGGCAGCGAACCAGTGTGGCGGCACGAACGGCAACCCTCAGGCAAGCAGCGCCGCTAAGCCCGTCCAGTCAAAGGTATCGCCGGGATCGGTCTTGCGACCTGGGGCAATGTCGGAGTGG
>DASWBL010000255.1:0-1607 GCA_036390615.1 Steroidobacteraceae bacterium | reverse complement strand
TACGACTCGGTGCCGGCGGGTCCGGGGGCCTCGGATGACGGCGCCGCCGTCGCGACCGTGCTGGAGATCGCGCGCATTCTGGCGGCGCAGCCGCCGCTGCATCCCGTCATTGTGCTGCTCACCGACGGTGAAGAAGCGGGAATGCTGGGAGCATGGTTATTCGTGCGCCAGCATCCCCTGTCCAAACGAGTGAAGGCCGCGGTCAATTTGGATGCGCGCGGCACCTCGGGTCCCAGCCTGATGTTCGAAACCGGAACCGCCAATGCATGGCTCATGCATCTATACCAAGCGGTGATCCGCACCCCGATCAGCAACTCCGTGTATTACGTGGTGTACAAGTCGTTGCCGAACGATACGGATTTCACGGTGTTCAAGTCCGCCTCGTATCAAGGCTTCAATTTTGCATTTATCGGAGATGTGGCCCACTACCATACTCCCCTCGATAATTTGGCAAACGCCAGCTTGAGCAGCATTCAGCATCAGGGCGAGAACGGCTTGAGCGCGCTTCTGGCGCTCGCCAATTCAGCCGACCTGCATGCGCCCGTCGCTGAGTCCGTGTACTTCGATGTGTTTGCCCGCACCGTTGTCGCATGGCCGGCGCGTCTGTCGCTGCCGGCGGCGCTCGCCGCGCTGGGCTTGATATTGGCCGAGGCCGTCCTGCTATTTCGCCGCCGTGTCCTGGACCGCCGGCAGGCTGTATGGGGTGCGGCAGGCGCACTACTGAACCTCCTGCTCGGTCTGGTCCTCAGCGTGGCCTGCGTCGCCCTGCTGCGTTTTCTCGGCAGATTGCCGCCGATGGGCGCGGGCCCTTGGATTGCTCACCCGCTGCCGATGAGCATCGGTGCGGCGTTCATCGCCTTGCTCACGGCGGGCAGCGTCAGCACCTGGTTCGCGCGCCGCGCCGGATTCTGGGGATTTTGGCTCGGCGGCACGCTGCTCATCGCGCTGCTGACCGTGGCAGCGTGCGCGCTGAGCCCCGGCGCCAGTTTCGCGCTGCTGCTGGCGAGCGCGGCGGCCGGTCTCGCGGCCTTGCCGTGCGCGCTGGGGTTGTTGAGATCCCACCCGCCCACTCGAGCGGCAGCCGACTTTGCCGTTCTCGTCCCTTGCTTCGTCATCTTTGCCAGCCTCGCGCCGATGTTGCTGCTCTTGTACGCGGCGCTCGGCACATTGGCATGGCCCATTTCCACGGCCGCCCTCTGTTTGACCACATCCTGGCTGCTGCCGCTGCTTGCCAACGCCACTCGCCGCGATCGGCAGCGTGTGATCGTAGCGAGCGCTTTGTTGACGCTCGGGGGACTGGTCGGAACGCTGCTGCTCCCTACGTATTCCGCCGCCTGGCCGCAGCGCATCAACATCGAATACCGGTTCGATGCCGATCGGACCCAAGCGCAGTGGTGGGTGCAGCCGGCCTCGCTGCACCTGCCCAAAGCGCTTGCCGGCGCCGCGAAATTCGATCCACTGCCGCGTGCGCGCTACCCCGGAAGCGCACCGCTGGGATTCGTCGCCGACGCGCCGAGCCTTAAACTCGCGGCACCCGAGCTTGCACAGACCTCAGCGACTCCGGGCGCGCCGGGCGGATCTTTAAGAACGCACTACGAACTGCGTCT
>DASWBL010000254.1:0-2886 GCA_036390615.1 Steroidobacteraceae bacterium | reverse complement strand
AGGCCCTGCAGCGGATTGACCAGCACGCAGGCGATGTCGCGGCGACTTTGCAGAATGCGCAGCGCTGCCGTGCTCATGTCGCGCAACGTGTAGGTGTCGTGCGCGGTCGCAGGATTGCCAGCGCCAGGCTGCACATCGCCCCACCAGCCGTGGTAGGCGCCGCAGAAGCGCACCAGGTAGCGCTTGCGCGTGTGGTAGCGGGCCAGCCGCACTGCCTGCATCACCGCCTCGGTGCCCGACATGTGAAACGACACCTGGTCAAGACCGGAAATCGCCTTAAGGCGCGCGACGTTGTCGGCCACGCACGGGTGGTAGGCGCCGAGCACCGGCCCGAGATTGCCGGCCCGCGCAGCGCCGGTCCGAATGCAATCCTTGTAAAAATCGTAGCCGAGAAGATTCACGCCGTAGGAGCCGGCCAGATCGTAAAATCGGTTGCCATCGAGGTCCGTGAGCGTGCTTGCCGCGGAGCTCGCGAGAAACGCGCCGCCCTTGAGGTTCTCGCGTGCCCGCCGGCTGAACTGGAACGGCACGCGATAGCGCGCCGTGAAGTCAAGATCGGCGACGCCTGCTGCCACCTCCGTGGTCAGCGCGGCGGATTTGGCAAAGCGTGTCGCGTACAGCGCCGCCAGTTCGCCAAAGGCCGCACGCCGGCGCGCGGCGACATCCGGTGGCGCGTCGTCGGCGCAGAAAAACTGCTGTTCGTCGTATTCGTAATATGGGATGAGGCGCGCCAGGCGCCGCGCCCAACGCGGGTGGCCCTCGAGCGACGGATGCTTGGCCAGCGACAGCCGCACGCGCGGCAGCAGCCGCAGCCACAGAAGCAGCAGCAATGCAAATAAACCGAGAAGTATCAAGGCATTCACGGGCTCGCTATTGTGACTAGTTGTGTGACAGTGCGATGACACGCCGATGAGTGGGCGCGATCTTGTCGGTCGAATCCTCGAGCAGCAGCGCCTGAATTTTCTGCTCACCAACCGCATCCCGCGGCGGCGGCTGACGCAATTCATGGGCTGGTTTAGCAAGCTGCGTGGTCCGTGGATTAGTAGGCCGAGCATCGCCATCTGGAGATTTTTCGCCGACGTTGATCTCTCCGATTCGCGCGAGACCCATTTTCAGAGCCTGCACGACTGCTTCATCCGTGAACTTAAGGACGGGGCGCGGCCGATCGATCCGGATCCGACGCTGCTGGTCAGCCCCTGCGATGCGGTGCTTGGCGCGCGCGGCACGGTGACCGACGGCATGGTGCTGCAGGCCAAGGGCAGCTCCTACAGCCTGGCCGAATTGCTTGAGGACCCGGCACTCGCTAAGCATTACGACGGCGGCAGCTATGTCACGCTAAGACTCACGGCTGGCATGTATCACCGCTTTCACGCCCCTTTTGACTGCACCGTCGAGCAGGTGACTTACGTGCCGGGAGATGCGTGGAACGTCAACCCGGCGGCGTTGGCGAGGATCGATCAGCTGTTCTGCTTGAATGAACGCGCAATCCTTCGCTGCCGGCTGCCGACCGGGGAGCTCATCACGCTGGTGCCGGTGGCCGCGATACTGGTGGCGAGCATAAAGCTTCACTGCCTCAGGGAGGCGCGCCCGCTGCGCGCGCTCGGCCCGCGGACCGAGCCATGTGCTGCCCGTTACGCCAAGGGTGAGGAGATGGGCTGGTTCGAGCACGGTTCAACCATCATCACGCTGGCGCCCGCCGGCATCACGCTGCTCGACGGCTTTCGCGACGAGGAACGGTTGCGCATGGGCCAGCCGCTGCTGCGCTGGCAAAGCGACAGCGGCGCCTGAGCACTGGTAGCCGCGACTTAAGCCGTGGCGATATTGAAGGTGATGCCGAAAGGATCGCGCAGGTAGCAACGCGGCCGGGCCGGATCCTCTTCAATGAGCACGCAGCCAGCGGCCAGGAGCTGCGCCTTGGCAGTCGCCAAGTCCGGCACATGAAAATCGAACACCGGTCCGTGGGGTGGTCCCTGCTCGACGTACAGGCAGAATGAGCCGGTCTCGAATCCTGCCATTCCCGGACTGTGCAGCTTGACCTTAAGGCCCATCGCCGACTGGTAGAAGTTGATGGCGGCCTGCCAGTTCTCGGTCCGGATGATCACATCGCGGCCTGATTTGATTTTTAAATTCACGGACAGCTCCCAAGGATTGTCGTCAAGTCGCGACGCTGGCCAGCTGCATTGCAGTTTATTTTGTAAGGGCCAACAGCCACACTGCGCGAATGACCGACGATACCCCCTTGCGGGGCAAGACTGTAGTCATGACGGGGGCCACCTCGGGCATCGGCGAGGTGGCTGCCATGCAGCTCGCGGCCCGGGGTGCGCGCCTGGTATTGGTCGCCCGTGATCCGGAGCGCGCCGCCCGGACACTTGAGCGCCTTGCGCCGCCCGCCGGCGCGGCCGGCCACGGCGTGCACATCGCCGATTTGTCGGTGATTGGGCAGATGAAGCGTGCTGGCACGGCGATCGCCGCGGCCGAGCCGCGCATCGACCTTTTGATCAACAATGCCGGCGCGGTGTTCATGGGCCGCGAGCGCACGGTCGATGGGCTCGGCGCGACTTTTGCCACCAACCACCTGCCGTACTTTGGCCTGACGCTGTTGCTGCTCCCGCGGCTGCGCGCGGCGCCGGCGGCGCGCATTATCTGTACTGCTTCCGGAGCGCACACCTACGGCAAGTTCGATATGGCAGACCTCGACGCCAATGGCGTCAAAGGCTATGCCCGGTCCAAACTTGAGAACCTGCTGTTCGTGCGCCGGCTGGCGCAGCTATTAGGCGCCGGCACCGTCACGGTCAATGCGCACCATCCGGGCTTTGTTGCGACCCGGATTGCTGAAAACACCAGCTGGGTCTGGCGTACGCTGATGCGCTTGCGCAAGGCCATGCG
>DASWBL010000253.1:0-3377 GCA_036390615.1 Steroidobacteraceae bacterium | reverse complement strand
ATTCAGACGTCGATATTTTAGTGCTCGTGCCCGCGCCACTGGCCGAAGGGCCACGTGGCGCGCTCGAGCAGCTAGTCGCATTCCTGTGGGATATCGGCCTTGAGGTCGGGCACAGCGTGCGCACGCCTAACGAATGCGTCGAGGAAAGCACCGCCGATGTCGGCGTGATGACAACGCTCCTTGAGTCCCGGCACGTGGCCGGCTCCGCCGAGCTCGTGGCGGCGATGCGCGCGGCGCTTGGACCGGAGTATGTGTGGCCGGCGCGCGAGTTCTTCGCCGCCAAGGTCAAGGAGCAGCAGGCGCGGCACCTGAAAGCAAACGATACCGCCTATAACCTTGAACCGAACGTCAAGACCGGGCCCGGCGGGCTGCGCGACATTCAAACTATCGGCTGGGTCGCCAAGCGGCACTTCGGCGCTGAATCTCTCGATGAGCTGGTCACACACGGCTTTCTGACCCCATCGGAGCTGCGCCGGCTCAAGCAGGCGCAATCGCTTTTGTGGAAGGTACGCTTCGGGCTGCACACGCTGGCCGGCCGGCACGAGGACCGGCTGCTGTTCGATTACCAGAGTCGCCTCGCCGAGAGCTTTGGCTACGAGGATGCCTCCTACACTCTCGCGGTCGAACAGCTGATGCAGCGTTATTACCGCACGGTGATCGACGTCAAGCTGCTGAACGAGCTGTTGCTGCAGCTGTTTCGCGAGGCGATCCAGGTGGATCCGGCGCCGCCGCAGCCGCTGAACGCGCGCTTCCAGGTACGGAACGATTACCTCGAAGTCATCAGCGAAGACGTGTTCGCGCGCCAGCCCTCGGCGCTGCTCGAGCTGTTCGCACTGCTGCAGCAGAACCCGCAGCTGCGCGGCGTGCGCGCCAACACCATCCGCGCGGTGGCCAGAAACTTATGGCTGATCGACGAGGAGTTCCGGCAGAACCCGCGCAACCACCGCCTGTTCATGGATATCCTGCGCGCGCCGCGCGGCGTGACGCATGAGCTGCGGCGCATGAACGACTACGGCGTGCTCGGCCGCTACATCCCCTCCTTCGGGCGCGTGGTCGGCCGCATGCAGTACGACCTGTTCCATGCCTACACGGTCGATGCGCACACGCTGTTCGTGGTCAGCAACGCCAGGCGCCTGGCGATGACGCAGTACGATCATGAGCTGCCGCGGGTCTCGGCGATCATGCAGCAGCTGCCAAAGCCCGAGATCATTTATCTGGCCGCGCTGTTTCATGACATCGCCAAGGGCCGCGGCGGCGACCACTCGGACTTAGGCGCGGTGGATGCCGAGTCCTTTTGCCTGGAACAGGGTCTGTCCCGCTACGATGCGCGCCTGGTCGCGTGGCTGGTGAAGAACCATCTGGCGCTGTCGATCACCGCGCAGAAGCAGGACATCGGCGATCCACTGGTGATTGCTGAATTCGCGCGTACGGTAGGCGATGAGGCGCACCTCGATTATTTATATGTACTTACTTGTGCAGACGTGCGCGGCACCAATCCCAAATTGTGGAACTCCTGGAAGGCGTCGCTGTTCCAGGAGTTTCACGAGCGGGTACGCCAGGCGCTGCGCCGCGGGATTGAGAGCCCGATCGATCAGGACGAACTGGTGCGCGAGAACCAGGCCGCCGCCCGGCAGCAGCTGCTGACCATGGAGATCACGGCGGCGATGGCCGAGCGGGCCTGGGCGCCGCTCCCGACCGCGTATTTCCTGCGCCACCAGCCCGAGGAAATTGCGCGCCACACGCGCCTGCTCGCCGCGCGCGAACCGGACTCGGATGAGCCGGTGGTATCCGTTGAGGCGCGCAGCGCCCGCGGGACTACGGCCGTGCTGATCTACGCCGCACACCGGCGGCATGGCTTTGCCCGGGCCACCGCGGTGCTCGATCAGCTCGGGCTGACGATTGTTGACGCGCGCATTACGCCAGCGACCAATGGCTGGTCACTCGACGAATACCATGTACTGGAAGAAGACGGCACTGCCATCAATGATCTTGAACGGATCGACGAGATCGAGCGCGCGCTGTGGGGATCCCTGCACCGCCCTGAGGAGGCGCCGCTCGCGGTCTTTCGCCGCGCGCCCAGGCAGCTGCGGGTGTTTCGCACGCCGACGCATATCAGCATCAGCATCGATGAGCGCAACAGCCGCTCGGTGCTTGAGCTAGTGGCCGGCGACCGGCCGGGGCTACTGTGCGATATCGGCAAAGTGCTGTGGGAAGAGCGTGTCGATCTGCACGCCGCCAAGATCAGCACGCTCGGCGAACGCGCTGAGGACGTCTTCTACATTACTGATCGCGCCCAGCTACCGCTCAATGCCGCGGCGGCTGAGCGGCTGCGCGCGCGGCTGACGGCCGCACTCAGTCCCGCCCAGGCGGCATGAACCCGCACCTGACACAGCTGCAGGCCTACCCCTTTGAACGGCTGGCGCGGCTGCTTGCCGGCGCCCGGCCGCCGGATCGGCTGTCACACATCGGAATGTCGATTGGCGAGCCGCGCCACCAGCCGCCGCGGCTGGTGCTCGACGCGCTGGCGGCGAGTGTCGATCAGCTCGGCAGTTACCCAGCAACCAAGGGTTTGCCGTTGCTGCGCGAGGCAATGGCCGCGGCACTGCAACGGGTCGCCCTGCCATCGGCGGCACGCGTCGACCCGGAACGCATGGTGCTGCCGGTCAACGGCACGCGCGAAGCGCTGTTCGCATTCATACAGTGCATCGTTGATCCGAAACCGGGTGCGCTGGTCGCAATGCCCAATCCGGCCTATCAGATCTACGAGGGGGGAGCGATTCTGGCAGGTGCCGCGCCTTATTACATGAATTGCACGCCGGCCCGGCGCTTTGTGCCGGCGCTTGAGGACGTGCCTGCGGCGATCTGGCAACGCTGCCAGATGCTGATCCTGTGCTCACCTGGGAATCCGACCGGGGTGGTACTTGATCTTGCGTATCTGCGCGCGGCGCTGAAACTTGCCGAGCGTTACGATTTTGTCGTCGCCGCCGACGAGTGCTACGCCGATCTTTACCTCGATGAGCTCGCGCCGCCGCCGTCTTTGCTCAAGGCGGCGCACGAGGCCGGCCACGCAGAATTTGCCAGATGCGTGATATTTCGGAGTTTGTCTAAGCGCTCCAGCGTGCCGGGCCTGCGCTCTGGGTTTGTCGCCGGCGATCCGGCGCTGATCGAGCGCTTCCTGCTTTATCGGACCTACCATGGCTGCGCCATGCCGCTGCCGACACAGCTGGCGAGCATTCCGGCCTGGCGCGACGAGCAGCATGTCGTCGCGAACCGTGCGCTCTATCGGGAGAAATTTGATCGCGTGCTGCCCATATTGCAGCCCGCCCTCGATTTGCAACGCCCCGACGGAGCCTTTTACCTCTGGCCTGATGTGCGCG
>DASWBL010000252.1:0-3248 GCA_036390615.1 Steroidobacteraceae bacterium | reverse complement strand
GGGACCAGCGTCGATGCGGTGTTGCGTGCCGAGGCGGCGCAGGCCCAATCGACGGGCGCGCCGCCAAAGACCACGACCATACTGGACGGCCCGACCGAGGTGAAAGTCGGCCAGGAATTTGACGTCAACGTCAAAATGACTACAGACGGAGTCATTACCCACCTGCACGGCCAGGTTCGCTTCGACCCGAGCGCCATCCAGCTGCTCAGCGCCACCGCGGGTGATGCGATTCCCGCCAGCGCCGGCAGCCCCACGGTCGATGAGCGCAGCGGCGGGGCGCAGATCGACGTGACCTCCAGCGAGGACCCCATCCCAAGCGGCGGCGTGATGCTGCTGCATTTCAAGGCACTATCCCCGCGCAGCGCCAGCGCGCTGGCAGCGCAGGTGTCAGCGCTTGGGCCGGGCGGCGTACCGACCGCCAACGCCCCGGCGCCGCCGCTCAACGTGCTGATTCAGAACCCCAATTAGGGACACAGGTCCGGGAAGTTCTTGCCATGCGCGCGCGCGGATTTACATTGATTGAGCTGGTGATAACGGTCGCCATTGTGGGGCTATTGGCGACCGCCGCATTCCCACTGGCGCGGCTAGCCACGCAGCGCGTCAAAGAGACGGAGCTGCGCGCCGCGCTGCGCGAAATCCGCAACGCCCTGGATGCTTACAAAAGCGCGGCCGATCAGGGCCGGGTCGAAAAGAAGCTCGATACCACCGGCTATCCGGCGACGCTGCAGCTGCTGGTCGATGGCGTGGTCGACACCCGCAGCGACAAGCAGGCGATGATTTATTTCCTGCGTCGCATTCCGCGCGATCCGTTTTTTCCGGATGGCGCAGTCGCTTCGGCCGATACCTGGGGCCTGCGCAGCTACGCAAGTCCGCCGGATGACCCCGCGGCGGGCGACGATGTCTACGACGTCTATTCGCTGGCGCCGGGCTCCGGCATCAACGGCGTGCCGTACCATGACTGGTAACGGGCAGCACCGCGGTTTTACGCTCATCGAGCTGCTGGTCGTGATGAGCATCATCGGCATGCTGCTGACGATCGCCGTGCCGCGCTATTTCCACGCGGTCGAAAAATCGCGCGAAACCATCCTCAAGCATGATCTGTCGGTGATGCGCGAGGCGATCGATAAATTCTACGGCGATCTGGGGCAATATCCGGACGCGCTGCCGGCGCTGGTCGACAAGCACTACATCCGCACGGTGCCCATCGACCCGATAACCAAATCAGCCGAGACCTGGACCGTGGTGGCTTCCGATGATCCGGATCACCCAGGCATGCGCGATGTACACAGTGGCTCACCGTCTAAATCGATGGACGGCACGCTCTTTGCGAGCTGGTAGCGCCACCGTGGCCTCCCGCGCCCGCGCGGCCGGATTTGCCTATATTGGTCTTTTGATTGCCATCGTTATCATCGGCGCCGCGCTCGCGGCAGTCGGCGAAGTCTGGTCGACGCAGGCCCGGCGGGAACGCGAAGTGGAGCTGATCTATCGCGGGGATGCAATACGGCGCGCGATCGGCTTTTTCCGCTTCAGCGGTGGCCGCTACCCGCTGCAACTTGAGGACCTGGTGCGGGATAATGGCGCCGCGCAGACGCGGCGCTTCCTGCGTCGCCTATACGCAGATCCGATGACGGGGCTGGCGGACTGGACGCTGATCCGTGCGCCGGACGGCGGCATCATGGGTGTGGCCAGTGCCTCCAAGGCCAAGCCGCTCAAGCGCAGCGGCTTCAACCTGGCAGACGAGACCTTCAGCGACGCTGATTGTTACTGCGATTGGCAGTTTATTTACTCCCCGCCGAGCCTGCAGCGCGGTCCGCTGGGGTCAGGCTTTTCTTCGTCTTCGAGCCTCAGTAATCCGGGCGTCCCAATGCAGTCCACCCCGGGCGCCTTGCCGTCGTCCGGCCAATCCGGTTCGTCGCCCGGCGTTCCCGGTGGAAACTCCCCGTTCGGCCAGAATGGCGGCAATCCGTTCCAAAACAGCGGGTCATCGCCTGGCCAGCCTGGCTTATCGAACGGCGCGCCGGGTGGCAATTCCCCGTTCGGCCAGGGTGGCGGCAGTCAATCGCAAAACAACGGGTCGTCGCGGTGATCGCCACGGCCATGTCCTTGCCGGATTAAATGCGGACAGGGCTTTCGCATCGGCCCGCCATCGTCGCCGCGCGCGCACCGATCAAGGCGCCGCGGCTGATGAAAATTGGAATTTCTTGCGCTACGCTTATGCCGGTAAGGAAACACTGAACGTCCGCATCGCCGGGCAACACGCGATAGTTCCGATCACCGCGACCCGCAACTGCCAGCGCCTGATGGCCTAATTGACGTTAGGGGCTGGCAAGTTGCGCAAGGCCGTGAGCTATGAATCAGGCGGGGATGCGGTGGCGGTATCGCTCGCCGATGCAACCACAGATTTTAAGAGCGCGCGCAGGCTGCGGCCGGATCCAGTGACGGTTTTCGCGCCCGCCGAAACGGGAGCGACGCACGACTGATCGACGCCAGGCGTTGGCGGACTTCAAGCATCGCTGACGCCCGGCATCCGGTCCCTGCAGTTTAGATCGGGCATCACCGCGGCCGGCACGCCGCCTGATGCCCAATGAAGCTTTCCCGCCAGCATTTGCTGCAGCAACAGCCTCTCGCATGTCGGGCCCAATCTCACCGCCGCCTCAGGCATCCTGTCGCTGCCTTACGACAGCGAACGTGGTACAAGAGCGGATGTAATATGGAGGCATGGAAGGCTTGGTGAAGCAACGTTTGGTCGTGGGCACTGTGCTGGTCGCCGCGCTGGTTTGGGGCACTGCGGCGCAAGCGGCCCTCGGTGGCGACGCCGGCAGCGTGCAGGCCGATGTGGCGGCTGCGGGCGCTTTGGCCCGCACTACGGAACTGCCGCAGTACGTGCAGCAGGAATACCTGGCCGGCGGCGTGCGGGTACGCGAGTACCTTGATCACGAGGGAACGGTATTCGCGGTGAGCTGGATGGGCCCGGTAATGCCGGACATGCGCGCGCTCCTGGGTGTGCACTTCGCTGCTTACACGGCGGCGCTGGCGGCACTTACCGATCGGGGATCCCGCCGTTCATTGCGGCTTGCGCTGCCCGGCGTGGTTGTGGAAAGCAGCGGTCATATGCGCGCCTTCGCAGGCCGTGCCTACTTTCCGGAACAGCTGCCGTCCGGCGTGGCGCTAGCGGAGCTAAATTGAGTCCTATCTGGATGCAGCGGTTTGCGCGCAGCGCTTTAGTGGCGAACCTTGCTCTGTTTTGC
>DASWBL010000251.1:0-7227 GCA_036390615.1 Steroidobacteraceae bacterium | reverse complement strand
CAGCGGATATATACGGCTGATGACCGAACCGTTACAGCCGCATGACAGGGGCCGCGTTACGGCCCGCTTTGCAGAGCACTACCAGAGAGTGCGGATCGCATCACAGTCCGAAATCCGGGCGTCGCGGCGGGCGCCGGCATGCGACTTAATCTTCCCATTGCCGCTGCTGCGGCACGCCGTCGTTGATGTCGTAGTAATCGGACTTGTCGGCCGTGAATATGTGCTGCACGAATTGCAATCCGGTCGGCGGATCCAGCGTACCGGCCATGATGCTGATGAGTGGCGCACCGGGAGCCTGCGGCCGCCAGAACAGGTTGCCGCCGCAGCGCGAGCAAAAGCCGCGCTCGGCATCGGGCGAGGAGCGGTACCAGCGCAGCGTCGACCGCTCCGTCAATTCAAGATCTGCCGCCAGCGCCTGCGTCGCAGCGACAAAATGGCCGCTGGTCTTGCGGCACTGCGAGCAATGGCAGGCGATCACGCCGCGCAATGGGCCGTGCACCTGGTAGCGGACACCGCCGCACAGGCAGCCGCCGCGCCCGGTCACCTGCGCATCAGTCCCACTGTCGGTTGCGGCCAAATTCCTCAGCCTTCGCCGCGGCGCTAATCGCGGATGCCGACGCCGCGGTCCATCAGCTTCACCGCGAGCGCAAACAGGCCGACCGCCAGCAGCGCCATGAAGCCAAACGCAAACGGCACTGACACGTCCGCCGTGCCGAGAAAGCCGTAGCGAAAAGCATTGACCATATAAAGAATCGGATTGATCTGCGAAATCGTCGCGGCCCACGGTGGCAGCATCGACACGGAATAAAACACGCCGCCGAAATAAGTCAGCGGATTGAGCACAAAGGCCGGGATCCAGTTGACCTGGTCAAAATTCTTGGCGAATACGGCGTTGATGAAGCCGCCTAAGGAGAACACCAGCGACGACAGCACGACCGCGGCCAGGATCAACCCGAGATGATGCACCGGCAGGCGCGAAAAGATCAGCGCAACGGCAGTGACCACGGCGCCGACCATCATGCCGCGCAGCAGCCCGCCGGTCGCGTAGCCGGACACAATGACCCAGTTGGGGAGCGGCGCGACCAGCATCTCCTCGACGTGCTTGCCGAACTTGGCGCCGAAGAACGAGGAGACCACGTTGCCGTAGGAATTGGTGATCACGGCCATCATGATCAATCCGGGTGCCAGGTACTGTTTGTAATCGAAGCCACTGACCTGACCAACGCGGCGGCCCAGCAGTGAGCCAAACAGCACGAAGTAAAGGATGGCGGTGACCGCCGAGGGCACCAGGGTCTGGCCCCAGATGCGCACGATGCGCCCGTACTCGCGGATCACGATCGTGCGCCAGCCGACCCAGCGGATCGTGCTCATCGGGGTCAGCCCCGGTGCAGCCGGTGCCGGCAGCTCAGCCATTGCCGCCTCCGGCGTCGACCAGGCGCATGAAGATTTCCTCGAGGCGGTTGACCTTGTTGCGCATCGAGACGACTTCGACACCGCAGGCGGACAGTTGCGCGAACAGATCGTTAAGGCTTTGCTCCTTGGACACCTCGGCCTCGATTTCCTGATCGTCTACGCGCGTCAGCGCAAAGCCCGCGACAGGCGGCAGCGCGGCGAGCGGCGCCCGCAGATTCAGTACAAAAGTCTCGGTGTGCAGCCGGCGCAGCAGATTGCCCATCCGGTCGCGCTCGATGATGGTGCCCTTGTCAATGATGGCGATGTCGCGGCACAGGCTCTCGGCCTCTTCCAGGTAATGGGTCGTAAGAATTATAGTCGTGCCGCGCGCGTTGATCCCCTGCAGAAACTCCCACATAGAGCGGCGGATCTCGATGTCGACTCCGGCGGTGGGCTCGTCGAGAATCAACAACCGCGGCTCGTGCATCAGCGCCCGGGCGATCATCAGGCGGCGCTTCATGCCGCCGGACAGGCCGCGCGCCGCGCCGTTACGCTTGTCCCACAACTGCAGCTGCCGCAGATATTTCTCCGCCCGCTCGCGCGCCACCGGACGCGGAATGCCGTAAAAGCCGGCCTGATTGATCACGATCGTCAGCGGCGTTTCGAACTGGTTGAAATTCAGCTCCTGGGGCACGATGCCGATGCAGGATTTGGCCCGCTCCAGTTGCCGGTCGACGTCAAATCCAAACACGGTTGCTGTGCCGGCGGTCTTGTTGACCAGCGAGGTGATAATCCCGATCAGCGTGGTCTTGCCGGCGCCATTCGGGCCCAGCAGTGCGAAGAAGTCCCCCTGCGCCACGTCAAGGTCAACGCCCTTAAGCGCCTGCACGCCGTTGCGATAAACCTTCGTGAGGCCGCGAATCGATAGTGCCTGCATTGGCGTACTAATCCCGCACCAGCGGGAGCGTGGCAGTCATGGCATTACCTGTAGCTGGGACGCGGGGCGCGCCTGGCAGCGGGCCGGCAAATTAGCACATTCGCGCCAATGCGCCAGCCTCCCCGGCGACCGGCGGGCTGTCCGCTTAAGGGGGCAGGACGCTGGCTGCAAGCAGCTGTAGCCCGCGCAGCTGCATGGTCCGTAACCGGCCCGGGCGCTGGCCCACTGCCGCTTCAAGCAGCTGGCGCCAGATCTCGGAGCGCGACTCCCAGCGCGGGCTGATCCACCAGGGCCCGGCCTCGGCCAGCGCCTCCATGTCGCGCAACCGGCCGGCGGCAATCAGCGCCGCGCAGGGCTCGGATAGCCCCAAGGCAATCCGGCCGGCGAGCCGGTTGGCCCGCGCCAGGTGCCAGGCGAGCATCAGTACACAGCGAACCGTGCCAGGTCCAAGCACCGCAGCAAAAGCCCGGCCGCCCGGCCGGACGTCCCGTACCACGCCACCCAGCGGCCTGACCCAAAGCTCCGGTCGCGCAAAGCCGCCGTCGATCAACAGGTACGGGCAGGACGCCAGCCGCTGGCGCGCCTCGGCGCCGAGCGCGCGCCACGGGATGTTCGGGGCCTGGCACAGCGGCGAGCAGCTCGGTCCGCCGCCGGCCGCGCCAGCGGCCAGCGCCTCCAGCACCCGCTCGTTGATCTCCGTTAGCGGCTCCAGCAATTCGATATCCCAGTTGCCGCTGGTGCCCACCCAGGGGCTTGGTGTCGGCTCCGTCATCGGCATTCCTCCGCGATTCCGCCAGATATTGCCCCCAAATGCGCTTGGCATGAAGTATTATTTTTGGGATATTTAGACCAATTTCAGAGCTAGCCTGACGTGACGCCCCGGAGGAGGACCTGATGCGCGTTTCCGACGACCGTTACCACCGCGACCGCACGCGGCTCGATGTGGCACTGAGGCTCATCCGCCACGAGGCACGCACGCGCACGATCCGCCAGTGGACCGGATTGAGCGATGATCGGATCCGCAAGCTTTACCGCTCCTATCTGAGCGGTGATCAAGGTGTGCGCGTGCGCCGTCGCCGCGGCCAGTCACCTCACCAGGCGACTTTTTTCACTGGCAGTGCTCGTCTGCGCCAGCAATCGGACCTGCTGGCAAGCCTTTGCTGCCTGGTCGGCATGCTCTCAGGCCGCAGCGTGGCCGATGCACCGCGCCTCAGCCCGGGGATTCACCAGGCGCAACTGCTGTGTCAGGCATTTGAATCCTTCGGCGCCTTCGTCGGCGATGCCAGTATTTCCTTTGAGCACGCGGCGTTTCTCGTCGACGCGCTGGCCAATGGCCAGGAACTTGCCCTGGCCCATTGCCGGGGATGCGGCGCCATGGTGATCAGCGACCGCTGCACCCTGCGCGAGCCGCGCTGTGCCGTGTGCGCAACTGATCGTATTGTCTTTGCGGACACGCAAGCGCATCGGCTCTGATGGAATTCCAAAGAAGTTCGTGTCCATTTTGCCGTTGCTATTCTCGTCATGCAGCACGGTCACCCCATAGGTGCCGGGTGGCAGATTGAAAGCGGCTTTTAATTTGCCGCTTTTCTCATCGATCGCGCCCACCACCGCGCCAGCTTAAACCCGGTCAGCGACCGGCAAAATCCTCGAGCACGTGTTGCAGCGGATCGCTGCCAACATGCACCGGGCCGGTAAAAGGGTGATCGATAGCTACAATCACAAACAGTCCGAGGAACACGATGATCGTGAGCGCACCGGTCATCATGAGCTGGGCATTCAAAATCTCGGTACCGAAGAAGAATGTGAAAGCCACCGTCAGGATGCCCCCGAGGGCCAACGCAGTCCACAGCACGCCCGGAACGATGCCGGCCGCCAAGTGCAGCCGGCTGCGGCGGGCCTTGGTGATGGTGTCGACCTGATTGAGCAGCTCGTATACCACGGCAGGTTGGCGCGAATCGGTCTGCGCCAGGCGCAGTGTGGATGCATAAAGCACATCCAGCGCCCGGGTCACATCGGTGCTTTCCTTTTCGGCCGCCATCTGCGGCCAGTCCTGCGCGATCGCGAGTCTCAGGTAGTTGCCCAGCGCGGCGCGTGTAGCGAGTGCTTCGGGCTCATTGCCACTGCACAGCCGGTAAACATTCGCGGCGGCGCCGGCCTCCTCTACTACGGCGACCTCGGCCTCGTTGAACCTCTCCCACACGACGATGACCGCGAATGCGAGCAGTACCGCATAGATCACGCCCACCACCGCAAATTTGAAGCCCGCGACCTCGTTGTTCGTGGACAGCCGCTCAACGCCCACATGGCCGCGGACTAGTATCAGCGCGCCGGTCGCGGCGGCGGCGGGCAAAATGAGCAGCAGGATCGCAGTGAGCCAAAGCGGGCATCCGGAGATAAAGAGTGACACATGTTGCTCCCGCGGCCGCTGAGGCATGCAGCATGCCAGTTTCCGCATGCCTGCACGAGCACGGCCTTGGGGCGGCATCTTGCACCGTCCCCTTACTCGGCCAAAATTGCCCGACATCGAGGACCACCTGAAAGCTCGATTGATCCTGCTTAGAGCGACGCTCCCGGAATTAGCCGGGCGGCAGATTGAAAGCGGCTTTTAATTTGCCGCTTTTCCCATCGATCTCGCCCACCGCTTTTAACTGCTCTAGAGTTCCGAGCTGGTGATCGCGCCGCTCAGGACCTTGCTTGACGCGCGTCCCTGATGAATACATACCTCAGGGCTCGATAAGGCGCCATGCGCCGCACAAGGTCAGTGCCACGCCGATACCGCGCGAGATCCACGATGTGGCCAGCACCTTCGCGAACTTCATGTAGGTCGCTGTGAACCTTTCGTGTCGGCTTTCGCTGACGCCGCTTCATATTGCGGTCGTGAAATTCGGAGTTCAAACTGCGAATCCCCTGACGACGCACGGAGTGTGTATGAAGCGCAGCGCCAAAATTCTTCTGACCACTGCGGCGGTGGCGGGGTTGTTGACGTGCGCCGTGACCGCACCTGCCCAGGCCCAGGTGAGTGGCTCGATCAATATCGCTGTCCCTGGCATTTACGGGCAGATCAATATCGGTGGCGGCCTGCCGGCACCAGAGCTGATCGCGCCGAGGGCGGTCGTGGCGATTCCTCCACCGGTTGCGGTCGAAGCGCCTCCGCCGCTCTATCTCCACGTACCTCCGGGACACGAGAAGCACTGGAGCCGCCATTGCCGCGAATACAACGCGTGCGGTCGCCCGGTCTACTTCGTATCGGACCGTTGGTACAACGAGGTGTACGTGCCGCAGCAGCACCAGCGTGGCGAAGGGCACGGTCGTGGGCACGACAAGGATAAAGACCACGATCGAGGCGAGGATCGCTAATCGAAGATACGACGGGGTTACATGATCTCCTGCGGTCGCCGACGCAGCGATGCGGACCGATACTTCGTCGCCTGCACTTATGCCCATCGGGGACGGCGTGGTCTGGTCGAGCGGTTTGCTAGGCACTCATCATGCGATAGCAGCCTGCGGTGGGCTCTCCGTGCTGAATTTATTTTTCACGGGCGCAGTTTCCGGCATCAGCGATGCGGCCGTGAGACCCAAAACTATAGCGCCCATCCAGTACCACGCTGGCGCGAGCGGATCAGCCGTGCGCCGGATCAGCCAGGTGATGACGAATTGCGTCGATCCGCCAAATACCGATACTGCGAACGCGTACGCGGTGGCCACAACGCCGGATCGGATTTTCTTCGGCAACGCCTCGGTCAATGCGACGATGACCGGCGGAATAGCGATGCCGAACATCACGGCGATAAGCCCCATCATGGAGTAGAGGGTCATGGCCGAGGGGTAGCGATTGATGATCCAGAAGGATGGCAGCACGAGCACGAGCATCAGCCCGTAGCCTGCCATGATGATTCGCCTGCGACCGTAACGATCGGATAAAAGTCCACTGATAGGCCTGAAGCAGATCAGAATTGTCGCCGTGACCACGCTGACGCCAAATGCCACATGGGGCGGCATGTGCAGCGTATTGAGCGCATAGGTTGTCATGTAATCGAGCACGTAGGAGCCAATACCGCCGCATGAAAACAGGACCAGGCCGAAAGCAATAATCGGCAGGTAAGGCCTGATAGCTACGCGATGAGCCGGCGCGCCGGCGGCCGTAGGCGCCACATGAGGTCCTGCATCGGCGAGATCCAGCGTTTCCGCGAGGCGGTTTCGCATGAAAAGCCCGAACGGAACGATGATCACGCCCAATAGAAACGCGATGCGCCAACCCCAATCCTGCAAGTTCTGGGGACTCAGCGCCGCCGACAACGCCAAACCCACCAATGCGGCCAAGAGCGTGCCAGCGTCTTGCGTCAAAAACTGCATGGAACCATAAAGCCCGCGACGCCCCGGCGGCGCCGCCTCGACCATATAAGCCGTTGACGGACCCACCTCGCCACCCAGCGCGAATCCCTGAACGAGTCGGAACAGGACCGCCAGGATTGGCGCTGCGATACCGATACGCGCATAGGAAGGCGTGAGCCCGAGGCCCAACATGCCGATGCCCATCAATAAGAACGACAGCAGCATCGCGGGTTTGCGGCCAACGCGGTCGCCGAGCGTTCCCAGCACGATTGCGCCGATGGGACGAAATACGAAGCCGATTCCGAATGTGGCCAACGACAACAAAAGGCTCAGCGACCCGTCGTTAGTTGGGAAAAAAGCCTTGCCGATATAGATGGCAAAGAGGCCGTAGCTACAGAAATCGTAAAACTCCAAGCCATTGCCGATAAACACGGCAATGACCGAGGAGGTAGAAACGATGCGGTGCGGCGCAACGCCGGTCGGGCCACTCACGGGACAACCTCCATTTTTATCCCCATCCGGGTCTTTGCCACGGTTACGGATGCATCCGATGTTAGCAAGAAGTC
>DASWBL010000250.1:0-15342 GCA_036390615.1 Steroidobacteraceae bacterium | reverse complement strand
CTCGATCAGCGGCCAGGACGATACCCTCGAGCAGCAGGTCCACGCGCGCACCGAGTATTCGGCCGATCAGATATTGTATGACCAGCGCTTTGTCGACATTATTGCGATCGATAACGATCACACGGTCGTTGACCTGACGCGGCTGAACGAAACGCAGCCGGTCGGGAAAGTTGCCCGCATCGCTGATTCGAGCAGCGCGGACCAGTCCGGTTAAGTTATCCATTCACGCTGGCCGGCCGGCAGTGGTCGCCTTGACAACCTGGACTCAAGTACCACGATCAGCGCCATCACACTCACCCCCGGATCCTGAACTGCCATGCTTGAGCTGCTCGACTACCTGCCGTGCGTCGCGGATTTTCCGCGGCCTGGCATCATCTATCGGGATATCTGCCCGCTGCTGGCCGATCCGCGCGCGTTTGCGCAGGCCCTCGACCGCATGAAAGAACTGATAGCCGGCTGGCAGGTCGACCGCCTGGCCGGTATTGAATCGCGTGGTTTGATTTTTGCCGCGGCGCTGAGCGTGCGGCTTGATCGCGGCCTGATTCTGATTCGCAAGCCGGGCAAGCTGCCACCGCCGGTGACGGCCGAAAGTTACAGCCTCGAATACGGGCACGACCAGGTCGAGATGCAAAGCAACCGGCTGCAGCCGGGGAGCGCCGTGATCATCGTCGATGATGTGATCGCCACCGGCGGCACGCTGCTGGCGGCCAAGCGCCTGGTGGAGCGGCAGGGCGCGCGGGTCAGCGGCATTCTGGCCTTGCTGTCGCTACAGGCGCTCGGCGGCCACCAACGGCTGCTCGCCGCGGGCGCCAACGTGGCCAGCGTACTCAGTGCGTGAGAATCAATCGTGCCTGATCAGGCCTAGCAGAGCCGCAGGCGCAGCGCGTCGGTCGCCGGATCCTCGTCAATCAGGAATGGAAATGCACCAGGATCGCAAAGGCGAACACGACTGCAAGTGAGGCCAGGACGGCAACGCGCATGAAGGTGTCTTTTGATTCCATGGCCTCAGCATGCCGGGCAGAAATCGCACGGTCCTTGATGATGCTCACGGTTTACGGGTGCAAAGCTATTTGCCGGAATGTTATGGCAACCCGCGTACAGATTATGCCAGCAACCTCATAGCGTCACGAACATCGACACCACTGAAATCGCCATGACCGCCGTGGCGACCCAGCCAAGACGACGCAATGGCCTGCGGATCACGAACGGGCCCATGATCCGCTCCTGGCCGGCCAGCAGCATCATGACGACCATGATCGGCACGGCGATGACGCCGTTCAGGATAGCGCTCCAGATCAGTTCTCGAATTGGATTAACGCGCGCAAAATCCAGCACCACGCCGCCGAGCGTGGCCACCGCAATAATGGTGTAAAAGCCCTTGGCTTCGCGCAGTTTCAGATCCAGGCCAGTGCGCCACGCAAAGCTTTCCGCGACCGCGTAGGCCGCCGATCCCGCCAGCACCGGCACCGCCAGCAGGCCCGTGCCGATAATGCCCATGCTGAACAGCAGGAAGGTGAAGTCGCCGCCGATGGGCCGCAGCGCCTCGGCCGCCTGCGCCGAGGTCTGGATATCGGTAATGCCGGCGGCGTGCAGTGTCGCCGCCGTGGTGGCAATGATGAAGAACGCGACGATATTGGAAAAACCCATGCCGAAGTAGGTGTCCCAGCGGATTCGCCGCAGGTGCTGGCGCACCTCGGCCTTTTCCTTTGCGGTCACGTGCGGCTTGCGGCCGTGTACGCCGGCGGCTTTCGATTCCTCCACTTCCTGCGCCGCCTGCCAGAAGAACAGGTAGGGACTGATGGTCGTGCCAAAGACCGCGACCACCATCGTCAGCAGATCGTGATTGAGGGACAGTTTCGGCCAAAGTGCACCGACCAGTACGGCGCTCCACGGCACCCGGATCGTGAACATCACGGCGACGTAGGACAGCAATGCCAGCGTCAGCCACCTGAGGAAGCGCACGTAGTGCCGGTAACTGAGAAACACCTGCAGCACCAGGCATAGCAGGCCGAAGGTCAGGGAATAAACATGCGCCGATCCGCCGAGCAGCAATCGCAGCGCATCGCCCATGGCCGAAATGTCGGCCGCCAGGTTGAAGGTATTGGCGGCCACCAGCAGCCCGACGATCAGGTACAAGAGCGATCGCGGGTAGGCCAGCTTGATATTGGCGGCCAGTCCGCGGCCGGTAATGCAGCCGAAGCGCGCACTGACCATCTGGATTCCCACCATCAGCGGGTAGGTGACCACCACGGTCCACAGCAGGCCGTAGCCGAACTGCGCTCCGGCTTGCGAATAAGTGGCAATGCCGCTTGGATCGTCATCGGCCGCGCCGGTGATGAGACCGGGCCCGAGCTGCTTGACCCGCTCGTGCTGGCTCAGTTTCTTCAGCTTTCTCAGCATCGGAGGATCAACTTAAGCCGCCGGTTGCTGTCGCGCCGGCCCGGCGGGCCGGCGCGCTCAGCCCAACGGCGCAACGCCGAACAGCCACTGGTGGAACCACAGCAGGAACGCGACATAGAGCGCGAGGCCAAACATTACGACCACGGCGTCGTTCCAGCGGCCGGTCGGCACAGTGGCGCGCGGCCTTCGCGGCCGGCGCTTTAGCGACACCCGCACGAGGCCGGCCCAGATTAGCAAGCTGCCGAACAGCAGCACGTCGGCCGCAGTGCCGTTGGCGAGTAAGTGCGCCAGTGCCCACACCTTCACGGCCAGCAGCAGCGGATGTTTGGTTACTGCCTGGATCTTCCCGGGCAGCACCGATGCCAGTACCAGCAACGGCACCGGCACCATCAGCACCACCGCTACCGTGTGCAATAGCGGCGGCGGCACGTACAGCAGAATCGGCGCGCGGCGCGCCACCGCAAAACCGTGCACGATCAGCACGAGGCTCGCGATTGACACCAGGGAATAAAACCCCATCCAGGCCCGGTCGCCGATGCGCCGGATCATGTCGGTTCGCCACTGCGGTACCGTCATGCCGATCGAATGGGATCCCAGAAAAATTGCCAGTCCAATGATAAGTTCCGACATCTCAGCTCCCCGGCGCGTTCACAGCCGGCAGCTTGCCAGAGCCGCCCGATGCTTTCACACTCAATTTGCATGAAGCCGAGGGCGCAGATCGACCAGCATTGCGACGCGGGCAACGTCTTGCCGCTCGTTGCATCCTTGCTGCTTGGCTTAAGCTTGCCCGGAACCGCGGCCGAAGATGTGACTGCGCGCACCGCCGCAACGCCAGGTGCCTGCGCCACACTTGCCGGGTTGGCCAGTGGCGGGAGCGGCGCACCGCACTTACTGGCCAGTTTCCCCACGGCAGGCAAAGGCCCGCTGCACGCGACCGCATTCGCCTATGACAACGCCGCGGCTGTCATCGCCTTGGTCGGTTGCGGGCGGCCGGATTTGGCCCGCAGTGTGGCCGACGGCCTGCTTGCGGCGCTGAACCGGGACCGCTACTGGCACGATGGACGATTGCGCAACGGCTATGCCGCCGGACCCATCGGTGCCGGACCCGTCAAGCTCGCGGGCTGGTGGGACGATTCCAAGCAGGTGTGGGTGGAGGATCGCTCGCAGGTGGCGACCGATACCGGGAACATGGCGTGGGCCATCCTGGCACTGCTCGCCGTGTATCAAGCGCCCGGTCCATCGCCCTACCTGAAAGGCGCCGAGCAAATCGGCGCCTGGGTCGCAAGGCAGCTCGATACCCGCGGCGCCGGTGGCTTCACCGGCGGCACCTTCGGACATGAGCCGGTGCCGGAGTCTTTGCGCTGGAAATCCACCGAGCACAACACGGATCTCGCGGCGGCGTTTCGCCGCCTGGCGCAGCTTACCGGCGAGCCGACCTGGACGCGGCGCGCCGTGGCCGCCGAGCAGCTGGTCGCGGCCATGTTCGATGCCAACTGCCAGTGCTTCGCCGCCGGGACGGTGAACGATGGCGTGACCCCAAACCCCGCGCTGGCACTGGATGCCCAGGTCTGGCCGCTGCTGGCAATTCCGGGGGCGGCCACGCGCTATGCCGCCGTAGTCACGACGGTGCAGCAACGGCTGCGATCAGGAGACGGGTATCTGTACAGCACGGCGAGCACCAGCCCGTGGACCGAAGGCACTGCTCAGGTCAGCACATTGCTGAGTCTGCTGCATCGTGACACCGAAGCGACCGCATTGCTCGCAGCGGTCAGCCGCCAACGAGCTGCCGAGGGTTACTACGCCACTTCGGCCAGCAGCGTTGCGACCGGTTTTGAGCTTGACACCGCGCCGGGCAAACCGCGGCTTTACCTGCACTTGCCGCACTTAGGTGCGACCGCCTGGGCAGCGCTGGCCGAGCGGCATTACAACCCGTTCACGGGTGCAGCCTCCCTCCCCTGATCTCTAGTACCGCACCAGCACCGCCAGCCGCGCGGTACTGCGACCGGCAGTAGCGTCTCAATCTGACCCGGAGCTGCCATTGGCGAGTTTCCGGAAATGGGCCAGATCGCTTGCTACACTATTGAGACATGTTTTGGCGGGGACCAATCCCAGCAACAAAAGGAGAACAATCATGCTGAGACAGATACTTGCTGTCCTGACCGCTAGCGCGTGCATCGTAATGGCGGGCTGCGCAACCATCGTTCACGGGGGAGCGCGGCCCGTGTCGGTGGCTTCTACGCCGCCCGGCGCCAAGGTTTCCATTTACGATCGCGACAATAAATTGGTGCTCACGAGTACGACGCCATTTGTGGCTCAGCTGAACCCAAAATACGCCTACTTTAAGGGTCAGAATTATCGCCTGGTGTTCGAGATGCCAGCGCATGCGACCGCGGAAGTGTGGCTCGATTCGACCGTGAGCGGTTGGTACTGGTGGAATTTTTTATTCGGGGGCTTGATTGGCATGGTCATTGTCGATCCCCTGACCGGGGCTATGTTTAACCTGACGCCCGACAAGATCGAGCAGCCTCTGACTGCTTCCCAAACTGAAGTCATTCGCGACCGGAAGGGACTGCTTGTCGTTATGGCTTCACAGCTCACGGAGCATGAGCGCGCCGCAATGGTACGGATCAACTGAGTGCGCAGCAGATCGTGACGGCGAACGCAGACCGCGCAACTCGGCAGGCGAGCGAAACACGATGCGAGCGGCAGCTTTCCGGTAGGCATTCGGCCCATCGAATGACCGGGCTTGGCCGGGTTTGCCGACCGTCGTGAATCGGGAGTTCGGCGAACTCGCCATGAGCACCAACTCCTATTGGACTTCCGGTGACGTTTCGGATCCAATCCGCGGGCACGTTAAGATGCTTTAAAATACAAAGGAAGGCGTGGCTATGAAATTCAAATGCATGTGGGGTCTTCTCGGTTTTCTTTCACTCGCGGGCGTTAGCTGGTCACAAGCCCAGCAGACCAGCGGCGACACCGAGAAAGCCATCATTGCGCTGGAAGACCAGTGGATTCAGGCGGATAGGACAAATAATCCCGAACTGGCAGAGCCATTGCTGGCAGAGAGATACGTCTGCACGTGGCTGGACGGGACAATTCAAAACAAGGTTCAGACTTTGGCCGATGCGAAGACACGCAAGTACACCAGCGCCGAAGATGAGGATATGAAGGTCACGGTGTTTGGCAATACGGCGATCGCGACGGGCGGGTACAAGGGGAAGGGCACCGACGCGGGAAAGCCCTTCGACGAGCATGCCCGCTGGACCGATACCTGGGTGAAGATGGCTAACGGCAAATGGCAGGTTGTTGCCACTCAGTACACGGCGATAGGGTTGTGATACTCGCCGAGATTTTAACTACGGCGTGGCGAGTACATTGAACGGCGCCTTCGGTGAGGCTAAATCCATCTAAAGAATTTCCGGTGTTGGCCGTCAGCGGACTTTCGTCATACCGAAACACCACCCGACCGGTAGGATGGCTGAAGTTTTGCGTCGCTTGCGGCAAACTAGCGCGTCGGCCAATAACCGGAGAACAACATGAATAAATACCTCGCCGAATTTTTCGGCACCTTCTGGCTGGTACTTGGAGGCTGCGGTGCAGCGGTGCTGGCGGCAGCCTTTCCACAGGTGGGTATCGGTCTGCTCGGTGTCGCGCTCGCGTTCGGCCTGACGGTGGTTACGATGGCCTATGCCATCGGACATATATCGGGAGCCCATTTGAATCCCGCGATCTCGGTGGGCCTGTGGGCGGGCGGGCGCTTCCCGGCCAGTGACCTCATTCCCTATATCGTGGCCCAGGTGCTGGGTGCCATCGCAGCCGGTGGTGTGCTGTATATCATTGCGAGCGGCAAGCCCGGCTTTGACGTGGCCGCGGGATTCGCGAGCAACGGGTTTGGTGCCCATTCGCCCGGTGGCTACTCGCTGCACGCCGCAATCGTCTGCGAAGTGGTCATGACCATGATGTTCCTGATCGTAATCATGGGGGCGACCGACAAACGCGCGCCGGCAGGCTTTGCGCCGCTGGCCATCGGTCTGTGCCTGACGCTGATTCATCTGATCAGCATTCCGGTGACCAACACGTCGGTCAATCCGGCGCGCAGCACCGGCGTCGCGGTCTACGTGGGCGGCTGGGCGATCTCGCAACTGTGGGTCTTCTGGGTCGCACCCATTGCTGGCGCCGTGTTGGGCGCCCTCATTTACAAGGCGCTAAGCAACGGCAAATCCGGTTGAGGCAGCGGTGGCCGGTCGGCCAATGATGGCCGACCGGTTTCCTCTTTTAATTAGCCTTTGATGTTTGCAAGACGCGACCGATGTAGTCGCTAAGTGCTCTTGGGTTTCGCCCCATCGGCGCGTTGCTGCTCAGTGACTTCATACCAGACGGCGTTGAGCACTCCGAATGTCATTGCCAGCCCGAGGCCGAGAATCCAGCTGAAGTACCACATCCGTTGATGCTCCGTTAGTTAGTACGGGCCGTCGTGCTCATGCAGCGCGTCGAGCGAAATGCGCCCCTTAAGCATTCTAAATACCCAGGTCGTGTAGGCGAGCACAACCGGTACGAACACGATTGCAACTGCCAGCATGATGCGCAGCGTCGCCGCACTGCTGGATGCGTCCCAGACCGTCAAGCTGTGGCCAGGAACCGCTGCTGACGGCAGCAAGAACGGAAACAACGCGAAGCCGGCCGTCAAGATCGTGCCGGCCTGAACCAACGCGCTGGCAACGAAGGCCGCACCGCACCGCCCGAGATGCAGCAGGCCATGGACGGCAACGGCCGCCAGCACGGCGCCGGCGGGCGCAAACCACATCCACGGCATTTCATGGAAGTTATTCAGCCACGCCCCGGTGATGACCGCGACGGCTTTTTGCGTGGGATTCGAAGGTCCGCTGTGATCGATTGCGCCCACGATCCGATAGCCGCCGATCGCTGAGGCGAGCCACAAGCCGGCGCCGATGAACGCCAACAGAAATACGGCGGACGCGATGCGACCAAGCAGCTGCGCCCGCTGTCCCATCGGCTCGCCCACTTTGAGCGCTGCGTAGGTGGCGCCGTGCATCACCAGCATCGAGAGGCTCAAGACACCGCCAAGCAACGCAAACGGATGCAGCAGGTTGAAAAACCCACCGGTGTAAACCACCCGCTGCAGGCTATCGAAATAAAAGGGTATACCGAGAAACAAGTTGGCGAAGGCGACCCCGAACAGCAAGGATGGCACGGCACCGGATATAGTGAGGGCCCAGTCCCAGCACGCGCGCCAGCGCGCATTGACCAGCTGATTGCGGAACCCAAATCCCACCGGCCGCAGGATCAGCGCCACCAGCAGCAGGAACATCGCCAGATATAGACCGGAGAATGACGCGGCGTAAAGCAGCGGCCAGGCGGCAAATGCCGCGCCACCTCCCAGAATGAACCAGACCTGGTTGCCTTCCCAGACCGGCTCGACCGAGGCGAGCAGCACGCGGCGCTCAGGGTCGGTCCGGCCCAGAAAGCGGAAACTGGCTGCCACGCCCAGATCGAACCCGTCCATGACCGCAAAGCCGATCAGCAGCACTCCGAGCAGCGCCCACCACATCACCCTCAGACTTGCGTACTCAAACATGGCTGCACCTAGGTCAAACGGCTCGGTGGCCTGTCGGGATCGGCCAGTAGCCGAGACCGTCGGGCCCACGGCGGATGGCGCGGGTCATCAAAAAGATATCGACCACCGCAAGCGACGTGTAAAAGACCACAAAACCGATCAGCGACAGCCAGACATTGCCTACCGCGGTCGGCGATGCACCCATGAACGTCGGTAACACGCCGTCGATGGCCCACGGCTGGCGCCCGTATTCAGCCACTATCCAGCCGAGCTCGGCCGCAATCCACGGCAGCGGCAGGCTGAAGAACGCCAGGCGCAGGAACCACGGGTGCCGGTCAAAGTGGTGGCGCGTAGCCAGGTAAAACGCGGTGGCGAACAGCGCAATAAAAAACAGGCCCAACCCCACCATGACGCGAAAGCTCCAGAACAGCACCGGTACGTTCGGCACCGTCGACCAGGCGGCCGCATCAATTTGTTGCGGGCTTGCCTCTGCCGGGTTATCGGTAAAGCGCAGCAACAAAAATGCGTACCCAAGGTCAGCCTGATGCGCCTGCAGCGTCCGCAACGCCGCAACGTCGGGTGCCTGCGGCGGCTCGGACCGCAGGCGCTGCAAAGCCGTATAGGCCAGCGTGCCACTTGCGATTCGTGCCCGCGCCCGATTCACCAATTCCACGATCCCAGCCACTGGCTGGTCGATCGAGCGGGTCGCGATCAGCCCGAGCAGCCACGGCACCTTGATGGCGGCCCGCGTGGTATGCGTAGCGGTGTCGGGCAGGCCAAAGACGGTAAACCCGGCCGGTGCCGGTTCCGTGTTCCACTCCGCTTCAATCGCTGCGACTTTCATTTTCTGGTTTTCGCTCGCGACGTATCCCGACTCGTCACCGAGCACGACCACCGACAGTGAGCAGGCCAGGCCAAAACTGGCCGCCACGGCCATCGAGCGCCTCGCCACCTCGACATTGCGCCCGCGCAGCAAATACCAGGAACTTATGGCCAGCACGAACACCGAACCCAGCACATACCCGGCCGCGACAGTGTGGACAAACTTGGCCTGCGCCACCGGGTTGAACAGCAGCGCGCTGAACGATGTGAGCTCCATGCGCATCGTCTGGTAATTAAAGTGTGCGCCGACCGGATTTTGCATCCAGCCATTGGCGATCAGTATCCACAGCGCCGACAGGTTCGAGCCGAGCGCCACGAGCGCGGTGACCACCAGATGCGCAAGCCTCGAAAGCCGATCCCAGCCAAAGAAAAACAGGCCAACGAAGGTCGCTTCGAGGAAAAACGCCATCAGCCCTTCGATGGCCAGCGGCGCGCCAAAGATGTCACCGACGTAGTGGGAGAAATAGGCCCAGTTGGTGCCAAACTGAAATTCCATCGTGATGCCGGTGGCGACGCCCATGGCGAAATTTATGCCAAACAGCAGGCCCCAGAATTTCGTCATGCGCTTCCAGATCTCAAGTCCGGTCATCACATACACGGACTCCATGATCAGCAAGAGCACCGACAATCCAATCGTCAGCGGCACAAATAAAAAATGGTAAAGCGCCGTGAGCCCGAACTGCACCCGGGACAGCGTCACCACGTCCAGATCAAACATTACGGATGGCCCCGAAAGAACAGAAACCAAAGCAATGCCAGCGCCGCGCATTTAGCCGCGAGCGTCCAGCCGATCTTGGCTCGCAGCTCCGCTCGCCAGTCGTCGCCGGAATGTGAAGGTTCGGGCACCGTTACGCCTCGCGTCTATCAGGCGCTGCGCCGTAGGCCGGCATCAGTCGCGAAAATTCTCAAATTGCAGTGGTACTTCCACGTCGGACTTGCGAAGCAGCGCGATCGCGGCTTGCAGATCATCGCGCTTCTTACCCGACACCCGCAGCTTGTCGCCGTTGATCTGCGCCTCGACCTTGAGTTTGGCCTCTTTGAGGCTTGCCACCAGTTTCTTGGCCACCGCCTGTTCGATGCCCTGCTTGATCGTGATCTGGCGGCGCGCCTCGGCCAGATTAACTTCCACCGCGCCAAGATCCATGCTGCGCGGGTCGATGCGGCGCGCCGTCAGGCGCAGCCGCAGAATATCGAGCAGCTGGTTGAGCTGGTATTCACTGGGCGCAAACTGCGTGACTACGTAACCTTCGAGCTCAAAGCGCGCACCGGTGCCGCGCAGGTCGTATCGGTTCTCCAGCTCGCGCTTGGCTTGGTCGACCGCATTCGTGAGCTCGTGGATGTCGACCTTGGAGACGGCGTCAAACGACGGCATGGTTGGCGGCAATCCTCGCGGCGGCAGGAAATGCTTTGTAGCACTTTGGTCGCGCTCTTGTCATCGCGTTGCGACCGAAGGGCGTTGCGATATTTTAATCGATTCCCAATCGCAGTGGTGCGAGCAGCGCGAGTCCCTCGTCCCACATGCCAAGATCCGCGGCGTCGCCAATATGCCCACGCGAACCCAGCAGCACATAGTCCGAGCCCCAGGCGCCGGCTAACTGGCGCCCGCGCGGCACCGTCAGATATTGATCGTTGTCGCTGGCCACCAGGATGCTTCGGAACGGCAGTCGCATCAGCGGCAGTGGCGCAAAACCGCGCGGGCCCGGTGGGCGACTCGGCGCGTCGACGTCAACCGGAGCTACCAACAGCGCTGCGGCTACTGGCCCGGAACACGTCAATGCCCAGCGCGCAACCAGGGCGCATCCGAGCGAGTGAGCCGCGAGCACGACAGGCTCGCCACTGCTCCTCAATGCCGCATCGAGGCGCTCAACCCAGTCAGACGCGTCAGGCTGGATCCATTCGTCCTGGCAGATCCGCACAAGATCCGGCATGGCCCGTTCCCAATGGGTCTGCCAGTGGTTGGGCCCGGAATTGCCCAAACCCGGGAGCAGCAGCACGCGGTGGGCTGGCATTGATCATCGCCTCAGTTGCCGCACGACGGGCAGCTTCATTCGCCCTCAAGCGACCGGCGGCGGCTGGCCGCTGATCTTCGGCAACCGCTCATCAATACAGGCCCAGCTCGGCGCCTGGGATGTCCAGATGGTTGCGCCCGGCTTGGCAATCTCAGGATCATCCAGTGTGCCGGCACGCACGAAGATCAGATGCGGCCGCGCCTCGGCTTCACTGAACAGGTGCACGCCGCATGACGGGCAAAAGCGCCGATGCATCACGTTGCCGCTGTCGGCCACGCCAACCAAATCGCGCAGTTCGCCTTCGATCTGCATCGCGTTGCGGGCGAAGCACACGTTGACCGTGCCACTGCCAGCGCCAATGCGCTGGCAGACCCGACACCAGCAGACGCGAGTCGCCAGCGGTTGCTCAGTCACCTGATACCGCACAGCGCCACACAAGCAACCACCGGTCACCGTCATGAGTCATTCTCCCGCTGGTCCGATTCCAACACCCAACTAGGGCGGGATTTTCGCATAGCCGGCCGACTATCCGCGAAGCCCGCGACGTTTCGCCGTAATCCGGGCTCTGGCCCGGCTACCGGCGCTCAGCTGGCTGATGCAGCGTCCCATCGACTAATTCAACGAAATTGCGTTCCTCACGCAGGATGAATCGGTCACGGGCCGCGAACTGCAGATTTGCCAGTCCTTCCGGATCGGCCTTCAACCGGGCACGGTAGCTTTCGTAGGCGGCGAGACTTGGAAATGCGATCAGCCCCCACGCCACGTTGTTGGTACCCTCGTACGGCAGGAAATACCCGATCAAGTCGCCGCCGCAGCGCGGGATAATGCCGCCCCAGCGTTCAGCGTATTGCTGAAACGCAGCGCGCTGAAACGGATCAATCTCATAGCGGATCAGACAGGCGAGCGTCATTGCAGTGCCTCCCAGGCAATCAGGACTTCGGTAACGATACCGGCTTGCGGGGCGATAATGGTTCGTCTACCATCGAATTATGAGTGACGGGCCTAATATCGCGCGCGTTGCCGGTTTGATCGGCGAGCCGGCGCGTGCCGAGATCCTCACGGCGCTGCTCGGCGGTCAGGCGCTGACCGCCACGGAACTGGCCGGTGTCGGCGGCATCACTAAACAGACCGCCAGCGCGCATCTTGCCAAACTGCTGGACGCGCGGCTGGTTGCAGTGCAATCGCAAGGGCGTCACCGTTACTTTCGACTCGCGGACGATGATGTCGCCCAACTGCTCGAGAGCCTGATGGGCGTCGCTTATCGGGCCGGCGCTGTCCGTCTGCGCACCGGCCCGCGGGAACCCGCGTTGCGCCATGCTCGCCTTTGCTACGATCATTTGGCAGGGGATAAGGGGGTCCAGATTTTTGACAGTCTCGTACGGCAGGCGATGATCAAGGCTGCCGGCGACCGGCTCGAGCTCACGACAGCCGGGGCGGAGTTTTTCCGCGGCTTTGGCATCGATCTCGGCGCGCTGGCGGAATTGCGCCGCCCGCTGTGCCGCGGTTGCCTCGACTGGAGCGCGCGCCGCTTCCATCTGAGCGGCGCGCTGGGCGCAGCGCTGCTGCAGCGGATCCTGGCGTTGGGCTGGGCGCGGCGCGCCAGAAATTCCCGCGTCGTCCTATTCTCCCCGATAGGCGATGCGGCGTTGCGTCGCCGCTTCAGCACCGGCGCTGCCGCGGCACCGCGAACACTGTCCTGAACCGCACCCCGAGGATTACAGCGCTATGCCGGGAGTACTGCAGATTTTCATTCTGGCGATTGTGCAGGGAATGTGCGAATTGCTGCCGGTTTCAAGCTCCGCGCACGTGATCATGGCCGAGAAGCTGATGGGGCTCGATCCCACGACGCCGGCCATGACCTTCCTGCTGGTAATGCTGCACACCGGTACCATGCTGGCCGTCATTGCTTATTTCTGGAACAGCTGGCGCAGTCGCTACTTCGCATCCACTGCGGCATTCTGGTCTTTCGCCAGAACCGCAGTGGTGGCGACGCTCTGCACGGGCGTGATAGGCCTCGGGCTGATGCGCGTGATCGAGCACCTGCTGCGACGCAGCTCTCCGGGTGCGGACGTTGAGCAATTGTTCGGCAACATGACCCTGATCGCGGTGTCGCTGGCTGCCGTCGGCAGCATGATCATCCTGTCCGGCTTGCGCGCAACCATGGTGGGCGGCCGGCAGGTTGTCACAGTCGCCGATGCGGTCTGGATCGGATTGGTGCAGGGCTTGTGCCTGCCGTTTCGCGGCTTTTCACGCTCGGGCGCGACAATCTCGACCGGTTTGCTGCGTGGCGTGCTGCAGCGTCCGCTCGAAGATTTCAGCTTTGCGCTCGCCGTCATCCTGACGCCGGCGGTCATCGCGCGGGAAGGCATCCGACTGTTCAAGGCCTGTGTAATTCTCGATTCAGCCGGCGCGCCCGTCGGCTCAATATGGCCGAGCCTCGTGGGAATGATTTTGAGTTTTGCCGCGGGCTGGCTGGCACTGAAATGGCTGTCGCGCTGGCTCGAGCGCGGCCGCTGGCAATATTTCGGTTTTTACTGCCTGGTGGCCGGGCTGGCGGTCTTTATCGCTGGCCAGCATTACCAGTAATTATCCCACCAGTTGATTCAAGGCGACCGGGCACGGTCCACGCGTGCGGCGTAACAGCCGGGCTTGGCGTTGTGCAAGTGCAGATAATCGATGCACGGATTTTCCAGCCAGCGTTGTATTAGGGGCGTCAATCTTGTCCCTTCCACGACGTCGGCTTCGACCATCATGCCCTTGCCGTCGAACCCGCGTACCGACAGCAAGCGGCGCCCGATCACATCTGGGACTTCGTTGACGTCCAGACTGCGCTCAGCGGCGTGCTCGCGCACGTAGATTGCATGCCGGGAACGGTACGGGCTTGCCACAGCTAGGTGTTCATAGTTGAGCAGCAGCACGGGCTCCCCGATGTCGGCCTCCTGCAGGCTGATCCGGCACGGAAAGCCAGGCGTTTTATCGGCAATGCGGCGCAGCACACCCTGCGCCGCCAGCGCCTGCTCGGAGAGGCCAAATAACGGCGCGAAAGGGGCAAGCGGCAGGCCGGAGATTCTAAAGTCCAAGAGCCGGCCCTCCGCTATTCCAATAAATGCAGAATGCCGAGTGACACGCGCAATGACACTCCAAATCTTGCGGCGCTATGCCGGGGGGCAAAGGAAGCAGTCCCGCGTGTGATCGTTCACCACGCCTACTGCCTGCAAATATGCATAAATAATAGTCGTGCCCACAAAACGAAACCCCCTCTTTTTCAGATCCTTCGATAGCCGGTCGCTCAAGTCAGAGTGAGCCGGCAGCCGGTGCCGCAGGCGATTGATCACGGGCTGGCCGTCGACGAACGACCACAGGTACTGGTCAAAGGAACCATACTCCCGCTGCACGGCGATGAAGCAGCGTGCGTTGGTGACTGTTGAGTCGATTTTCAGGCGATTGCGGATGATGCCCGCGTCCAACAGCAGCGCCGCTTTTTTCGCCGTGCTGAAACGCGCCACCTTGCCGGGCTCGAACCGGGCGAAGGCCCGCACGTAGCGGGCACGCTTGCGAAGTACTGTCGACCAGGAAAGGCCGGCCTGCGCACCCTCCAGCGTGAGCATCTCAAACAGCAGCCGGTCATCGTGCACCGGCCGCCCCCACTCGCGATCGTGGTAGCGGACGTAATCTGGATCGCCGCCTTGAGCCCAATGACAGCGCTTTATTTCGCCCTTGCTGCGTGCCACGTCTGATCCTTCAACCCGGCCAGCCGATGCAGGACTGGAATCTACGGACTGACATACGGGATCGCAAGGAAGACCGGGCAGGCGATATTGGCGGCGGCTCGCCAGCGGACAGTCAGTCGGTTAATGGCTGCGGGCGCAAGCGGCGTACGATCAATCTGCAGAGGACAGCGCGGGGCCGCTGCCAGCGAATGAGCTGGGCGGCGGCGTCGATGCGCCGCCGCCCGCCTTAAGGCACCCTCAGAACTTGACCCGCAGGTTCAGATAGTACTGCCTGCCATTGGTGTAAAACGCACGCGGCTGAGTCGTATTGAGTGCGTAGTACTTGAGGGTTGGGTTGTTGAGGTTCTGACCGTCCAGCGTCACGCTGAAGTTGTCGTTGATGATATAGGCCAGCGAGGCCGTCAGATATCCAACTCCATCCAGCGAGAACGCCGTGCTGCGATCGAGGCCGTCGTAGAACGCGGAGCGGTAGTTGTACGCGACCCGCGCACTGAAGTGCGCGTTCTCGTAATAACCGTTGATGTTATAAACTGACTTCGACGTTCCAACCAGTCGGTCGTCGCCGCTCGGAGGCAGATTCGAGGTCTGCTTGCCGTCCGTGAAACTCACGTTAGCGGCCATGCCCCAGTGATCGGTAAACGCCTGCTGGTAATTAAGCTCTACACCTTCCACGCGACCTGACGAGTTGATCGGCGCCGTCAGTAGGTAGTTGAGATTTGCACCTTGCGGGAACTGGGTGCTGAAG
>DASWBL010000249.1:0-8528 GCA_036390615.1 Steroidobacteraceae bacterium | reverse complement strand
CATCGGCACTGCTGCCGCAGCTCGAGTCAATTCTCCAGCCTGTGCGTGGCGGGCAGTGCACTGTCATCATCCGCCGTCGCTGTGCTGCAGCGAGCGCTGCATTGGTAATGCCAGACTCGTGGAAAGTGCGCCCGACGCGCGCGCTGCTTGAACAGCTGGCAGCGCTGCTGGGCGCGGCGCGCCTGACCTACGGCGCGCCTGCCGACCCGAAGAGCGCGGCGCTCGGCTGAGGGCTGCGCCCGCCGCCGCCTTGCGAACCGCCAGCCGGACCCGTACCCTTCGGGCGGATTGCCGACGCGACCGGCGGGCCCGTTAATCGGTCGCCCGGGCCAGAAGATCCGGGATCGCTGCAGGGGATAGATCGCCCATGGCCGTGAGCTTTCTGGAATTTGAGCAGCCGATCGCCGAGCTTGAGGCCAAGCTCGAGGAACTCGGGCACGTCACCTCGGACGCGCAGCTGAATATTGCCGAGGAAATGGACCGGCTGCGCGCCCGGAGCCATCAGCTCACGCGCTCCATTTTTGCCAACCTGACGCCTTGGCAGATCACGCAGCTGGCCCGCCACCCGCAGCGCCCCTATGCGCTCGATTACATCAGCGCCGTGCTGACCGACTTTCAGGAACTGCACGGTGATCGGATGTACTCCGACGATCTGGCCATCGTCGGCGGCCTGGCGCGACTCGCGGACCAGCCGCTGATGGTGATCGGGCACCAGAAGGGGCGCGACACCAAGGAGCGGGTGCGCCGCAACTACGGCATGCCGAAGCCCGAAGGCTACCGCAAGGCGCTGCGGCTGATGAAAATGGCCGAGAAATTCGGCTTGCCGCTGCTGACACTGATCGATACGCCGGGCGCCTATCCAGGGGTCGGCTCCGAGGAGCGCAATCAGAGCGAGGCCATCGCTCGAAACCTGTTCGAGATGGCAACGCTCAATACACCCATCGTCAGCGTCGTAATCGGCGAGGGCGGTTCCGGCGGTGCACTGGCCATCGGGGTGTGCGACCGGCTGCTGATGCTGCAGTACTCAACCTACTCGGTCATTTCGCCGGAAGGTTGCGCTTCAATTCTGTGGAAGAGCGCCGACCGTAAGGAAGTGGCCGCCGAGGCCCTGAACCTGACCGCCGAGCGGTTGAACGACCTGGGGTTGGTCGATGAGGTGCTCAAGGAACCACTTGGCGGCGCGCACCGTGATCCGGCAGCGGCGGCCGCGACATTGCGCGAAGCGGTGCTGCGGCACTTCAAGGAACTCGAAGCCCTGCCGCTTGAGCAATTGCGCGCCAAGCGCGAAGTGCGACTCGCCAGTTTCGGGGTATTTGCCGAGAGCGAGCCGTGACCACGCGCCGCGTCCGCGCGGCGCACACCCCGCACGCCAAGCCAGCGGCTCCGTTGACGGGCGCCTGGCTCACCGCGCAGCTTAAGCGTCAGATCGAGCCGTTGCGCGGCGCGCGGCTGTGCGTGGCGTTTTCCGGCGGCGCCGATTCGACTGCGCTGCTCGGCTTGCTCGCGACCCTGCGCCGGCGCTGGCGCTGGCGCCTCAGGGCCGTGCACGTCAATCACCACTTGCAACCCGGCGCCAGGGAGTGGGCGCGGCAGGCGGCCAACACCGCGCGCAGTCTGGGTGTGCCGCTGCGAATCATTGATGCGCGAGTCAGGGTGCGGCACGGCGCCTCGGTCGAGGCGCTGGCGCGCGAACATCGGTACGCGGCCTTGGCGCGGGAGCTCGGGACCGGTGAATATCTGCTGTTGGCCCAGCATCAGGACGATCAGCTCGAAACGGTGCTATTGCAGCTGTTGCGGGGCGCCGGGCCGGCAGGTCTTGCGGCAATGGGCGAGCGGGCGGTGCTCGGCAATGGCGTGCTGCTGCGACCGCTCCTCGGCGCACGCCGCGCGCAGCTTCGCGCCACGGTGCAGCACCTCAAGCTCCCGCACAGTGAGGATCCGAGCAACTACGATTCGCGCTTTGACCGCAACTTCCTGCGCCAGCAGGTGCTGCCGCCGCTGCTGGCGCGTTGGCCGGCCGCGCCAGCTACGGTCAGTCGCAGCGCTACCCTGCTGGCCGAGGCGCAGCAGCTGCTCGACCAGCAGGCCGATGAGCTGCTGTCGCTGGCGTCCGATGGTGCCGCGCTCAGCGTCGCCGTACTGCGCCGCTTAAGCCCCGAGCGGCGCCGCCTGGTATTGCGGCGCTGGCTCGCCCGGCGCGGCTGCACGCAGCCGGATCATCGGCGGCTGCGGGAAATCGCCGGTCCGCTGCTCGCCGCGCGGCACGATGCGATGCCGGTGGTTCGGTTCGGGCCGTTCGCCGTGCACCGGCACCGCGAGCTGCTGTACGCCGTTCGCGTCGATGCCGAGGCGCCGCCGCGGCCGACGCTGTGGCGGTGGCGGCAGAAGTCGTGGCTGGTGTTGCCCGGCGCCGGGCGCCTCGGACTGGTACCGGATCCGCACGGGCCGCTATGCCTGGCGGCGTTGCCGGCGTTGCTGCGGGTCGGTTTTCGCCGCAGTGGCGAGCGCGCCAATGACGGCCACGGGCACGTCACGGTCAAGGCGCTGCTGCAGCAGGCGGGGATCCGGCCATGGCTGCGCGATCGCGTGCCTCTGCTTCGCAGTGCCACGCGCCTGCTCGCGGTCGCGGACTTGTGGTTCGACCCAAAGCTCGCGCTGCGCCGCGGCGCGCGGGCACGGGTTTGCTGGGAGCCGCCGGATTATGATCATTGAGTGACTGGCGCCGATTTGCTAATCTGTTCGCCCGTCGTCAGCGCGATAGTTCGGCCACGGAACAGCTGACTTAACGCACGCGGCGGAATCCTTAAGATGACCCGATATGTCTTCGTCACTGGTGGCGTCGTTTCCTCATTGGGGAAAGGCATCGCTTCCGCCTCGCTCGGCGCGATTCTCGAAGCCCGGGGCCTGAAAGTCTCGATGGTCAAGCTCGATCCATACATCAATGTGGATCCGGGCACAATGAGCCCGTTCCAGCATGGCGAGGTGTACGTTACCGCCGATGGCACCGAGGCCGATCTTGATCTGGGCCATTACGAGCGCTTTGTGCGCACGGTGACCGGGCGCAACAGCAACTACACCACCGGCCGCATTTACGAACGCGTGATCGCCAAGGAGCGGCGCGGCGATTACCTCGGCGCGACCGTGCAGGTCATTCCGCATATCACCGATGAGATCAAGCGCAGCATCAAGCTCGGCGGCGGTGATGCCGACGTCTGCATGGTCGAGATCGGCGGCACGGTCGGCGATATCGAATCGCTCCCCTTCCTCGAGGCCATCCGGCAGCTCGGCGTCGAACTCGGCCGCCAGCAGGTGATGTATATCCACCTGACGCTGGTGCCGGTGGTCGGCGGTTCGCACGAGATCAAGACCAAGCCGACCCAGCACTCGGTCAAGGAACTGCGCTCAATCGGCATCCAGCCGGACATTTTGCTGTGCCGTTGCCACGACCCGCTGCCAGAGGAGCAGCGCCGCAAGATCGCGCTGTTCACCAACGTGGAGGAGCGGGCGGTCATTTCGGCGGTCGATGCCGACGACATCTACCGCATCCCGCTGCTGCTGCACGACCAGGGCCTCGATGAAATCGTGGTCGACAAACTGCGCATCGAAGCGCCGCCGGCCGACCTTGCGGAATGGCGCCAGGTGGTCGGGGCCCGGGGCAACACCGACGGGCAGGTCGACATCGCGATGGTCGGCAAGTACGTGCAGATCCGCGACTCGTACATCTCGCTGAATGAGGCGTTGATTCACGCCGGGCTCAAAAACCGCACTCGCATCAACGTGCATTACATCGAGTCGACCGATATTGAACGTGACGGTCCGGGCAGCCTGGCCGGCATGGATGCGGTGCTGGTGCCCGGGGGGTTTGGCGAGCGCGGCATCGAAGGCAAGATTCAGGCGGTGCGCTATGCGCGCGAGCGGCGCATTCCCTACCTTGGCATCTGCCTCGGGATGCAGCTGGCCATTGTCGAGTACGCCCGGCACGTGCTCGGCATGAGCGATGCCAACAGCACCGAATTTAACCGCGCCACGACCCACCCGGTTATTGCGCTCATTACGGAGTGGCAGGACCAGATGCGCGGCCTGCAGCAGCGCGACGCCGGCGCGGCACTTGGCGCGACCATGCGTCTCGGCGGCCAGCCGGTACAGCTCGTCCCCGGTTCGCGGGCGCGCGAGTTATACGGGCGCGAGACTGTTACCGAGCGCCATCGCCACCGCTACGAGTTCAATAACGGCTATCTCGATGAGTTCCGCCGCGCCGGACTGACGTTTTCCGGCTTCTCCGGCGACGGGCTGGTCGAAATCATCGAGCTTGCCTCCCACCCGTGGTTTGTCGCCACGCAGTTTCACCCTGAGTTCACCTCCACACCTCGCGACGGCCATCCGCTGTTCTCCGGCTTTGTGCGCGCCGCGCGGGCGAGCCGCCTGGCGCAGCTGCCGGCCACGGCATGAAGCTCGCCGAGTGGGAAGTCGGCGCCGAGCAGCCGTTGTTTCTGATCGCAGGTCCCTGCGTGATCGAGTCGGCTGCGCTGGTGCAGGAAGTGGCCGGGCAGCTGCGCGAAATAACCCGCGCGCTCAAGGTGCCGTTCATTTTCAAGGCCTCGTTCGATAAGGCCAACCGCTCCTCCGCCAAGAGTTTTCGCGGCCCCGGCATTGCGGCGGGCCTTAAGATTCTCGAATCGGTGCGGCGCGAGTTCGGCTGCCCGGTGCTCACCGACGTGCACGAGGACACGCCGATCGAGGAGGTCGCCAGCGTCGTCGATGTGCTGCAGACACCAGCTTTTTTGTGCCGGCAGACCAATTTCATCCTGCGCGCCTGCGCAGCCGGCCGGCCGGTGAACATCAAGAAGGGGCAGTTCCTCTCGCCCTGGGAAATGAGCAACGTCGTTGAAAAGGCTCGCTCGACTGGGAACCCGGCGATCATGGTCTGTGAGCGCGGTTTCAGTTTTGGCTACAACAATCTGATCACCGATATGCGCGGGCTTGCGATCATGCGCGCCACCGGCTGCCCGGTGGTGTTCGACGCCACGCACTCGGTGCAGCTGCCGGGCGGTCAGGGCGCAAGTTCCGGTGGTCAGCGCGAGTTCATACCGGTGCTGGCGCGCGCGGCCGTGGCTGCTGGGATCGCCGGGCTGTTCATGGAGACACATCCGCGGCCCGAGCAGGCCTTGTCGGATGGACCCAATGCGTGGCCGCTGCCACGCGTTGCCTCGCTCCTTGCGACGCTCGTGGAGCTCGATCGCATCGTCAAGGCCAAACCGTTTGAGGAAAGCCGTCTATGAGCCGAATCGAGCAAATTGTTGGCCGGGAGATTATCGATTCACGCGGTAATCCGACCGTCGAAGCCGAAGTCGCCCTGGCGAGCGGCGCCGTCGGCCGCGCCGCGGTACCGTCCGGCGCCTCAACCGGTACGCGTGAAGCCGTTGAGCTGCGCGATGCCGATCCGAAGCGCTTTGGTGGCAAGGGCGTGCTCAAGGCGGTGCACCACATCAACACAGTGCTGCGTGCGGCGCTCACCGGGCAAGAGGCTGAAGACCAGGCGGCGCTTGATGCGCGGCTGATCGAGCTCGATGGGACGCCCAACAAGGCCACGCTTGGCGCTAACGCGCTGCTGGCCGTGTCATTGGCCGCAGCCCACGCCGCGGCCCGGGAAACCCGGGAGCCGCTGTACGTCTACCTCGGTGACGACCGCGAGCCGGTCCTGCCAGTGCCGCAGATGAACATCATCAATGGCGGCGCACACGCCAATAATAGCCTGGATGTACAGGAATTCATGATTCTGCCGGTTGGCGCGCCGACGTTTCGCGAGGCGCTGCGCTATGGGTCAGAGATATTCCATACGCTGAAAAAGCTGCTGGACGAGCAGGGCCAGAGCACGACCGTGGGCGACGAGGGTGGCTTTGCGCCGAATCTTGGCTCCAATGAAGAGGCTCTTAAAACAATCGCGATGGCGGTCGAGAAGGCTGGCTACCAGCTGGGGCGCGACGTCTATCTGGGCATGGACGCCGCGAGCAGCGAATTCTTCCGCGACGGTCGCTACCATCTGGAAGCCGAAAACCGCAGCTTCAGCTCGGCTGAGTTTGCGGATTATCTGGCAGACCTGGCTGGCCGCTACCCGATCATCACCATCGAGGATGGCATGGCCGAGGCCGACTGGGAGGGCTGGGCGCTGCTGACCAAGCGGATGGGGCGCAAGCTCCAGTTAGTCGGCGATGATATCTTCTGCACCAATACGCGCATCATTGCCGAGGGTATTGCGCGCGGCATCGCTAACGCCGTGCTGATCAAGCCCAACCAGATCGGTACGCTTTCCGAGACGCTGGCGGCGATTAATATGGCTGATCAGGCCGGCTACGCAGCCGTGATTTCGCATCGCTCCGGCGAGACCGAGGATTGCACCATCGCCGATCTGGCGGTGGCGACCGCGGCGACGCAGATCAAGACCGGGTCGATGTCACGTTCGGACCGGATGGCTAAATACAACCAGCTGCTGCGGATCGAGGAGCAACTTGGCCCGATGGCGCGCTACGCCGGCCGCGACGCCTTTGCGGGCAAGCTCTGATGATAAGCCGCGGATTCTGTTAGGCTTGCGCGCGCGATGAAATGGCTTGCCGCCGTATTGATGGTTGTTCTGGTGATGCTGCACTACCGCCTGTGGCTGTCCGCCGATGGCGTGTCCGAAGTGCTGCGCCTGAAATCGGCGGTCGCCGCCCAGCGGGCCGAGAACAACCGGCTGTCGGAACGCAACAGCCAGCTGGCGGCCGAAGTTCGCGATCTGAAGCAGGGGTTCTCCGCACTCGAGGAACGCGCCCGCAGTGATCTTGGGATGATTGCCAGCAACGAGACGTTCTTCCAGGTCGCCCCGGCCGCCGCCGTCGCGCCGGCGATCCCGGCAACCGCTCCGGCCACGCGCACCGCAGCGCGGTAACAGGCGGACCGTCCGTGCGTTACTGGCTCGTGATGCCGGCTGCCGGTCAGGGCCAGCGTTTCGGCGGCACGCAGCCAAAGCAATTTGAACGCCTCGGCGAACTGACGGTCATGGAAACCGCCCTCGGCGTGTTTCTTGGTGATGAGCGCTGCGTCGGTATCGCCGTTGCAACCGCGCCCGGCGCGGAACTGCGGCTCAATGCGGCGACACGGTCGCGCGTAAGGATCGCGGCCGGCGGGGCGCAGCGCTGTCAGTCGGTTCTCGCCGGGCTTGAGGCGCTTGCGGCCGAAGCGGGTGCTGACGAATGGGTGCTGGTGCATGATGCGGCCAGGCCGTGCCTAAGCCGCGCTGATCTGGATCAGTTGCTGGCCGCTGGCGGCACGGAGCCCGACGGGGCGCTGTTGGCCGAGCCGGTCGGCGATACCGTCAAACAGGCCGATCCCGACGAGCGCTGCGTTGGCACCGTGCCGCGCGCGAGGCTGTGGCGGGCGCAGACCCCGCAGATGTTTCGCTTTGGGCGCCTTCGCGCGTCGCTCCACGCAGCGCTGGCGGCCGGCCGGATGCCAACCGATGAGTCCGAGGCCATTGAATGGGCGGGCGGGCGGCCGCGGCTGGTTGCCGCGACGGCGAGCAATCTTAAGATTACGCGCCGCGAAGATTTGTTGATTGCGGCGGCCATTCTTGCGGCGCGTCAGTGCGCACCGCGGTCAGGGAGCTAGGGTCAGTGCGAGTCGGTACCGGGATTGACGTGCATGCATTCGGCCCGGGCGAGGCGCTGATGCTGGGCGGCGTGCGCATCCCGCACAGCCACGGCGTGATCGCCCATTCGGACGGCGATGTATTACTGCATGCGCTGGTTGATGCCTTGCTCGGCGCCGCAGGGCTTGGCGATATTGGACAGCATTTTCCGGATTCGGATCCCGCCTGGGCCGGTGCGGCCAGTTCACGGTTCGTTGCCGCAGCCAAGGCCATGCTGGCCGCGCACCACTGGCGGGTTGTCAACGTGGATCTGACGCTGGTGGCCGAGGCGCCGCGCATCGGGCCTTGGCGCGAGGCCATCCGCCAAAGCGTTGCGCGCAGCCTCGAGCTGGCCGAGGCTCAAGTGAACCTGAAGGCCACGACCACCGAGGGGCTCGGCTTTATCGGCCGCGGCGAAGGGCTGGCGGCGCTCGCGACTGTGTTGCTTGAGCCGGCTTGAGCGCCCGGCCGAGCAGTACTAGCGTCGCGCCGGTGCCGCCATCGGCGGCCCGGGCCGAGGCGAAGGCCAGCACCGGGTCGGCCTGCCGCAGTAGCGAGTTGACAGTCTGCTTGAGCACGGGCCCGCGCTGGCCAGAGCGCAGTCCCTTGCCGTGAACAATTCGCAGACAACGCAGCTCACGAGCGAGCGCATACTTGAGGAACGCGCGCAACTGCTCGCGGCCCTGCTCGACATTCAAGCCATGCAGATCAGTCTCCGCCTCGATCCGGTAGTGACCGCCGCGCAGGCGGCGCAGCACGGTCTCGGGCACGCCGGGCCGACGAAATCTCAGCTCGCCCCCAACTGGCAGCTCGGCTGCCGGCTGCAGGCTTTCGCGCAATACCGCCTCGCGTTCGGCACGGGCGA
>DASWBL010000248.1:0-13049 GCA_036390615.1 Steroidobacteraceae bacterium | reverse complement strand
GACTCGGCGCCAGTGGCCTACCTAAGCGCCATGTTCACGAACACGACGGCCGCGACTCAGACCTACCTTGGCACCAGCTACACGACCAACGGCATCAGTTCGGTAACAGCCAGCGCCGCCGGCGAATCTGGCACCATAATTATTACCTTCAAGCTGCCGTCGTCGCTGGGACCGGGCGTTTACAACGATAACTTGAAGATAACGGGCTGCAGTACTCAGCAATGTACAACCCCGTACAACGGCAGCCCGCAAACGGTCACAGTGCAGTACACCATTCTGGGCGAACCTGAGGAACTCGACGCAGTTAGCCCGACTTTCACCTCTGCCGGAGTCCCCGGCTTCACTATTACTGCCACTGGCGGTAATTTTGTCTCGCAATCGGTCGTGCAGTGGGCTGGTAGCCCGCGCGCGACGACTTTTGTCAGCAGCACGCAGCTGACCGCGCAGATCACTGCGGCGGATGTTGCAAATCCTGTTAGCGTGCCGATCACCGTTGTGGCACCGGAAATTGCCGCATCGCAGCCTGTCCCTTTTAACGTATACGCGCCGGTTGCCCTGAGCTTGACTTCCGTAAGCCCGGTCGTTGTATATGCGGGCGGTCCCGCCACGATGCTGACGCTGACGGGTACCGGATTTAACACGACTTCCACCGTGCAACTGAATGGCGCGGGAGTCGCGACCGCGCTGGTCTCCGCGACAGAGTTGCAGGCAATGATCCCGGCGAGTGCGATTGCCAACCCAGGGTCGATCGCCGTGAGCGTGCTGAACGGCGCTGCCCCGAGCGGCACGGCTGGCCCGCTGACGGTTAATATCAGGACGCAATTGCCGGACGCGGTCGCGCTGCAAATAACGCCAGCGCATTCCGGGGTCATAAATTTCCCATCCGCCAACCTGCCGGCTGGCAGCCTCTGGAGCGTCAGCGTGGGCGGTCCCCCGTCCTATGCGCTGATCGCGGATGGCAATGTTTACGTGACCGTTGCCGCCGGCAGCGGCGTCAGTGAATTGCTGGCGCTTAATCAGGCGACCGGCGCGACCGTCTGGGGTCCAATCGCGCTGGCGGGTAACACCAATGCCGCCTACGAATCGGGCAAGGTGTTTGTGGTGAGCTCAGGTTCCGGCGCTGGCGGAGTTATGCAGGCCTTTGACGCTGGCAGCGGCGCGGCCCTCTGGAGCAGCCAGCTCATTGGCCAGCTGGACGCTGATTCGGGTGTGACGGCGCTCAACGGCTTGGTTTATTCAGCTGGAACTGGAGTTGGCGGCACCTTGTATGCCTTTGACGAATCCTCCGGCAATCTGGTCTGGACTCAGCAAGTCAGCAACGGCGACGACAGCGCGCCAGCCGTGCTTCCAGATGGCGTTTATGTGAGCTACCCGTGTAACTCCTATGATTTCCAACCAACGACGGGCGCGTTGAACTGGTACAACAACAGCGGGTGCGATGGCGGCGGCGGGGGAACTCCGGTTGTTGCAAACGGCGTATTTTACTCACCCAATGGCAGCGGTACCTCCAGCGGAACGGTATTCAACGCCGAGACCGGCGCGCAGGTCGGCGCCTACGCGGCCGACAACCCACCGGCCATCGGCGCCCAAATGGGCTATTTCCTGCAAGGCGGTACGCTGCGGGCCCTTACCTTAAGCTCAGGCACAATCGCGTGGAGCTTTGCCGGCGACGGCGGTTTGGTCAGTTCACCCATACAAGTCAATCAGTACGTATTTGTTGGTTCATCGAGCGGCAACCTTTATGGGCTCGATGCCACGAGCGGTGTGCAGCTTTGGCAGGTCAATGTTGGAGCGGCGATTCCGGCGGGTACGGTTTGGAGCAAGAACATTCCGCTATCCGGTCTTTCGGCGGGAGACGGCCTGCTAGTTGTGCCCGCTGGCAATTCGGTGACCGCGTTTTCGCTTTCTACCACTGTTGTAATGCCGCCGTTACTTACTGCCGTCAGCCCGAACTTCACCGCCGCTGGTGTGCCGGCGTTTTCGATTACGGCCACCGGCGGCGGCTTTACTTCGCAATCGACTGTGCAATGGGGCGGCAGCGCCAGGCCCACGACCTTTGTCAACGCCACCGAGCTGACCGCACAGATTAACGCGGCGGACGTAGCGAGTCCCGCCAGCACGTCGATCACTGTCACGACCCCAGGCAGTGGAACATCGACAGCAATTGCCTTCAATGTGGTGGCGCCCACGCCGCTTGCCTTAACGTCGCTCGCTCCGGCGAGCACCACTGCCGGGGGCGCGGCTTTTAACCTGTTGATTTCCGGGACCGGCTTTAACACGACGTCAGCGGTGCAGTTAAACGGCGTGGCGGTCTCGACACTGCTGGTTTCCCCGACCACCTTGCAGGCGCTGGTCCCGGCAACCGCAATAGCCACGCCTGGGCCAATTTCTGTGTCGGTAGTGAACACTGCGGCGCCGAGCGGCACTGCAGGTCCGCTGACGTTGACGGTTGGCGCCCGCTCAGTGGATGCTGTGTCGTTTCAAATCACGGCGGCACACTCAGGCGCCATTCAATTTCAGTCAGCCAGTCTTCCGACCACCAGTCGCTGGAGCGTCAATGTTGGCGGCGCACCGTCCTATGCGGTGATCGCGGATGGCAACGTCTACATCACCGTACCGTTAAGTGGCGGCGTCAGTGAACTATTGGCGCTGAACCAGACGACCGGCGCGACCGTCTGGGGACCGGTCGAGGTCTCCGGAAGCGTCAATGCGGCCTACGATTCGGGTCGAATTTTTGTGGTGAGCTCCGGCAACGGCTCGGGCGGCTTCGTCCAGGCCTTCGACGCCGGCAACGGGACGTCCTTGTGGACCAGCCAGCTCGTCGGACAACTTTTTGCGGATTCGGGTATTGCAGCGCTAAATGGCTATGTCTATACCGCTGGTACCGAAAGCGGCGGCGACTTGTATGCATTTTCGGAGTCTTCCGGCGCCTTAATTTGGACCGAGGCGGTTGCCAACGGCGACGACAGCACGCCCGCGGTAACTAACGACGGCGTCTACGTCAGCTACCCCTGCAACTCGTATGACTTTCAGCCCGTCACCGGCGCGCAGATTTGGGCCAATGCCACCGGCTGCGACGGCGGCGGTGGGGGCACTCCTGTTGTCGCCAACGGATTGTTTTATTCGCCAAACGGCGCCGGGACTTATAACGGACAGGTCTTCAACGCCGCGACCGGCGCGTTGGCCGGAGCTTATATTGCCGACAACCCTCCTGCCATTGGTACACAGATGGGCTATTTTCTGCAAAGCGGCACACTGCGGGCCATCACTTTGAGTTCTGGCGTACTAGGCTGGAGTTTTGCCGGCGACGGCCACCTCGTCACATCCCCAATACTTGTAAATCAATATGTGTTTGTAGGCTCGGCAAGCGGAAACCTGTATGGCCTGGATGCCGCGACCGGCGCGCAGGTTTGGCAAGTCAACGTGGGCGCTGCGATTCCGCCGGGGGCTGGGTGGCTCGTCGGCATTCCATTGTCGGGCCTGGCGGCCGGGGATGGACTGTTAGTGGTTCCCGCGGGCAACACGGTGACGGCCTACACGCTTTCGACCAATCCCTGACCCATTGAGCAGGCGTCGACGACTGCTGTATTGAAGCCCTGAGGTCAATATAAATGCGGCCGCAAGCCGTCGAGTGCGGCAATGAATTGGTGGAGGCGGCGGGAATTGAACCCGCGTCCGCAAGCCCTAGACTTCAGGATCTACGCGCGTAGCCAGTCTTTGTTTCTCATCCGGCGCTACCCGACTGGCAGGAAAGACGCCGAACCAGCGACGGTGTCTCTTAACGGAACCACCCCGTAGCACGGTGGCCCGCGATCCTATGAGCGCGTCCCCTGGTTCAGCCGCATAGGCACGAACTGGTCAGAGGTCAGCTGCTGTATTAGGCAGCTAGAGCGTAGTTGTCGTCGTTGGCAACTAAAGTTTGCAGCAGAGTTTAACGAGGACCGTTGCACCTCGGCACGCCCCTGAAGGTTCGTAACCCACGTCGAAACCGGTCGCCCCCTTCAAGAGTAGGATTATTTTAGCCTGTTTGGCCCGCAGGCGCAGCGCAATAAACTGTGATGCCGTTGGCGGCTAGCGGGCGCCTGGCGCCTGCTTTATTAGCCGCGCCGCAGGATCCGCGCCTTGTTGCGCTCCCAGTCCCGGTCTTTTTCCGTCGCGCGCTTATCGTGTTTCTGCTTGCCCTTGGCCAGCCCGATTTGCAATTTGGCGCGGCCTTTCTTCCAATAAAGTTCAAGCGGCACGATCGTGTAACCGCGCCTCTCCACCGCGCCGACCAGATGATCGAGCTCGTTGCGGTGGAGCAGGAGCTTTCGCGTGCGCACTGGATCGGCAACCTTATGCGTCGAAGCTGTCGGCAGCGGGGCGAGATGACAGCCGATCAGAAATGCCTCGCCGTTGCGCAGGTAGACGTAGGCCTCGGCCAACTGCGCGCGGCCGGCGCGCATCGATTTGACCTCCCAGCCCTCGAGCGCGAGACCACTCTCGAGACGCTCCTCGATGAAATAGTCATAGCGGGCGCGGCGGTTCTCGGCGATCTCGCGGCTTTTGGACGGCGGTTCCTTCACCGGGGCATTGTACCCAATCGAGTTGAGCTCACTTCGCAGTTCCGACACACTGCCGGCCATGCGCGAGCTCATCCGCACCGCCCTGGTCAACAGGCCGCGGGAACTGCTGTACGGCCTGGTGTGCGACGTGCGCAGCTATCCGCAATTTGTCCCCGGGTGCACGGGCGCCGAGGTACTGGAGGAGACTGAACGGGAAATCGTGGTGCGCCTGGCCGTGCGCCGCGGCGCGCTGCGTACGCATTTTACAACCCGCAACCGTCTCGAACCGCCCGCGCGAGTGGCGATGAGTCTGGTCGATGGACCGTTTCGCTCGCTCAATGGCGTGTGGGATCTGACCCCGGTGCCGGGCAACGGCTGCAAAATCGAGCTGCGCCTGAATTTTGAATTCTCCAACGCGCTCAAGGCTGCGCTGATCACGCCGTTGCTGACTGACATTGCCAACGGCATGGTCGGCGCCTTTGTCCAGCGCGCGCAACAGCTGCCATGAGCGATGCGGTAGTTCTGAATTGCCTGGTGGCCTGCGACACGCCGCGCGGCGTGCGCCTGTGCGCGCTGCAATTGCCGGCTGGGGCGACGGTAAGCGAGGCCTTGCTGTCTGTGCGCGCGCAGCTTGGCGGTGAAGCCATCGACTGGGATGGGGCGCGCTGCGGAATCTGGGGCCGGCAGTGCGCGCGCAGCGCCACGCTCAAAGATGGTGATCGGATCGAGTTATATCGCGAGCTGCCGCAGGACCCGCGGCAACGCCGTCGTGCCAAGGTGCAGAGCGAGCGCCGGCGCTAGGCGCCCGGCGCGCGGACCGGTCGCTGACTCACCGGCTCGACGATCTTGGTGGTCACGTCGCCGACGACGTGATCGACCAGATCGTTTTTAAAGTACACCGTAGCGTGTTCTTCCTGCGGCACCGCCAGGCGGCGCGTGCGCAGGTAATAGACGTAATCCCACCGATCATTCTCAAAATTGCCATCGACCAGTGGCGTGCCCAGCAAGTAGCGCACCTGGGTGTGCGTCATGCCTGGTTTAACCTGCGCGAGCGTCTCGGCATCGAGGTGATTACCTTGCTGGATCGGGATTCGGTACACGCAAGCAGTGAGGCCAAGAATCGCAATGGCCAACAGGCCGGAAAGCCTGGCGCCGGTTCGGTATGGTGAGCAGCAACGCGCGGTGGTAAGTTCCATAGCCCTACATGATACCGCAAGCTGGCGCCGGCGCCGCGCTCGGAGGGATGCCATGAGTGACAAGGATCTGCGCAAGGCTGGCCTTAAGGTCACGCTGCCGCGACTGAAGATTCTGGAAATCCTCGAGACCTGCGGCACGCGGCACCTGTCGGCCGAGGAACTTTACCGCCGGCTGGTCGAAGCCAACGAAGACGTCGGCCTCGCCACCGTGTACCGGGTGCTGACGCAGTTTGAGAGCGCCGGGCTCGTCAGCCGTCATCATTTTGAGGACGGCATGGCGGTATTCGAGCTCAATCAGGGCACGCATCACGATCATATCGTGTGTATGGACTGCGGGCGGGTCGAAGAGTTCGTCGATGCCGCCATCGAAACGCGCCAGTCGGCGATTGCGCACCGACTCGGCTTTCGCATCGAGGAGCATTCACTGGTGCTGTACGGGCGCTGCGAGCGCAAAAACTGTCCGTCGCGAAAACCGCCGTCCGGCAGCGCCTAGGAGCCCTTGGCCGGGCGGAGGGGGGCGGCCGCCGCAGCAACGCCGGCCGCCTTGGCCGATACTGCCAGCATTTCGACCGCATGTTCGCGCGCCCGGGCGGTGACCTGTACGCCGCCGAGCATGCGGGCGAGTTCCTCGACCCGCGCCGCACCCTCGAGTTTGGTGACGCTGATGCGCGTGTGGCGCCCGTCGTTGTGCTTGCTGACCTTAAGCTGCTCAAGGCCTTGCGCTGCGACCTGCGGCAGGTGCGTGACGCACAGTACCTGTGACTCGCTGCTCAGCGCGCGCAGCTGCCGGCCGACGATTTCCGCCACGGCACCGCCGATGCCGGCGTCCACTTCATCGAAGATCATGGTCGGCGTGGCCTGCTGGCTGCAGGTCACCTGCACCGCAAGAGAAAGTCGCGACAGTTCGCCGCCCGAGGCGATCTTGGCCACGGCGCGCGGCGGCGTTCCGGGATTGGTGCTGACCTTGAACTCGATCTGATCGATGCCGTGCGGGGAGGGTTCGGCACCCTCGGGCGTCGTCACCTCGACAAAGAAGCGGCCGCCGCCCATGCCGAGTTCCTGAATGCGGGCCTGAACCTCCTTGCTGAAACCACGGGCCGCGTTCTGGCGCTGGGCCGAAAGCTGTCGTGCCAGTTCCTGGTAGGCGCCGAGCGCCGTGGCTACCTGCGCACGGAGCGCCGCGAGGTCATTGGCAGAGCCGTCGAGATCCGCAAGTTCCGCACTGAGCTGCGCAAACCGCGCGCCCAGTTCGGTGGCCGCCACATGGTGCTTGCGGGCCAGCTCCTCGATCGCCGCCAGGCGCCGCTCGATCGCATCCTGGCGCTGCGGATCGAGCTCAAGGCTCGCGCAGTATTTAGCCAGCGCTTCGGCTGCTTCCTTGATGCGGATGGCCGCTTCCTCGAGCAGCGGCGGGATCTGGGCGAGCTGCGCATCGAGGGTCGCCACTGGTCGCAGCGCGCTGCCAGCCCGTGCCACCAGCTGGTGGGCGTTCAATGGGTCGGATTCGTAAAGTGCCTGCAACGCCTGCTGCGCAGCATCGAGCAGATGGCCGTGATGACTGATACGGGTACGCTCCTCGGTCAGCTGCGCCAGTTCCCCTGGACGAAGCTGCAGGCTTTCGAGTTCCTGTACCTGGTGGCGCAGAAGATCGAGCCGCGCATGCCGGTCGCTGGCCGCGGCCTCGATTTGCAATGAGCGGTTCAATAAGGTGAGCCAGGCGGCATGGGCGGTACGTACCTGACCGGCGAGGTTTTCAAGCCGCCCGAAGCTGTCGATCAGCTCGCGTTGCGTGGTGGGCCGCACCAGCGACTGGAATTCCTGCTGGCCATGAATATCGAGAAGTAACTCGGTGGCGCTACGCATCACCTGCAGCGGCACACTCTGGCCGTTGAGCCAGGCGCGGCTCCGTCCATCGGCACTGACCATGCGCCGCACCAGCAGCTCCGCTTCCTCGGGAATGGCGTGCTCATCGAGCAGGCGACGCAGCGCCCCGCCGACGGCACCGATCTGGAACACCGCGCTCAAGTCTGAGCGCTCGGCACCTTGGCGCACGACGTCGGCCGCGGCGCGGCCGCCGCACAGCAGCTCGAGCGCATCAATCAGCATCGATTTGCCGGCGCCGGTCTCGCCGGTCAGCACTGTCAGGCCCGGGCCGAATTCGATATCGACGGCCTCGATGATGGCCAAATCCCGGATTTGCAGGTGGCGCAACATGGCAGTGTTCAGCGCTCGTACTTATCGCCGCCGCGGCCCCAGTGCAACTTGGAGCGCAGCAGGCGGAAGTAATCGTACCCCGGCGGGTGCAGCAGCGTGACGGCGCTGCCAGCCGCACCGATTTCCAGCCGGTCGCCGGGCTGCATTTCGCCTAACGCGATCCCATCGCAGGCGACTTCGGCGCGCCCTTCGCCCCGCGCTTCCAGGTGCACTTCGATGCGCGAGTTACCGGGAATCACGATCGGCCGGTCCGATAACGTATGCGGACATACGGGCGCCATGACCAGCACGTTAAGCCGCGGGTCGACGATCGGTCCGCCACAGGACAACGCGTAGGCAGTCGATCCAGTGGCCGTCGCGATGATCAGGCCGTCGCCGCTGTGCGAGTTGACATAGCGACCATCGACGTTGGTGCGAAAATCGAGCAGCCGGCCGGTCTCGCGCCGCAGCAGCACGATGTCGTTGAGCGCCTGGCGCTGCTCGACGCCGCCGGCAGTATGCATGAGCCGAGCCTCGAGCAGCGCCCGCCGGTCCGCCACGCAGCGGCCTTCGAGCAGCGCCGCCAGGCCCGCATCGAGTTCCTGCAGCCCGACATCGGTGAGAAATCCGAGCCGGCCGAGGTTGATGCCGAGCAATGGCACGTCGGAGTCAGCCACCAATCTCGCGGCGTGGAGAAGCGTGCCATCGCCGCCAATAGCGATGACAAACTGGCTGCGCCGAGCGAGCTCGGTGCGCGGTACGCGCCGGGCTTCCGCAGGCAATGCGCCGGTCGCCTCTTCCTGCGCCGCCAGCACTTCGAGGCCGCGTTCGCGAAGCATTGTAATCAGCGCCACGGCGCAATCGGCCACCCGCGGATCAGCAAACTGACCCACCACGGCGCAGACGGTGTAGGACTCCGGCATAGGGCCCTTTGTAGCATGGCCGGGGGCAGCGGCCAACGCGCCGGGCCGGCCGGGCGGCTGGCCTAATTAAGCTGGCTTGACGCGGCCGAAAGCGGCTCGGTAGCCTGCCTGCCAGTGATGAGCAACGAATCGGGCAGCGAGGAGGATCTGTCGGAGCGCGCGCAGCATCTGCTGCGGGTACTGGTGCAGACCTATATTCGCGAGGGCCAGCCGGTCGGCTCGCGGGCATTGACGCGGGATTCCGGCCTGAATCTGAGTGCGGCCACGATCCGCAACGTCATGGCGGACCTCGAAGAGCTCGGTTTCGTGGCTTCGCCGCACACATCGGCCGGGCGCATTCCGACCGACCGTGGCTACCGCTTCTTTGTCGACGCGCTGATGCGCGCGCAGCCTCAAACGGCCGAGGGCCCGGAGATCGGCGAATTGCGGCGCCAGTTTGACGCCTCGACCGACAACCCCAGGGCGCTGATCGCGACCGCTTCGCAGCTACTGTCGAGCATCACGCACCTGGCAGGGCTTGTGACGCTGCCACTTGCGCAGGCCGCCCAGTTGAGCCAGATCGAGTTTCTGGGACTGTCCGAGAACCGGATTCTGGTGGTGCTGGTGTACAACGACCGCGAGGTCCAGAACCGCATCATTCAGCTCGAGCGCTATTACTCCGCGGATGAGCTGCGCCGCGCCGCCGGCGTGCTCAACGAGTTCTGCCGTGGCCGCTCGCTCGGGCAGGTGCGCGAGGCGCTGCTGCACGAGCTCAAGCGAACGCGCGAGAGCATGAATCAGGCCATGCTCGATGCAATCACCATGGCCCAGCAGGTGTTTTCGGCCGAAGAAATCCCCGGCGGGATCGAATACGTCATGGCAGGGGAGACCAATCTAATGGGACTTGCCGAGCTTGCCAGCGTGGATAAGTTAAAACGCCTGTTCGAAGCCTTTAACGAGCAGCGCGACATCCTGAACCTGCTCGACCACAGCCTGCGGGCCGACGGGGTGCAGATCTTCATCGGCCATGAGTCGGGCTACCAAATCCTGGATGACTGCAGCGTCGTGACGGCCCCGTACAGTACAACTGACGGTGTGGCGGGCGTGCTCGGGGTGATTGGTCCGACCCGCATGGCCGATGAGCGCGTGATCCCGATTGTCGATTTGACCGCCAAACTGCTCGGTTCGGCCTTGAATCTGCGACGCTAAGCCCCATATCTGCCGCAGTCCAAAGCGGGCGAGGCCTGCTCGTGTCGGGGAATATTTTATAACATGTTGATACATAAAGGAAAATTGTGAGCGGGGAGCGTGCCGCTACGGCCACCGAGCCGACCGATCCGGCCGAGCCGCTGGCGGCGAGCGTCGCGACGGAGCCGACGCCACGGTTTGCGGAGCTTGAGGCGGCGCTGGCTGCCGCGCGGCTTGATGCCGAAACGCAGCGCGAGCAGCGGCTGCGGGCGTTGGCGGAGACCGACAACGTCCGCAAGCGGGCGCAGCGCGATATCGACAGTGCCCAGCGTTATGCGCTCGAACGCTTCGCGGGCGAGCTGCTCGGAGTGCGCGACAGCCTGGAGCTGGCCGTGCGCAGCGGCGACAGCGAAGGCCTTCAACATGGACTCGAGGCGACCCTGAAGCTTTTGACCAGTGCGTTTGAGAAGTATTCGATCCAGTCGATCGATCCAGGGACGGGCAGCGTCTTTGATCCGGCCTTGCAGGAGGCAGTGCTTAGCCAGCCGACCGGGGAAGCGCCGCCCAACACGGTGCTCAAGGTGCTGCAAACCGGCTATCAGCTCAATGGGCGGCTGCTGCGGCCGGCCCGGGTGGTGGTGGCCCGCGCGGCAGACTGATGGAGTGCCTGCCTATTGAATCGCGGGGCGATCAACCCCAGCTAAGTGATTAACAGGGTATGAATTTTTCGGAGTTTAGCCATGAGTAAGACAATCGGCATTGACCTCGGTACGACCAACTCGTGCGTCGCGGTGATGGAAGGCGGCAAACCGCGGGTCATCGAAAACAGCGAAGGCGACCGGACCACGCCGTCGATCGTCGCTTTTACCAAGGACAACGAGGTACTGGTCGGCCAGTCGGCCAAGCGCCAGGCGGTGACCAATCCGGCCAACACCCTGTTTGCCGTCAAACGCCTGATCGGCCGCAAGTTCGACGACGACGTGGTGCAAAAGGACATCGGCATGGTGCCCTACAAGATCATGCGCGCCGATAACGGCGACGCCTGGGTCGAGGTGCAGGACAAAAAAATGGCGCCGCCGGAAGTGTCGGCGCGCGTGCTGATGAAAATGAAAAAGACCGCCGAGGACTACCTTGGCGAGGAAGTCACCGAGGCGGTGATTACCGTACCGGCATACTTCAACGATTCACAGCGCCAGGCGACCAAGGATGCCGGGCGCATCGCCGGCCTTACCGTCAAGCGCATCATCAACGAGCCGACGGCGGCGGCGTTGGCCTATGGCCTAGACAAGCAGGGCGGGGACCGCAAGATCGCCGTGTATGACCTGGGCGGCGGCACCTTCGATATCTCGATCATCGAGATCGCGGCGGTGGATAACGAGCGGCAGTTCGAGGTGCTCTCCACCAACGGCGATACCTTCCTCGGCGGCGAAGACTTTGATCTTAAGATCATCCATTTCCTGTCCGATGAATTCCTGAAGCAGTCCGGCGTCGACGTGCGCCGCGACCCGCTCGCGATGCAGCGGCTCAAGGAAGCGGCGGAGAAGGCCAAGATCGAGCTGTCCTCGAGCCAGCAGACCGATGTCAACCTGCCGTACATCACCGCCGATGCTTCGGGACCGAAGCACCTGAGTGTCAAGCTCACGCGCGCCAAGCTCGAGTCGCTGGTCGAAGATCTCGTGCAGCGCACGATGAGCCCGTGCCGCATCGCGATGAAAGATGCCGGCGTCAGTGCCAACGACATTGCCGAAGTAATTCTGGTCGGCGGTCAGACCCGCATGCCACTGGTGCAGAAATTCGTTAAGGACCTGTTCGGCAAGGAGCCGCGTCGGGACGTCAATCCGGACGAGGCTGTGGCGGTCGGCGCCGCCGTTCAGGCGGGCGTCCTCGCCGGCGATGTCAAGGACGTGCTGCTGCTCGACGTAACGCCGTTGTCGCTCGGTATTGAGACGCTCGGCGGCGTGATGACCAAGCTGATCGAGAAGAACACGACGATCCCAACCAAGGCGTCCAACACCTTCTCGACCGCCGATGACAATCAGACTGCCGTGACGATCCATGTGCTGCAGGGCGAACGCGAGCGGGCCATGGACAACAAGTCGCTCGGCAAGTTCGACCTGGCGGAGATTCCGTCAGCCCCGCGTGGCATGCCGCAAATCGAAGTCGCTTTTGACATCGACGCCAACGGCATCCTGCATGTCTCAGCCAAGGACAAGGCCACCGGCAAGGAGCAGAAGATTATCATCAAGGCCTCCAGCGGCCTCTCTGAGGATGAGATCAAGCGCATGGTCAGCGACGCCGAGGCGCACGCCGAGGAAGACAAGAAATTCCGCGAGGTCATCGAAGTGCGAAATCGCGCCGACGCGCTGGTGCACTCGGTGGAAAAGACCCTCAAGGAACTGGGCGACAAAATCAGCGGCGAGCAGCGCGCAAGCGCGGAATCGGCGCTCTCCGACCTCAAGGGCGTGCTCAAGGGCGAAGATGTGGCCGCGATCAGCAAGAAGGCCGAGGCGCTGTCGCAGGCCGCCGCGGCCATTGCGCAGCAGGCCTACTCGGCCGACGCGGCCGCTGCCGGTGGTGCCCAGCCCGGCGCAACGGGTGCGAGCGGCGCCGGTGGCGCGGCCGATGCCAAGGACAATGTCGTCGACGCTGAATTCGAAGAAGTCAGCGACAAGGACAAGGGTCGCAAGGCATCCTGAAGTTTTGAGCTTGCGGGCGGGTCCGGATGCCAAAGCGCGATTACTACAAGGTGCTGGATCTGCCACGCAGCACTACGGAAGCCGAAATCCGCAAGGCCTACCGGCGCCTGGCGATGCGCTACCACCCGGACCGCAATCCTGGTGACAAGGACGCCGAAGAGAAATTCAAAGAAGCCAAGGAAGCCTACGAGGTGCTGTCCGAGTCCTCGCGCCGCGCGATCTATGATCAGCACGGCCACGCGGGCCTCGAGGCCACGCGCCAGGGTGGCGGCAGCGGCGCCGAAGCTTTCAGCGATATTTTCGGCGATGTCTTCGGCGACATCTTCGGCG
>DASWBL010000247.1:0-3875 GCA_036390615.1 Steroidobacteraceae bacterium | reverse complement strand
GAATTGCTGCGCGTGCCAAAATGCTCGAGCGCGAACTTCACTCGCCGCTCATTTAATTCACCGGCCAGGCGCCGGGTGGCCGACAGATTGCTGGCGGCCACGTCCTCGGTCACCTGCAGGCACAGCCGCTGCGGCTCGGCCCGGGTCGATTTCAGCTGCGTATCGAGCCAGCCGACCAGCGACACATCGAGCACGCTGTCCTTGGCGAGGCGCACGAACACCAGGTCGGGTTTGCTCTGGGCCACAAACGTCAGTGCCGCGGCGAGCACCCAGCGGTCAATGTTTTTCAGCAGGTCATTGCGCGCCGCGGCCGGCAAAAATTCCGTGGGCAGCACTTCCCGGCCCTGGGTATCGAGCATGCGCACCGCAACGTCGAAGATCGTCTGATCCTCGCCGGTCAGGCTGGCAATGGGCTGCTGCACCAGCCGGAAGCGATTTTCCATCAGCGCGGCCTTGATGTGCTTGACCCAGACCTGATCGTAAGCCAGCACTCTTGAGTCCGGATCCGGCGGCTCAACCGTATGCACCTGATTGCCGCCGAGGTCGCGCGCGCGCCGCGCCCCATCGAGCGCGCGCAGCACCGAGGCGCCCAGGTCGGGTTTGCCCTGGTCCACAGACGCCAGACCGACCGAGCAGTTGATCGTGATCATGCGCTGGGCGATCTCGAAAGGATGGCGGCCGATGCGCTCGACCAGGCTGTCGCACCAGGCTTCAACGTCGCGGCGGTTGCCGCGCTCGAGCATCAGGAGCAGGCGGGTGCCGCCGAAATGCCCAGCGATGTCATTGGGCCCGAGCATCGTACGCACCAGCGCCGCGACCTGCGAGAGCAGCGGCTCGATTGCAAGTATGCCCACTTCGCGTTCAATGGGGGCAAGCTTATCCGGGCGCACGCATACCAGGCAGCGCACGCCGCCGGGGAGCGACGTGGCCAGTCGCTCGGTGAGCAGCTCGAGCAGGTGCCGGCGGGTCCAAAGTCCGGTAGACGGATCCTGATGGACGGCGTCGGCCAGATCAGTGGCCAGTTGCTTGTCGTCACGCTTGTAGGCCGGGACGGCCAGGCGTACGCAATGTTCGCCGTCGAACTCGCCCTCGTTGAGCTGCAGTTCGACGCTCACAACCGAGCCGTCGGGCAAGCGCGCGCTCGCTCGCAGCGCGTGTCCGCTGTTCCAGCGGCCCTGGGCACAGGCCGCCAGGGCGCCTTTAAGGGGCGTGTGGGTTTCGTTGTCAAACAAGTCCATCACCGGCTGGCCGATGATGGCCGATCCGTCGGCCAGGCCATACAACTCGAGCCACGAGTCGTTAGCCTCGACAATGATGCCTTCCTGGACCTGGGCGATCGCGTCCTGCGAGCCGCGCAGTACCGTCTCGAGCTGGCGGCGGTAGTCCTGCGCACTGCGCAGCGTCGCGGTCAGCGTGCGTTCGATGCGGTAGGCGCGCAGTTCGCGCTGGATCGTCGCGAGCATGAGCACCGGGGCCTGCATCGCGACGCTGGCGCGCGCGCCGCTCGTCAGGTCCTCGCCCATGACCTGCGCATCAAGATTCTCCCGCACCACGACGATCGGCACGGTGGCGGCGACGAGGTCACGCAACTTGGCAATTTCCACCAGCTCGCGCGTCGCCAGCGAATAGCAGACCAGAAGTTCCGGGTTCAACTGCTCCAGCGCGTCGGCCAGATCCTGTGCGGCCGGGATCCAGGTGCAATGCACGGCAAGGCCGCCGTTGCGCAGTAAGCTGTTGAGGGCCTCAACCGAGTCGCGGTTCGGGCTGTGTACCAGAATCGGCACGGCAGCCGTGTCGGCGACAAGGCTGGGCTCGAGGCGGTCAGGCATTGACGGCACCATATATTGTAAAATTTTAGCACCAACACCGGCGCCGGCCGTGTGACCTTGCGCACACATGCGCTACGACCGAGTCGGCATTTCTGCACGGTCCGGCGGGTTCTCGATGCCAGCAGCGCCCGTAGCGGCAGCGCCGCGGGCAGCGAGCCGGCCAGGTTGCGGGTGGTGCGGTCGATGTCGCGATCGGGGTAGCGGTCCTTCCTGTTGCACCGATTCGGTGCCGGAACGGCGTTCAGCCGGCGCGTATAAACAGCCCCACGGTCAGCGCGACACCGATCACGACGATGGCGATGCGCAGCAATCGCTCGTTGATCCGGTGCAACATCAGTGCGCCCAGCACGCCGCCGATGATGGCACCGCCGCTGGTTACGGCGGCGGCCAGCCACCTCACTTCAGGCGAAAAAACAAAGATCGCTACCGCCGAGGCGTTCATCACCCCGGCGAGCACATTTTTCGTCGCCCCGGCATTGCGGATCAGATGGCCGGCGGCGGTCAGCGCCGCGAGCATCAGAAAGCCGATGCCGCCGCCGAAGTAGCCACCGTAGATTGATATGCAAAACTGGGCGGCGATCGTAGCGCGGCGACCGAGCTGCCTTGCACCATCGGCGCGCTTGGCAAAACTTCCCCACGCGAACACCGCCGTGGCAAACAACACCAGCCACGGCACCAGCCGGGCAAAAAAGGCTGGCGGCGTGCTCAGCAGCAGCAGCGCGCCCAGCGCACCGCCGATGAGGCTGATGATGACCAGCGCGCGGAACGATACGCCCGCGGCGCCGGCGACCCACTTGCGGCCGGTCCAGCCGGTGGCCACCTGCGCCGGGAACAGCGCGACGGTTGATGTGATGTTGGCGGCCCGCGCGTCCATACCGGTCAGCATCAGCGACGGCAAGGTAATGAACGAACCGCCGCCAGCGAGCGCGTTTTGCGCGCCGGCCCAGAGTGAGGCGAGGAACAGGATAATCAGGCTCAAGGCTGCACCATGGCGCTATGGTAACGGCACCGCCAGGCCGCCGCTGATCGGGCTGACGCTGGACGCTGCCACGCGGCTGGCAGCTCGATGAGGTTATCGCTATGATAACCGGCTATTTTTGGCGGCCCGCAGGACCGCCGGTCAGAACGGAAATCAAGCATGTCGGTTTACAGCACCAGCGAGATTCGCGCGGGCATGAAAGTCATCCTCGAGGGTGACCCATTCGCGATTGTTGAAAACGAGTTCGTCAAGCCAGGCAAGGGCCAGCCGTTCAACCGCATCAAGGTCCGCAACCTCAAGACCGGGCGCACGGTCGAGAAGACTTTCAAGTCCGGCGACATGCTGGAAGCGGCTGACGTGATGGACGTCGAGATGCAGTACTTATACAACGACGGCAAATTCTGGCACTTCATGGTGCCGGAGAACTTTGAGCAGTACGCGACCGAGCAGTCGATCATCGGCGAGAGCGGCATCTGGCTCAAGGACGGCATGATCTGCATCGTCACGCTATGGAACAACGTGCCACTGGTGGTGACGCCGCCGGCGCACGTGGAACTGAAGATCGTCGAGACCGACCCGGGCGTGCGCGGCGATACCGCCACCGGCGGCCAGAAGCCTGCCAAGCTGGAGACCGGCGCGGTAGTGCGCGTACCGCTGTTCATCAACGAAGGCGAAGTGATTCGCGTCGACACGCGCTCGGGCGAGTACATCTCGCGCGGCAAACAGTAAGGCTTCGGGCGCTAGGCGCGGTCCAGACCGAAGCTCAGCACTTCTTCGAGACTGCCGGCGCCGAGAGCCAGCATCAGCAGCCGATCGAAGCCAACCGCCACGCCTGCGCAGGGCGGGAGTCCGGCGCGCAGCGCCTGAAGCAGCCGCTCGTCGGCGGCGGCCGCTGGCAGCCCGCGGCGCTCGCGCTCGCGCTGGTCGGCGGCAAAGCGCGCCTGCTGCTCCGGCGCAGCGGCCAGCTCCTCGAAGCCGTTGGCGAGTTCCACGCCGCTGCGGTACAGCTCAAAGCGCAGTGCCACCCGCGGATCCTTTGGATCGAGGCGGGCAAGGCTCGCCTGGCT
>DASWBL010000246.1:0-3375 GCA_036390615.1 Steroidobacteraceae bacterium | reverse complement strand
ACCGCGGCCGATATCGAGTCGGTGCGGCAAAGCCTGATCGATCACTGGGGATTTGATCCGCACGACATTTTGTCGCTGCGCGATCAGGACGCGACGCACGACCGTATCCTCGCGGAAATCTCCGCACTCGAGGAACGCAGCGCACCGGGCGACACCGTGCTCATTTATTTCAGCGGTCATGGCACCAGCGCTAACGCTGAGAACAACAGCTTTGACCTTCCTTATGCCACCGGCGCCTGGGTGCCATACGATCTTGATTTCAGTTCGTTGCCCGCGGCCAAGCGCACTCTGGTCATCGGCCGGCGCGATCTGGTGCCGCGTCTCAAGCGACTGGATCAGGGCGGCCGCTGGGTGATCGTGGTGTCCGACAGTTGTTATTCAGGACAGGTGGTGCGGTCGCTGGGCCAGACGCATGCCAGTTCGCGGTTTTTGCCGATGATGACGCGCGATCTCGGCGTCGCGAGCACGGAGCCCGTGCCCGCCGCGGGCGTGCGTCCGCCGCCACCGCCTTATCCCTACAGCCACGTATTGCTGTTATCCGGCGCGAGCGATAGCGAGACCGGTGCGGATATTTCATCGCCGCAAGCTTTGCAGATAGCACCCACTTTGGACGGGAAATATCACGGCGCATTCACTGACGCGTTTCTGCGGCTGCTCGGCGGCCAGCTGTTGCCCGGCACATTTAATTATGCGCAGGGGCGGGATGCCATGAACAGTTTTCTGGAGCACCGAAATTTTGCGCAGCATCCGCAACTGCTGCCGGCCATCGCCGAGGATCCGCAGGACATTGGTTCGAATTCGTTCCTCGGACTGAAGGTCGGAGCTACGGCCGGCACCGCCGTCGCGATGGCGCCGACCGCCACCGTGAAGGTGAAGCTCGAGGCAGTGACCGCCGCGTTGCGGACAAAAATCTCGGCGTTGCCTGATGTTTCGATAGTTGAGAGCGGCAGCGATATGACCGTGCGCCAAAGCGGTGCGCAGATCCAGTTGCTCGGCCCGGCAGGCGACCCGATTGTCACTACCACGGCCAGCGATCCGAACCTGCTGCGGCGCCTCGCCGCGCAGGCGTGGCTGAATCGGACCATACCGGCCGGCTCTGCAGAGCTTGGCCTGCGCGCGGAGACCGATCCGGGCAGTCGCGGTAACACTTTTGTCCAGTGCGAATCTTTCGTATTTGAAGTGCGCCTGCAAAAACCTGCCTACGTGATGCTGCTGGATCTGGATCCGCAAGGATATCTGACGGTGCTATATCCGACGCGGGCCTCCGAACGCCAGATTGTGCCGAGCGGGTCGCCGCGAGCGATTCCGAGCGCCGATCCGAAGGATCACATTTTGGTGACTGCGCCGTTCGGCTCGGACCAGGTGACGGTACTCGCCTTTGCCCAGGCACCGGCGTTTCTGGCCGATCAGTCCGGCGCGCAGCGCTTTGCCATCGAAGATGGCCGCGCTGAATCAATGGCCAAAGGTCTTGCCGGAGCCAGCGGACCGATAAGCGTGCAGCAAATCGCAGTGCATACCTATCCGGCCAAGGGCAAGCCTGCCTGCGGCTCATGACCTGTGCTGCCCTGGAAAGGGCAGGGACGACTGCAATCCGGTCGTCCCTGCAATTGTCTGTAATAATTTTAATTTCTAACAGCGGACTCGCACGCTGACAAATATGCGGACGCGGCGCCCGGAGGCGGCAGGTTTCAAATGGGAATGACCGACTGGTTGCTCAAGCCGCTGGCCTGGTGGTTTGCGCGACGACCGGGCTGGCGGGATCGGTCAGGCCGCCTCGTGCTGCGTGCCGGGCGTCACTTTTACGGCTTGCTTGCCGTCGTGTTTGCGCTCACGGGTGCCTGGGATCTGTTCGGCCACGCGCTCAACAGTCAATTGTCGTACGCGAGCTTCGACTGGCTGATGCGCGAGCGTCCGGTCCCGTACCGAGCGGATCCGAACATCATCGTGGTTGATATTGACGAAGCGAGTCTGGCTGCGCTGGCACCAAGGTACGGACGCTGGCCCTGGCCACGAGAGGTATTGGCCGAAGTAGCTACGAAGCTTGAAGCCGCCTCGCCGCAGGCGGTCATGTTTGACATTCTGTTTTCGGATCCGGACGTTGCCAACCCAGCGAGCGAAGCGGCATTTGATCGCTACGTAGCGGCAAGCCGCAAATCCTACTACCCGGCCGTAAGGCTCAATCCGCAAAATGATTCGCACAGCGAGATTACGCTGGCCATGCTCAAATTTGCTGAGCGTGATCCGCTAGTGCCCGCGGCGGCAACCAACGGGAATCGTACGGTGGCGCTGGTGCCGCCTTATTATAAAAGTATTTACGACAGCGCCCGCGTCGGCACCAATAACATTTACCCGGACGCGGACAATGTCGTGCGCTGGTACCCCAATTTTGAACCGCTGGCTGGATACAGGATTCCATCATTGCCGTACCGGATGGCGCAGGAACTCAGTTGGCGGCTGCCGGCGCAGTCGCGAAGCCTCATCAACTGGCCGCGGGGGACGGCGCCCTACCGGACCGTTGAATTTGCCGAAGCCTACCGGGCGGCAGAAAAAGGTGACGAGGCATTCTTTACGCAGTTCGCGAGCAAGATCGTTCTGATTGGTTCAACCGCGCCGATTCTGAATGATATCAAGGCGACCCCGGTGGATCGTTTGCACCCCGGAATCTTTGTCCTGGCCACCGCCATCGATAACACCAAGCACGCGCGCTTCCTGCGGCCCCTGGATCCTGTCTGGATGTGGGGCATAGAAATCCTGATGCTGGCCGGCTCCGCAAGGTTGTTTAGCCGCACCAAGCAAGCGCTCGCACTGACTAAGTACTTTTTTATTATTCCCGGGGTGCTGCTAAGCGTGTCGCTGCTGTCGGTAAGCATTAGCGATTTGTTGGTCGACCTGAGCGTACCGATCGCGATCGTCCTGGGGTATTTCACTATCGCGAAGCTGTTTGACACGCTGTACCGGAATTTTCTCAGCGGCACTGGCCCGTTCGCAGCAAACAGGCAAGAGAAGGCCACCGGCCAATTGCAGATTGCGTGCCTGCCCGCCACGGTGCCGCGCGAGCGGATTTTGCGACTGCTGCTCGATCGCGGATCGCCGATAAAGCTCTGGGAGCCTACTGATACTGGCATTGGCGAGTTGTGGGCGGGCCAGGGGTGGGTGTTGTGGCGCTGGCTGACGCCCGAGGCAAAGGGCCTAACTTCCGGCCCGGCAGTTGCGGCGCCGGAACTTGACCTTAACTGGCTGGATGTGCCCATCATCGACTCGCAGGCAGATTCCTTCGTGCTGGCGAAGGCGATAGTTGCGGCCGCCGCTCCACGGGCGGCTCGGTAGGGGGAGCGATGGCAGATTGTCGACACGGCTCGATGCCCGGAAGATTTT
>DASWBL010000245.1:0-2522 GCA_036390615.1 Steroidobacteraceae bacterium | reverse complement strand
AAGGTTTCCCGTCGGCTCGTCGGCAAACAGCACCGCGGGCTTGCCTACCGAAGCGCGGGCCATGGCGACGCGCTGCTGCTCACCGCCGGAGAGCTGGCGCGGATAGTGGCCAAGTCGCGCAGCTAAGCCCACGCGACCGAGCATGTCGGCGGCACGGCGCCGCGCCTCGCGCTGGCCGGCAAGCTCCAGTGGCAGCATCACGTTCTCGAGCGCGGTGAGCGACGGAATCAGGTGAAACGACTGGAACACGAAGCCGACGTTTTCGGCCCGCAGCCGCGCCCTGCCATCCTCATCGAGTGCGCCCAAGTCCTGGCCGGCGAGCCAGACGCGCCCCGAAGTCGGCAGATCGAGGCCCGCGAGCAGCGCCAGGAGCGTCGACTTGCCGGCGCCGGAGGGGCCGACAATCGCCACGGTCTCGCGCTCGACAATGCGAAAGGACACCTGCCGAACGATGGTCAGCGTGCCTTCCGGGCTGCTAACCTCCTTGGTCAGATTCTCTGCGTGCAGCACCATGTTCAAGGCCATCGGCATCCTGTTGGGTCTCTCGTGTGTACTGTCGAATGCGCCGGCCGCTGCCGCGCAGGCGACAGTGCCGCCGGTCATTCTGATCTACGGCGATAGCCTCAGCGCCGGGTACGGCATCCGCCTGGAAAGCGGCTGGGTGAGCTTGCTCACGCAGCGCCTGGCCACCGAAGGGTACGGATTCCGCATTGTGAATGCCAGTATCAGCGGCGAGACCACCGAGGGCGGACTTGCGCGGCTGCCGCGCGCCCTGCTGACCCAGCATCCCGGCATCCTGGTGCTGGAACTGGGCGCCAATGACGGGCTGCGCGGCCTGCCGGTCAGTGCGATGCGGGAGAACCTGGCACAGATGATCCGGCTCGCCCGCGCCCAGCATTGTCGCGTGCTGTTGATCGGGATCCAGATGCCGGCCAATTACGGCACACGCTACACGAGCGAATTTGCCGACGCCTACCAGCAACTGGCCGCCGAGCAGCATGTGCCGCTGGCGCAGTTGCTGCCCGAAACAGTTGCCGACAAGCCCGCGCTGATGCAGCCTGACGGCCTGCACCCGAACGAGCAGGCGCAACCGCTGCTGCTGGATAATGTGTGGCCACGGCTCAAGCCGCTGCTGCGGGGCGCGCCTGGCGACCGATAAGAAGGAGATCAGGGGGATGGACAGATTCTGGACCAGGCAGTACCCGCCGGGCACCGCCACCGAAATCGACATCAACGAATTTTCTTCGCTCAAGGAGCTGACCGAGAGCAGCTTCAAGAAATACGCGGACCACACCGCGTTTTATCACATGGGCCGGGGCATGACGTACGCGACGCTGGATCGCCTCTCGGCCTGCTTTGGTGCCTGGCTGCAGGCGCACGGATTTAAGCGCGGCGATCGTCTGGCCATCATGCTGCCCAACAGCATGCAATATCCGGTGGCGATGTTCGGCGCGCTGCGCGCAGGACTTACGGTCGTCAACACTAATCCGCTTTATACCGTCAAGGAACTCGAGCACCAGCTCAAGGACTCCGGCGCCGCCGGCATTATCGTGCTGGAGAACTTCGCCGCGACGGTTGAGCAGGCCTTGCCGGCCACGGCGCTCCGTCACGTGATCGTGACCGGTCTCGGGGATCTGCTCGGATTCCCGAAAGGCCTGCTGGTCAATTTCGTCGTGCGGCACGTCAAGAAAATGGTGCCCGCCTGGAAAATCCCCGACGCGCATCGGCTCGGCGACGTCCTGCAAGAAGGCGCGAGTCTGTCATTGCGCGCCGAGCCGCTCGGCCACGAAGACATCGCTTATCTGCAATACACCGGTGGCACGACCGGCGTCGCCAAGGGCGCCATGCTCACGCACGGCAACCTGGTCGCCAATGTGCTGCAGGCCAGAGCCTGGTTCCGCCAGGTCGAACTGGCCGACGGCACCTATGTGTGCGCGCTGCCGCTGTATCACATCTTTTCACTGACGGCCAACTGCCTGCTGTTCACCACGGTCGGCTGCACCGGACTTCTGATTACTAACCCGCGCGACCTGCCGGCCTTCATCGCGGACTTGCGCAAATATCCGCCCAATTATTTCATGGGCGTCAATACGCTTTTCAACGCGCTTACTCACTCAGCAGGCTTTGCGGCAATTGATTTCAGCAAGCTGCGTATCACGCTCGGTGGCGGCATGGCCGTGCAACGCGCGGTAGCTGAGCGCTGGCAGCAACTGACCCACTGCGTCATCACGCAGGCCTGGGGCCTGACCGAAACCTCCCCGGCCGTCTGCGTCAATCCGCTGGTGGGCGCGGAATTCAATGGCTCGGTCGGCCTGCCGATTGCCGCGACCGAAGTCTCCATCCGTGACGATGACGGCAAGGAACTTGAGCTGAATGCCACTGGCGAGATCTGCGTGCGCGGTCCGCAGGTCATGCGCGGGTACTGGCAGCGCCCGGAAGAGACGGCCAAGGTCATGTTGCCTGATGGATGGCTCCGCACCGGCGACATCGGCCACATGGACAATCAGGGCTACGTGTTCATC
>DASWBL010000244.1:0-2409 GCA_036390615.1 Steroidobacteraceae bacterium | reverse complement strand
ACACCGCCACCTGCAACAGCACCTCGCGAATCTCCTCGCGGGTCACCCCATTGTTGAGCGCCGCCTTGACGTGCAGTTTCAGCTCATGCGGCCGATTGAGCGCGCTGATCATCGCGATGTTGATGAGACTACGATCGCGCAGCGCCAGTCCCGGCCGAGTCCACACATAGCCCCAGCAGTACTCGGTCGAGAGCTCTTGCATCGGCATGCTGAACTCGTCAGCGCTGGCCATCGAGCGTTCTACATAGTCGGCGCCCAGCACCTGCTTGCGCAGCTTTAGGCCCTCGTCGAATCGATCCTGTCCCACAGCCTCACTCCTCTTTGCTGCCGATCTGGCAGCCCGCCCAGTTTTCTACAACCCTCACCAGATCGGTGCAATCCGCTGCTGCACCATGCATCTGGTGGGTAATGGATAACATCTGCCGCACGGCCGCGCCGACCACCATCGGCACGCCGAGGGCCTCGGCCTCATCTAGGCACAGCCGCACATCCTTGAACGACAGTGCATTCGAAAATCCGAAATCGAATCTGCGATTCAGTACATGCTTCGGGAACTTGTCCTGCGTCGCGCTGTTGCGCCCCGACGAGGCGTTGAGCACCTCGAGCATCGCGGCCGGATCGACGCCAGCCTTGACGCCCATCGCCAGCGCCTCGGCGGTAATCGCAAGCGCTGCCGCCGACATCAGATTGTTGGCGAGCTTGACTGACTGGCCCAGGCCGGGCTTCTCACCCAGCCGGTAGACCTTGCCCAGCACCTCGAGGAGCGGGCGCACCCGTTCCATGGCGGGAGCGGGACCCGAGGCCATGATCGAAAGTTTGCCGGAAGCTGCCCCCTTGACGCCTCCTGAAACCGGCGCGTCGATGGCGCTGATCCCGCGCGGCGTGAGCCGGGCCGCAATCGCTTGCGCCGCGGCGGGACCCGAGGTGGACAGGTCGACGAATACCTTGACCTTGGCTGAATCGGCGATCAGCCGCGCGGTCTCGCACGCATCGGCGGGACCGGGCACACTGGCCATGGCCACGGTGCTTGACGCTGCGGCGTCCGCCGCCGAGGTTGCGACCTTGGCACCGAGCGCTGCCGCGGGTGCCATGGCCGACGCCAGCGGATCGTAAATCGTGAGCTCGTGGCCGGCGCCGATGAGCCGCGCCACCATGCTCGCGCCCATGCGACCCACGCCGATGAAGGCAATCTTTTCGCCCACGAGAGCCCCCAAGTATCAGAGACGCCGCGCCCGAGTCTAGCAGCCTCGCGTCAGCTGCGCGGATCGAGATCCACACGCACCGCATCGGCGAGTCCGGCACGCGCCGCGGGATAGCGGGCCAGCACCTTGGGATCGTGACCCGGAATGACATGCTGCGGCGAACTGGCCAGCGATTCAATGGTCGCGAAGGCATCGAGATAAGCCGCGACATTGTCGACAATGGGAAATGGCCGCCGCTCCAGCCAATTGGCGTAGAAATGCGCGGCGTCCGACGCCAGCACCACCCAACCGCGCTGCGTGTGCACACGCACCACCTGCAGGCCGCGCGTATGCCCGCCGATGCGGTGGAGCGTGATCCCCGGCGCCAGCTCCGCAGACCCGTCGTGAAACACCACCCGCCCGGCAAACAGTTTGCCGACCATCGCCTGCACGTCATGCGCATCATAGGGCGCGCGCATCAGAGCGTGGCACATCGTGCTGCCGGTGCAGAAGGCCATCTCCTCGGTCTGCAGGTGGTAGCGGGCGCGCGGAAACAGCTCGTGGTTGCCCGAGTGATCGTAGTGCATGTGACTGATGATGACATCGGTCACGAGCGTTGGATCGACACCCACGGCGGCAAGCCCCGCCTCGACGGGCTGCACCAGCCGCCGGCCGCGCGCGGCGCCGGCTGCCGCATCGAATCCCGTATCGAGCACGAATGAGACACCGGGACCCTGGATCGTCCAAACATAGTAATCGAGCGGCATGGGACCGTCGTGCTCATCGCCGCCGATGAAATTGTGGCGGGCCGTGCGTTCCAGATGGGCATAGCGAACGGCGCAGATTTCATAGTAAGGAGCCATAGCGGTATGCTCGCGGGATCTGCTGCAACAAGCAACTCGGAAATGCGCGTCATTATGCCGACCGCCGATATCGTCACCGTGGGGTCGGGCCACAACGGCCTGGTGGCGGCCGCCTATCTGGCAGCGGCCGGCAAGAAGGTGCTGGTGCTCGAGCGCAACGCCTGGTTCGGCGGCGGCGTCGTGTCGCGCGAACTCACGCTGCCGGGCTTCCGCCACGATCAGCATTCCATGAGCCACATCTTCATCCAGGCCAATCCGCTGCTCAAGAACGACGAGCTCAAGCTCAAGTCGCGCTATGGACTCGAATACATCTTCCCGGAAGTGCCGATGATGTCGGTGTTCGAGGATGGCAGCACGCTCAAGCT
>DASWBL010000243.1:0-4955 GCA_036390615.1 Steroidobacteraceae bacterium | reverse complement strand
GCGCGCGCGCGACCGAGCCGCTGCTGGCCGTGCGCAACGGCTGGGTGTGGCTCGACGGTCAGGTGGTGCTGCGGCATTTGAATTTTCAGATTCGTCCCGGCGATTGCTGGCTCGTGCACGGACCCAACGGCAGTGGCAAGTCAACGTTGCTGCGGGCGCTGTATGGGGACATAGGCGTGGCCAGCCAGGGGCAGATCCGGCGCCGCGGTATTGAAGCTGGCGTGCCAATCAGCGAGTTCAAGCGTCGCGTCGGCTTGATCGCGCCCGAGCTGCAGGCCACGCAACCACTGTACCTGAAGGTTGCGGAGGCAGTGGTTTCAGGTCTGCACGCAAGCGTGGGACTCGATGCGCCGCCGAGCGCAGCGGAGCATCAGCAAGCCATGCGGATATTGGCGCGCTTCGGTGCGGCGCGTCTGGCGCGCCGTACGCTACGTGAATTGTCCTACGGCCAGTTGCGGCGCGTGCTGTTTGCCCGGGCCTGGGTACGCGAGCCTGATATTCTGCTGCTGGACGAACCGTTTGCCGGACTGGACGTCGGCACCCGTACCGCGCTGGCGCGGCGAATCGACCAGGCCATAAAGGACGGAGTGACCATCGTGCTGGTGACGCATGATCGGCGTGACTGGCCTGCCGGCGCGACCCACGAATTGCAGTTGCGCACCGGCGCGGCTGTTTATTGCGGAGAGATGCGATCCCGATGAATACGAGAATCAGGCTGATGGTAATCGGGCTGGTAGTGGCGCTGGCCGGTGCGGCCATTGCGGTATACGAATCCGGCTGGCTGCGGCCGCCACCGCCAAGCGTGCCGGTCGGAGGTGGCGAAGCCGGACTGTTGCCGCGCGCCACAGCGACAGAGGAACGCCTGGACGACGGCGCGCTGGCCGCGGCACTGGAGCATGCCCGCAAAGAGCAGGCAGAGGTCCTGCTGATCGCGCGGCACGGTCATCTGGTGACCGAGTACTACGGACACGGGGTCGATCGCGATTCGCTGCTCGACACGGGCACCTTCGCATCGGTGCTCGCCGCACTGACTGCCGGTGACGCCATCACCAAAGCCCACATGCCAATGCCGGTTTTGAGCGACTTTGATGGTGCTGCGCTCGCCAACAGCATCGGCGCGGCGACTGACCAAAGCTACGTCAATTACCTGAGCACGCACCTGTGGCGGCCCATTAACGCGGCGCCGGCGCGATTCGTGCTGGATCATGCCGGTGCGCCCGTGCGGACCGATTGCTGTTTCGAGGCGCGCGCCATTGACTGGCTGCGCGTGGCCGAGCTTCTGATGAACGGCGGGCGCTTCGAGGGTATTCAGGCCGTGCCCGAAACCTGGGTCAAGCAGATGCTGGCCCCGGTCACGCCGGGGGCCGACCATGGCTTTGGCATTCTGCTGGGCAAGGCAGCGCGGGGCGCGGCGCCGCTTGAGAGCGACGACGTCCTATTCCTGCGCGGTGCGGCTCACGACCGCTTGTGGATGGTGCCATCGCTTCGCCTGGCGGTGCTGGTGATAGCGCCCGGCACTGAAGGCAGCCTGTGGGACGAAACGCAGCTGCCCAATCTGGTCATGTCGGCCGTCAAGGATAGGCCGGCGAGCGGCGCCTCGCTCAACGAGCTGGTGCCCGGACACTAGGCGAACCGCAGAGCACTTCACCGCCGATAAGATCGGGAGCCTTACCATGATCTATACGCTCGAGGGCCGGCAACTGGTGACGGCCAGCGACAATCATTACATCGCGCCCGGCGCACAGCTGATCGGTACGGTGCGCCTGGGCGAGGGCGCCAGCGTGTGGTTCAACTGCGTGCTGCGTGCCGACGATGCCGACATCGAGATCGGCGCCGGCAGCAACGTGCAGGACGCCACCGTGATTCACTGCGACGCCGGCATGCCGGTACGCATTGGCAGCAATGTCACCATCGGCCACCGCGTGCTGCTGCACGGCTGCATCGTCGAGGACGAAAGCCTGGTCGGCAACGGGGCTATTGTCCTTGACGGCGTGCACATTGGCCGCCATTGCCTGATTGGCGCCGGAGCCCTGCTCACGCCTGGCAAGGATTTTCCCGACGGCTCGGTCGTGATGGGTGCGCCGGCGCGAGTCGTCCGCCCGTGCGGTGAGCGGGAGCGCGCGCTGATCGCGCACGCGGCGTTGTCTTACCAGCAACGCGTGCGGCGCTATCGCAACGGACTAGCCGCGCAGGAATAACCGCTGACCGTCACGGATTGCTGATTGCTACTTGCCCGAGCAGCGACCACTGGTTATGTCCGCCGTCAATCTCGTGAAAGATTGCCGACGGCTTGTTGGCCGCCAGTGCGCGGGCGTGTGCGATCCTGATCACCTCATCGTCGCGCGCTGCGAAAATTTCCAGCGGACCCTGGTAGTTTCGCAGCGCTTCGATGTTGTTCCAATTGTCCCTGAGCAGAAACCGTACCGGCAGCAACGGCAGGTGATCGGCCGCAACCCGCGACAGCAGGTCAAAGGGCGTGATCAGCACGATCTTGGCAGGCGGGCGGGGATTGAGCGCGAGCATCGATGCGGGTCCGCTGCCAATTGATTCTCCGACGACGCATAGCGGCGTATCAGGAAAGCGACGGCTTAAGATTTCATAAGCTTCGGTCGTGGCGCGGTTGATGGACTGCATGGACGGCGCGCCCGGGCGGTCGCCATAGCCCGGGTATTCGAGTAGGTAAACGGAATCCTGAGCCGAGAACGCCGCCAGCGCATAACTGCGGTCACTCGCCTGACCGGCATTGCCGTGCATCATCAGCCAGATGTTTTTGGGCGCGGCAACTTCGCGCGAATAACCCAGCAGCTGATCACCGGCCCGCCAGCGCGCCAGGCCAGGCGGATCGGGATGGTGAGTCGGGTAATAAAGGTAGCGGCGCTGCAGCGCCGTGCAGCCGGCGAGCATGACCAGATATCCGCTCACCAGCATCATCAACACGAAACTCATGAAGGCATGCCTTGCATCAATCGGGCGGTGATGCGCCACTAGCAGGCCAATATGCCTTCAAATACGATGACGGCGTGCCCGCTCATCCTGACCGACTCGATCTGGCCGTCCTTGAGAGAAAGCTCGATACGCACGCGGCCCGGCCGGCCGAGGTGGTGCCCCTGCGCGCCGCGCAACAGCGCTCGATCGCCGGCGGCGGGTAACAGTCCGCGCGCATGCAGATAGACGGCAAGCATCGCGTGGGCGTTGCCGCTGACCGGATCCTCGGCAAAACCCAGTGCCGGGCAGAACATGCGTGCTTCGGTGTCGACACCGCTCAGCGAAGGCTGGCGCGTGAAGAGCAGATAGCCGCTGGCGCCACACTGCGTCGAAAGTTCGGTAAGCCGCGGCAGGTCCGGTGTCAGCCGCGCGAGCACCGCCCCGTTTTGCACTCCAATCAGCAGCCGGTTGCCCAAGCTGCCGGCGAACTGTGGCGGGCAACGCTCATCGAGGTCGGCTGCCGTCATGCCGAGCGCGGCCAGGATTTGCGCCTGCGCTTGCGCTCTGAGGATCGCCTGCAGCGGCGGCGGGGAAAGATGCACTGAAACGGTGGCCGGCGGTCCGGTTTCGACGTCAACCATTACCAATCCCGTGCTTTGTTGCTGGCGGCGGGCGCTGCGGCCGAGGCTTGCCAGCACCGCGTGGAGCGCAACCGTGGCGTGGCCGACAAAGCCGGTCTCGGCGCGCGGAGTAAAAAACCGCACCTTCAAGTCGTGATCAGGCGCGTCGGCGCGCAGCAGGAAGGCGGTATCAGAATTATTCAGCTCGCGCGCGATCGCCTGCATCTGCGCTGCGCTCAACCTGTCGGCGTCCGGCACCACGCCGGCCGGATTGCCGGTCAACGGCGTGCTGGTGAAGGCATCGACCTGAAAAATTCGCACCCGTGAGCTCATCAGTCTGATCATTCTAGCGGCAAGCCGGCAGCCGCGACTTGTAAAAGCGGCGCCGCTGCCGGATAGTAATTGGTGGAACCTTGGGGTGGCTCCCGGTTGCAGAACCACGGAGCCTGAGATGCCGCGGGGCGCGGCGAACCCGTAGAACCTGATCCGGTTAATACCGGCGTAGGGAGCAGGTCAGTTGCATCGATTCAGCCACTATTGGCTCGCGCTGGCGCTTAGTGCCGCCGGCTGGTGGCCGCGCGCCGCAGCGCCGGCCGAAGAACCACTGGAAGAGGTGCTGGTGACCGCGGCCTACCTAGGCGGCGGTGCCAACGATGCGCCGCAGAGCATCACCGTGCTGGATGCCGCTACGCTGCAAGGCGCCGGCGTGCAGCATCTGGAGGATGTGCTCGCGTTGGTGCCGGATCTGAACTGGGCCGCTGGCACGAACCGGCCGCGGTTTTATCAGTTGCGCGGCATCGGTGAGGTCGAGCAATACCAGGGCGCACCAAATCCGTCGGTCGGATTCTTGATCGACGATATCGACTTCTCCGGCGTCGGGTCGCCGGCGACGCTGTTTGATGTTGGCTCGGTTGAAGTGCTGCGCGGGCCGCAGGGCACAAGCTACGGCGCCAACGCATTGGCCGGACTGATCAGCGTCCATACCCAGGATCCGGGCGATCACTTTGAGCTGCGCGGCGAAGTCAGCGGGGCTGACTACGGCACAGCGTCGGCCGGCATCGCCGTCGGTGATGGCTGGGGTTCGATGGCGGGCGGCTGGCGATTGGTTGCGCAGCAATACCGCAGCGACGGCTTCAGGCAGGATGTCTACCTGAATCGCGATTCGACCAACGGCTATGACGAGGGCACGCTGCGGGCCAAATTCGCCTGGCAACTGACGCCGCGGCTGCACGCCGACCTGACCCTGATGTACGTAAACATCGACGATGGCTATGACGCGTGGTCGATCAACAACACTTATACAACCTGGTCGAACCAGCCGGGTCGGGATGCGCAGCTGTCCCGCGGCGCGGCGCTGCGCCTCATTGATAGTCTGGACGGGCTGGGGGAGCTGCGCAGCGTCACATCGAC
>DASWBL010000242.1:0-12535 GCA_036390615.1 Steroidobacteraceae bacterium | reverse complement strand
GCGTAGATCGGCGCTGTGGAAACCCCGGCCGGCGGCCAGGTAGATCTCGAGCGTGTCGGTGGGTGTGTAGATGAGAGTCCCCTTGGGCTGGAAAAGTGACTGGGCGGCGGTGCCGCCGTTCGTGTACCCAGCCGTAGCGTGCAACGCTGTCAGATAGTCAACGTCGGTTCCGTGCTGATAATCCTCGCGAATTCCGAGCACGCTGCGCAACTTCTGGGTCCAGAGCGTGGTGGCTTGTAAATAGGCCGCGCCCGCGAACAGATAGACCTGATCATTGTTATAAAGGGACGGCAGGTCATTGCGGGTCAGCAGCGGCACCTGATCCTCGCTCGGCAGGCGTCCGACGCCCAGCAAGTCGTAACGCACCAGGCCGCCGGCCGATATCTCATTCTGGATTGCACCCAGGCGCAGTGGCAGGGAGTAGGTCGCCGTGCCGCCGCTCGTACGGCGATTCTCGAATTGATCCTCCTGGTCGCCGTGGACCGGATCGACCAGAGAATGCGTGAAATCACTGAACAGATGCAGCTGGTTGTAGATGAAGTACGCACTTGCCGAGAACTGCCCGTCTCCCCCAGTCGCATGGTAGTTAAGTGAGAGGCTCCCACGCTGTGCGTGGCCGCCATCGCTCGGATCGAGCGTGCCGAATCGATCGGGCACCAGTGCGTCGCTGATCGCACGGAGCGGAATGTCGGTGGTGCTGGTCCAGAGCTGGTGGTAATAGATGCCGGTCACCGTGTAACCGTCATGTTCGTCGCCCTCGCTGTATCGCAGCACCATGTTCTCCTTGCGCGCGTCATCCGGCGTCGCGAAGGGCCCGTCGTAGTGCTGTACCTCGGCGGCGCCAAGCAGATGGCCGTTTCCGAGGGATTCCGAGCCGGCGATAAAGAGGCGCTCAAAGCCAAGGGTGCCGAAAGCCGCGGCGACTTGATCCGGGATGGTGTCCCGATAACCTAATTTCACCGAACCGACCGCGCCGAAGTCGCCCACGCTGGCATAGTAAGCTCCCTTGGTATAGGTCAGGTCGTCGGCGAGCTCTGGGATCAGGAAGTTGAGATCGGTATAACCCTGGCCGTGTGCGTGGGTCGGCTCGTTGACCGGCATGCCGTCGACGTAGGTCGCAAGGTCGGTGCCATGATCCAGGTTGTAACCGCGCAGCAGGTATTGATTTGCCTTGCCCTCGCCGCTGTGCAACGTTGCGATCAGGCCCGGTACGGTTTCCAGCAACTGGCCGGGGCGGTATTGCGGTGTCAGCTGCAGCTCTTGGTCAGTGACCACCCCCTCACTGGCAGTCGCCGTCGTGCCAAGGAGCATCAGCCGCGAGGCGGTTACCACGACCTCTTCTAACGCAGGCGCCGTCGCAGCTTCTTCCGCCTCAGTATTCGCGCCGGCCGGCGCAGCGACCGTGGGCTCTAGGGCGGCGTTGGCATAGCCGGCGCCGAGCAAAAACGCCCCGGCGACAGCTCGGTGAAGAAAGGTTAACCGCGGCCTCTTGGGCACGGCACTCTCGAACATCGTCGAGACGGGCTGGCCATGGACGCTAGCCCGCTGCGCGCTGGACCAACCACACCAGCGCGAGCCCAGCGATGCCTGTGGATCCCCAGGGCATCAAAGCTCCCTGATAAAGTCGTGTGCCGCGCAGCAGATAGGCGAACGGCATGATGGCGATCACCACCGCCAGCTGGCCGACTTCCACGCCGAGGTTGAAGGACACCAGCGACACCAGACGAGCGCCCTGCGGCAGACCCATCTCGGACAGTACAGACGCAAACCCAAAGCCGTGCAGAAGGCCGAAGGCAAATGCGATGCGCCAACGTGCTTCCGTCACTACCGGAAAGACGTTGTTTAAAGCGCCTACGATGATGGATGCCGCTATGGCCGACTCGGTGAGCCGACCTGGAAGCCGGATGATGTCGAAGGCTGCCAGCGACAGAGTAATAGAGTGCGCCAGCGTGAAGGCGGTTACGACCTTCAGGATGTTGAAAAACGCCGGTACAGCCTGCGGCACTGCCTGCCAGCGATGATTGCGCCACAGCAGTACGGCGGGCAATAGCAGCGAAAGCAGGAACAGCAGGTGATCGATGCCGCTCCAGATATGCCAGATCCCGGCTTGCAAATACTCAACAAAGGCCGACCTGAGCGACGGGTGCCGCAGATCAAAGCTCTGCACGCTGCGTGCCCCGCCGAGCACGGCCGTTTGTCCAACCCCTTGCGCAACCAGGGTCAGCAAGCCGCGATGCGACGGGTCCTCCTGGTCCAGAATGCGGTAGCCAATGGTCAGCCGCTGCAGCATGGCCGGACAGCTCGCCGTAAACGGTTGCCACAAATAATTGCCATCGACCCGCTCATTGACCTTCACGGCCCCGAATTGCAGCTCGCAGGAACCATCGGCTCCGGATAGTTGCAGGTGATCGCGTAAATACAGGTCCAACGCGCCTTGCGCGGCTCGCACTTCGCCCCAGGTAACCTTGCCATCGTGGTTGCTGTCCAGACCCACCGCGATCTCGGCATCGCGCACCGCAAGCTCGAGTGCACCGTCCACCCGGGCACCATCGACCTGCATGCTAAGAAAGCTGTTGCTGGCTACGTGCGCCTGGACGTTCGCTGCCGCGCTCAGCAGCAGTAATGCCGCCGCAGTGATGATCGTCTTCACGATCGGGTGGCTGCAGCGGCTGCGAGCCGCACGTCGCGCAGCCCGCAGGTGCGGGCAAATTCCAGTGCCGGCTGCGCCTGCTGCGGAGCGCCCGCGACACGGGCGGCGTTGACCAGTATCAAGGCGTCATCCGGTTCACGCTGCACGGCCCAGTTGGCGAGCGCCGCGGCGAGGGCTTCCTGGGGACGATCTTGCACTTCGAGCAGGAACCGCGCCTGCTCGCGCCGGTGCACGGCCTCGCCACGCTCGGCTTCCGCGGCGAATGCGGCCTGCAACAGCTCGCGGCTGCGCGCGAGCCCTGGATCGTGTTCCTGTCTTTGCGCGATCGCCAGGCGCAGCAGCAACGGCTCGATGCTTTCCTGGCCTTTCAGAAGTTCCAGCACTTCAGCGCGGCGATGCTGGCGCAACAGCAGGTCAGCGTAAGCCGCTCTGACGTAGAAATCCTGAGGGCTGTATGCGAGCACCTGCCGAAACCAGCGCTCGGCATCGTCGTCGCGTCCGAGGCGGACGGCCATCTCGCCAAGTTCCGAGTCACGCCACGCCCGCTCCGGATCGAGCATGCCCTGGGTCGAAAGTCCTGAAAGCGCGGCGTACGCGGTCTCGAGATGGCCGGCAAGGCCCTTGATGCTTTGTTCGCAGATCAGGCTGACGCCGGCGTCGGCCCAGCGCGCGAACTGAGTACAGGCGGCGGTCGCCTCGGTGTAACGGCCCAGCACTCGCAGCACGGTCGCGCGCGTCAGCCAGGCCTGTGCGTCGTCCGGCCGTGCCCGCAGTGCCTCATCAATTTCGGCGAGAGCCGCATCGAAGGCATGGCGGCTCTGCAGGATGGTGGCGTGCAGCACCAACGCCCGCGGGTCGGGCGGCGACTGGCTGATCCAGCGCCCCAAGACTGCTTCGGCATAACCGAGATAGCGCAGATCGCCGGTAGCGCGCGCCTGAGAAATGTAGAACTGTGCCAGCGGCAATGCCACGTCCACTCGTGCGGCCGCTTGCTGGCGGATCTGCAGGCTCGTGTGGGTCGTGCCGGCTGACAGGTTGGCGAGCACCTCGTTGTCATCGGTCGGCAGATAGGGACTTGCGCCCGCGGTGCCAAATGCGGTGACCGCAATAAGCGCCACGCGCGCCAGCCGCCCCCGATGTAATCGGGGGCGGCTGGTGTCGTGTGCCGTTGCGCGTGGCACGATCGCCTCAGGCCCCGTTGACGCTGGCGGGCTCAGTGGCATCACTGGTATCGGTCAGAACCAGGGCGCCGTCATTCACTCGGTACGGGGTGGTCGTCTCCGAGGATTGCCGCGCCTGGATCAGCACCTGCGCCGTGTCCAGCATCTGATTGGTAACGACAGGCGACGGCATTGCCGTCACCTGACCATAGTCGCCGCCACCGCAGGCGCTGATCGATCCGGCTGCGATTGCCGCTAAACCCAAGATCGCAATCTTGTGCTTCACGTTCGTGCTCCTTTAGTCGTTGGCGCTTGTGGGAGAGCCACCAAGCGGGGTGTTGACATACGGAAACACCGTCAGGTAGTCGGCCGGATTCGGCTCGACCCCATCGGTGTAATGCAGCTGACGCGAGCCGTCTGACGACGGGTCAGGATCCGATGCGCTGCCGTCGAAGGGGGAAAGCAGGATCCCCATCGCTACGCGCAGCTCGATAGTCACCACGTCATCGATTGGCCGCCGGCCATTGGGAAAGCCAGCCAGGTCGCCGCCTAGTACGCCAAGGTCCTTCTGCGAGGCCACGGCGGTAGCCGCTATGCTGGTATTGAGGCGCAGCTCCTCAGCCGGGGTGACATTCGCCGGTTGATTCAGCCCGGCGATGCCGGTCAGGAACGCCGCCACCAGATCGGTACGCGGATAGACGTTCGGGGCCTTGACGCCCGCGCCGCCGAACAGAGCCTGCAGCAGCACCGGCAACGACGGATTCGTCACATAGTCGGCGAACTGCCCATCGTTCTTCGGCTGCGACGCGTTCCAGCGATCCTTGTCGGGAAGTCCAATGACGACTTCGTTGACGAGGGGCATTCCCAGACGCGACACCTGCGCCCACGCGCCGCCCTCGACCGACGCATCGGTCGGTTGCACAACCGCACCGACGCTGTGGACACTGTTGGCACTTTGCGGCTCCCCGTTCACCACATGGGTCTGGCGGATGCTGGCCGTTGTCCAGGCGCCGATCACCGGATCGCTCCCGTGAGTGAGGCACGAGGCCGCCACTTCTAGTGCGAGCGAGGTCACGTTGTAACCGCCCACGGAGTTCGGTGCGAGCTGCCGCGCATTCGTTCCGGCAGGCGCCAGCTCCTCAACCGGGTACTTGATATTGACCAGGTCAAACGTTTCGCCGAGATTCACGACGAAGGGGTCCTTGCGCTGCCCGACGAACAGCCGCCCCGGCTTGGAGCACCCGGGAATATTGACGCTGTAAATGAAGTTGCTGGCGTAAGCGGCGTAGTCGGGAATCGACTTCACGCCAATGTTGTCAAACGGCTTGCTGAACGTTGCGCTGCCGGTAGCCGAATTCGTTATCGGGGCTGCCTGTCCGGAACGACGGTCGCCGCGCACCAGGTTCACCGTATAGGTCTCGATGACGTTTTGCGCGGCGGTACTGTCGGCGCTCAACTGGTCAATGTTGCTGAGCGGAACGGGAATCGACTTGCCACCCGCCATGACTGCCAGCCCGCTGTCAGCGACCTTGAAGCGGAACTGAAAGGTCAGGTCCTCGTGCCCGTCGCCCTTGTTGTCAATGTGTATTTCATACAGGGCCTTAGGGTCCATCGTGTAGTAATTCGGACCGCCTTGGGGGTCCTCGAACGGCTGATAGTTTGCGATCAGTGTGACGTACCCGGTACGCCCAGGCTCGTAGCTGTTGAACATGTAGAAGTCAGTGCCATCGACCTTCGGGTGAGTGGTAATAAAAGGAGCCTCCCGGTGGCTCGAGGCCTGCGCCGGTGCAGCGGCCGCCAGCGTCAAGGCCGCGGCCGTACCGATCAGCAGGAGCCCGTTCAGGGGCGCCGAGCGCGGCGCCCACGTTGTGCTAGTCATATAACCCTCCATCGCTTTCCCCATTGGTAAAAAAAAGATTGCTCCGTAGGGGATTACGGGGCGCGTTCACCGGTGGATGCACGGCTGGCGAGAAAATCTGGCCGGTGCGGGGTCAATGGCACGGTGTGCCAAGCCGGGTACTCCAATGGCTTCGTGTAGCCGGGAGCCATCCGCTTGGGCCCGGGCAGCGTTGGGTAAGCGAGGGCACAACACTTAGCGGCAGCCAGCACTTGCGAGCGGTGGTTGGGGTTTGGTAATATCCGTCGTGTACGACGCGTCGTATACGACATTATTGAACACCCCTCGGACGGGAGATTTGATTGCTTTCAGTCGTGCATTCGTTGATCAATGCAATCTGGCTCGTGATTGGCCTGTGGTGGGCCTTTACGGCGCTGCGCACTAAGCGTGCTGTCAAAGCGCAGAAGCCCAGCTCGCGCCTCGTGCCGGTCGCGCTGCTCGCCAGCGGCGCGATGCTGCTGTTCTCGCCGTGGCCCGCGTTTGATTCGCTCGGCTGGCGGTGGCTTGCCGTCTCCTTGCCGACAGCGGTCCTGGGACTGCTGCTCACCGCCGTTGGCGCACTGCTCGCGATTGCCGCGCGCACTCGGCTCGGGGGCAACTGGAGTGCGGCGGCGGTCATCAAAGAGGGGCACGAGCTGGTCAGCAGTGGACCTTACGCCTGGGTGCGCCACCCAATGTACTGCGGCGCCTTTCTCGCAGCGGCGGGCACGGCATTCGCCTCTGGCGAACTGCGCGGCGTCATCGCTTTGCCGCTGCTGCTCACTGGCTTCTGGCTCAAGGCACGCGCGGAGGAGCGCCTATTGGAGCAGGAATTCGGTGCGCGATATGACGCCTACCGCCACCGCGTGCCGGGACGCATCCTGCCCGCCATACTGTAAGGCATAAGTTGCCCCGCGCCAGTCATACAACACTAAGGGAGCTCGCCGAGTCGATCGAGCTTGCCATTCGTGAGCTCGGCACGACAATTCGCCGCCCGCTGCAGGCGGAATTCGCGCGCGGCGAACTTACCGGCCCGCAAAGGAGCGTGATGCAGGCGGTATTCCATTCTGATGGATTGAGCATCAAGGAACTGTGCCAGCGTGTAGGTCTTAGTCACAGCACGGTATCAGGAATCGTGGACCGGCTTACGGCGCGCGGCATGCTCGATCGCCAGGTAAATGCCATCGACCGGCGAATGAGCAGGGTCGTCATTACCGAGACTGTGCGCAGTTTCATGCAACTCACGGCGCCGCGCCTGACGGCGGCACCGCTGATCCGTGCGCTGCGTCGCGCGACGCCCGCCGAGCGCGAAACCGTCGTATCCGGGCTGGATTTGCTTCGCCGACTCCTGGGTTCGGAGTAGCGCCAGGTATCTCAGGTCAAGCCGCGCGTCCCACTGGAGCAATTCCTCCCTGGTGGCGGGAATCTGGCTACACTTTGCCGCCGATGCTTGAAACAGACTGTTGAGCAGATCTTATTAGCCACGATCCCATGCAGCAGCCCTGGCGAATTTAGCCCCAGGACCGAAATTTCGCGTGGTGGCAGATCGATGCAGGCCCGGGCCTGCCGTTCCCTCTATAATTTACGCACCCGCCAGCAATGAGGTCACCGAATTGTTTCCGTACTTCATAGAAACGCATTTGCGATCCAGGTCAACAGGACTCCCATGAGCCAAAAACACCGCCTTGCCGCCATCGGCATTTTTATTGCCTCGCTAGCCACGTCTCATGCCGCGTGGCCGGATGTAGCGGCAATCAGCCCCGATGTGGCAGTGAATACTTACTCCAACGTGCAGCAAGTGCGCACCAGGCATATCGCTCTGGATCTTACTGTGGACTTCAGCAAAAGAGAGTTGTCCGGCACTGCCACACTGGAAATGGTGCGAATTGACCCGAACGCGACGCGAGTGGTGCTTGACACGCAGGATCTGGCCATTGGCAAGGTCGAGACCAGCGCTGATGGCGAGGTCTGGAGTAAGGCAACATTTACCCTTGGCCGCAGCGACGAAGTGCTGGGTGCGCCCTTGACCATCGAACTGCCGGCAGATGCAACGTGGATTCGAGTGAGCTATGCCACCAGGTCGCAGGCTTCCGCCCTGCAATGGCTGCGGCCGGCGCAGACGCTGGGCAAAAAGCATCCGTTCCTGTTCACGCAGTCGGAGGAGATCCACGCGCGTTCCTGGATTCCGCTGCAGGACACACCCTTCGTTCGGGCCACCTACGAGGCGCGCATTCGTGCGCCAAAGGGCCTGCGCGCGGTAATGAGCGCGGAGATGCGCGACCGGCCGGATCCTTTCGGTGTGTGGATATTCAAGATGCCGCAGGCGATTCCGAGCTACCTCATTGCACTGGCGGTTGGCGACATCAGCTTCCAGGCCACCGGGCCCCGCACTGGCGTGTACGCAGAACCAGCCATGGTAAAGAAGGCTGCCTACGAGTTCGGCGAGACGGAACAAACGCTGCAGCTGATGGAGAAGGCTTTCGGACCTTACCGCTGGGGCCGATACGACATCTTGGTGCTACCACCCAGTTTCCCCTACGGCGGCATGGAAAATCCCCGCCTGACTTTCGCTACACCCACCGTTATCACTGGCGACCGGATGCTGGTTTCCGTGATCAGCCATGAGCTGGCGCACGGTTGGTCCGGCAATCTTGTGACCAACGCGAGTTGGAATGACTTCTGGCTCAATGAGGGCTTTACGCAATACATCACTCTCCGGCTGCTCGATATGCAGTTCGGGCAAGCCCGCGGCGACGTGGAGCGAGTGATTGGCTTGAGCAACATGAAGGAGGACATGAGTCATCTGGACAAGGTCGATTGGTCGCTGGTGCGCAGCAGCCCGTTCAAGGACCCGGATGAGGCATACAGCGCCGTGCCCTATGAGCGTGGCGTTCTCTTCCTGACCTGGCTGGAGACGCAATTCGGGCGCGACGCCTTCGACGCCTTTCTGCGCGGTTGGTTCGATGATCACGCCTTCCAGAGCGCCACCACCGCGCAATTTGTTTCTTACTTGCGGGACAAGCTGATGACGCAGCAGCCGGGCAAGGTGACGCCAGCGCAGATCAGCGCGTGGTTGTACCAGCCGGAGATTCCAGCCTTTGCTGTTTTGCCGCATTCGGATGCGCTGAGAAAGGTCGATGAAGCACGCGCGTCCTGGCTATCGGGCAGAACAAGCCTTGATGCTCTACCGGTGGCGCAGTGGACCGTACACGAATGGGAGTACTTCTTTAAGGAAATGCCCGCTTCAGCTACGCCGCATCAAATCCAGGCGCTGGACGCTCGGTACAAGCTGAGCGAGACGCACAACGCCATAATCGCCAGCGACTGGTTCCGTTGCGCTATCGCGCGCGGCGATTACGCTGTGCTACCGGCGGCACGGCGTTACCTAGGCGATGTCGGCCGCACATCGCTGATCAGGCCGCTGTACCGCGAGCTGGTCAAAACCCCGACAGGCAAGTCTTTCGCGGAACAGGCCTACCGTGACGTCAAACCCGGTTATAGCGTTATCACGCAGCACGCCGTGGAGCGAGTGCTTAAGGGAGCGGCTTGAACATAGCGTTATTCGACGGAGCCAGCTGTTGTCAATACTTTTGCAGCAGAGCGGAGAATGTTTGGCGCAACAGTTCTAGTTGAAAGTCGCTGTAAATTCAGTTGCCAAAGGTGAGCTGGGTGGACGCGGTCGGTCGGGAGATTTGCACGAATGAACCGCACTTCAGACAGCGCCGGTCCGGCCTACCGTGACGGCACCGGCCTGCGTGTCGCTATGGCCGACCTTTTGCTAACGCCTTCGATATCGCCGGTTCCGCCAAGCTCTTCATCAACGCGTATCCGGCCGCATTGGGGTGCACGCCGTCAGGGCTCAACTCGGGCTTCATTAGGTACTTGCCGTCCTGCATTGCCGAGAAATAATCCAGGTAAGTCAGATTTTGGTCGCGTGCGTAACCTGCCAACCAGTGATTGAGTGCGGCTATTTTTTCGACCGGCTGGATCTCGGTCCGCCAGGGGTATTGTCCTGCCGGTAATACCGAAGCCAGGACCACCCGGATGCTGTTAATCGTCGCCATGTCCACCATGGACATCAGATTGTTTTCGATCTCTTCGACAGTTGCGGGTCCCGTGTTCTCCGCGACGTCATTTGTGCCCGCCAGTATCACCACGACATTCGGCCGGAGCGCTACCACATCCTGCCGGAACCGCAGCAGCATTTGTGCAGACGTTTGACTGCTGATGCCGCGATTAATATAGCCGGCGCCGGGAAACGACCGATCTAGATCCCACCCTTGCGTTATCGAGTCGCCGAAAAATATCACCCGGTCCCCGTTGGGAGCATGCTGCCAGGCGGAACGATTCGCTTCTCGGTACACCAACAGACCTGACCAGTCCCGGGCACTTTGCGGCACTGGGCCTGGCGATTCGGCTGCTGACAGTAATGGCAGTCCCCGCAGCATGGAACTCGCTAGCGCTGCAGCCGCCAGCAGGATTTGTGCAGGCATAAGCCGACTCATGGTGTTGCTCGCTCTGCCGTTGATTGTGGAAATGATGGTCTAGTATCAGCTGTCCTTGGTTCGATTGCGATCCAAGATGCCTGGACCATGCTGATAGCACCGAATAGTTGGGCGGACGCGCCACTCAACAACCAGGGGCGACAACGATGCAATGATGAACGCGGCGCCCGATTGGCGTCGAGCGGTCAGTGCTAGCGATGTAAAGTCGCTGCTATGCGTGGCGCGCGATAGCCGCCGAATCAGCAACGGCCGGATGCTCGACGGCGCGGCGCGTATTCGCTTCATTGATGCTCTGAGCAGCGCCTATCATCGCGCGGTCCCGTCCGGATTCCTTGGCGCAATACAGAGCTTCGTCGGCAATTTTCAGTAATTGCTCAAATCGTGGGGTCATCGACGTATCCGCGATGCCAAAGCTGGCGGTAAACGCGGCCGTGCCTCCAGCGAGCAGACTCTCCGAAAGCTTCCCGCGAAAGCGATCGACTGCCTCACGGGCTTGAATCGCCGTCGCCTGCGGCAACACCAGCAGGAATTCCTCACCGCCCCAGCGTGCGGCCGTGTCCCCGTCGCGCATGCACTGCTGGAGCGTCTCGGCAAATAATCGCAAAGCCTGGTCACCAGCTTCATGGCCACGCGAGTCATTGAGGCGCTTAAAATGATCGAGATCAGCCATGACCAGGGCAAAAGGCGTATTTGAGCTGGTTAATTGTCGAACGCACTCCTCTGCCGAACGCCGATTTGGCAATCCGGTCAGACTGTCGGTCGATGCCTGGTGTTGAGTGGTATTGAAAGCGCGCACTGTGCCGATGCGTGAACCTGCCTGCAATCCCAAAGTAGTCAGCTGCGAGACCTGACGGGTGTTTGGAACATTGCCAACCGGGCTGGTCGCGTGCAAAACGCCAAGCGTGCGGCCCATAAAGCTCACCGGCACACAGACGGCAGCCACGGCACCACAGGGTCGCCCGCGCAACCGTGCGCAGGCATTCAGCGCATTGCTGTCGGCAAAAATAACCGGATGTCCGCGCCGAATCGCCATGCAGCTGAACGGTGATTCGACTTTACAACCGGGCGCCCCGGCCTGCGGGTGCTCGGTAGCGCGCTCCAGATGCGCACGGCTTGAATCGGCCAACAGCAGTTCGGTCGGCAGATCGGGTGCGATCAAAGTCATGGCGCGGCCGAGAACTTCGTAAGCCTCGGTTTCAGTGTCGGCCATCTCCAGCGCCTCAATTAGTTGAGCGCCGAACGCATCCCGATCGGCCTCGGACCGCAGTCGTCCGATTACCTCATTTAAATTGTCGGCCATGCCGTTGACTGCCGATGCCAGCGAGCCCAGCTCATCTTCACCGGTATTTAGATTACGGACTGTCAGATCACCCTTCGACAGGGCCACCGCAACGTCCCGGACTGAAGCTAAGGAGCGTCGAATCGAGCCGGATAGCAGGGCGACCAGTAGCCCGACAACACTGACCGTCAGGATTCCTGCCGTCATTAACCATCGCTTGGCGATCGCATCGGCAGCCGCGGCATCCTCATTTGCCTTAACAATGTGAACGGTGAAAGCCGCGGTCTGGCTATCCATGGCGCCATCCAGAGCTTCACCGGCTTCGCGAAATGTCGGCATCAGGGGCTCGGCCGACTTTGGATCGCGCAGCGCCAGTTGCCCGGTCTCAATCGCCCTGGACAGAAATTCGTCGCTTAAGGACCGGACCTTTACTTCGGTCTCGACTAGATCCGGCGCCAGCTCGAACCGTTCAAGCGTGACCAGGTCACGCCGAAGATCTTTGACATTGTCGGCCAAGGAGTCGGCCACTTTCGCGCGATCTTCGTCCGATAGGATACCGCTGGCGAGGGCGGCGTTAACGTCCGCGCGCAAGTTGGCGTGAACGGTGTCGGCGTCCTGATGATAGCGAGCTGCCTTGCTGATCAGCGCCAACTCCGCCATCGCGCGAGTTTGTGCACTAACCGCCCGCCACGCAATTATGCTTACGATCACCAGGGCAGCCATCAACGAACCGTTGATCAGCAACAGCCGTGAGCTTACGGACCAATTCCGCAGTCGTAGCGTACGAATCAGCGAACGCATGTTGGCCGCTTCAACTCCATGATCGCAATCACCAATGATCGATCCAACCCATATTGATCTTGAGCCTGGAGCCCGGGATTCATTGGAACCGCCTCACAAATACGCTGCAGCAATGCGACATAAGATCGCCAATGTACACAATTGGTGCGGCAGTTCCGGCAGTTCCGGTGGTTTCGGGCATGGGAGGTCGTTTTCCGTCGCCCGCAGTCCTTGCCGCGAATAAATGTACTTGCCGCGTCGGTCGCGCCGAGAAAGGGCAGCGCG
>DASWBL010000241.1:0-6582 GCA_036390615.1 Steroidobacteraceae bacterium | reverse complement strand
GGGCGTTTCATCTATCAGCGCAGCTACGTGCGGGACCCGAGCAAGCGTGAGCCGGGTTACGTCCTGAGCGCGCTACCGGCGCTGGTACTGCTCATCGCCGCGCTCATCGGTGCGGTGCGCGCACTGCTGCACTAGGCCGCGAGGGGCTGGAGTTTCCCGACTTAGCGGGAGTAACTGCCGCAACGAGGTGTCGCCGCATTGGAGCCCAAGCCGCCGTCGGCATCGCGCCCGATCCGCTCGTTTGTTTTGCGCGGTGGACGGATCACCGCGGCGCAACTGCGCGCCTGCGCCGAATTATGGCCGCGATTCGGACTCTCCTATGAACCCGTGGCGCTGAATGCCGAGGCTGTGTTCGGCCGGCGCGCGCCATTGGTAATGGAGATCGGCTTTGGTAACGGTGAATATCTGGCTGCGCGGGCCGCGGCTGAACCGGATCACGACTTTCTCGGTGTCGAGGTCCACGCACCCGGCGTAGGTCACCTGCTGCTCGCGGCAGCGAAGCTCGAGCTTCGCAACCTGCGCGTGATCCGCCATGACGCGGTGGATGTAGTCCGCGACCAGCTGTCGCCGGGCACGCTGGCGGAAATCCAGATGCTGTTCCCCGATCCGTGGCCGAAGAAACGGCACCACAAGCGGCGGCTGATTCAATTGCCGTTTGTCGAGCTGCTGGCTTCTAGACTGATTCCAGGCGGCTTATTGCACCTGGCCACCGACTGGGAGCCGTACGCCGAACACATGCTCGCCGTGCTGCAGTCCTGTGCCGGCTTGCGCAATACAGCCGAATCGGGAGCTTACGCAATGCAATCGCCCGCGCGTGCTGCGACGCGGTTTGAACAGCGCGGCACGCGTCTTGGACATTCTGTGCGCGAGCTCACCTTTTGCCGCCGCGCGTGAGCCGATGCCCGCGCAGACAGCGCTTGAATGCCGCGGTCGCCGGGAGCAACATGATGTCAGTGGGGTCATCGAAATGAAGCCGGCCCGAACGCCGGGCCGGCTTCGCATCCAGCGAGGAAGCGGCGATGAGTGCGCATCCACCCATCATCGGCGAATGGTACCGATTACGGAACGCCGGACTATTTGAAGTCGTGGCCTTCGATGAGGCCGACGGCGCCGTGGAGCTGCAATATTTCGACGGCACGGTGGAGGAAATCGACCTGCTGGACTGGAGCGCACAGGTTGGCAGCGGTGCGATCGTCGAAGCCGACGCCCCCGATGACTCGAGCGGCGCGGGCGATCAGGATCCGGATGACGAGCGGGCTCGCCCCGAGAGCTTCAGCGGCGAACAGCAGTTAAACGCCTCGGGCCTGGACGAGCTGGATCTGTTCGAATAGCGGCCGCCGGCCCGCGATTTCAGGCGTAGCGTTCGATCAGGGCGTCCTGATCGACATCATCGGCCAGCAGCACGCAGCCGTTGCGCACCGTGACCGGCACGTTGCTTAACGACAGCCCCGCGCACGGCCCCGCCACGCAGAAGCCAGTACTTTTTTCGAAGATCGCGCCGTGCACGTGACACAAAATCATGCTGCCATCAGGCGTCAAAAATCCATCCGCGTCCAGGTTGAGCGGATAAGCCAGGTGGGCGCAGCGATTCACGTAGGCGCGCGCACCATCGGCGACCCTGACCACAAAACCTTTCAATGGCCAGTCGCCACCGCCCAGCCGGAACGCGCGACTGCCGGTTGCAGCGAGATCCTCGAGCGTGCATAGCACGCGGGTCAGGTCAATTTCTTCAGCCGGACTCAAGCCGCCGCCTGTAACCTCGACAGGTCGCTGCGCTTCACCAGCAGTTGCAGCAGCAGCAGCGCCGGCAGGCTGAGCGCGGCGGCGTAGATATAAAACGCCGGATAGCCGATGGCGTCGACCACGAACCCCGAGGTACTCATAACCAGTTTTCCGGTCACCGCGTAGATACTCGAGAGCACCGCGTATTGCGTGGCCGTGTAAGCGACGCTGGTCAGCGTCGACATGAAAGCGATCAGCACCGTGCCGTGGACGCCGAGTGCAAAATTATCAAAACCAATCACCAGTGCGAGCCCGAGCGGACTCGGTTTGCCGTAATAGGCGAGCACTGAGTAGGCCAGCGTCGACAAAATAACCAGCACGCCGCCGAGCAGCAGCGAGCGCGTACGCCCGTACCGGGCAAACACCAGGCCGGCGGCGACAATGCCAAGAAAGGTGGGTGCCAGGCCGTATAGCCTCGCCCACCCTATCTGCTCTAGCGTGTAGCCGGTATCCACGTAAAAGGTATTGGCCATGGTTCCGGCGGTGTAATCGGTGAGCCGGTAGGTGCTGACGAATCCGAACACCAACAAGGCCAGCTGCCAGCCGAAACGGGTGAAAAAATCCGTCAGAGGACAGATCACGGCGCCGATGAGTGTTGCGCCCATCGCCTGCAGCGATGCGGGCCAGTGAGCGCGTCTCTCGACCCATTCGACCACGCGCTGTTCGGCGTAAATAGAAGCCTGCGGCCGGAAACGCTCGGGTTCCTGGACGAAAAGCGTGGTCGTGATCCCGATCAAGGTCAGCACCGCCATGACGCCATAGCTCATCGCCCAGCCCATGCCTCCGGCCATCCACAGCGCGCCGGTCGAGCCTACCTGCATGGCAAAGCGGTAGCCAAACTGATAACCGCCCACCAGTGCGCCTTGCATTTCAGGCGGAGCGGTTTCGATGCGCCATGCGTCGATGACGATATCCTGTGTTGCGCCGGAAAAGGCCACCAGCAGTGCCAGCCCGACGATCGATCCCAGGTGCGCCACCGGATCGGTCAGCGCGATGCCAGCAAGGCCCGCCGCGATGCCAAGCTGCGCCAGCAGCATCCAGGCGCGGCGCCGCCCGAAAACGCGGCCCAACAACGGCAGCCGCCACCGATCCACGAGCGGAGCCCACAAAAACTTCACGGTATAAGGCAGGCCAACAAGCGCAATCAGCCCGATCGTTGCGCGCGCCGTACCGACCTGGCGCAGCCACGCCGACAGAGTCTGGAAATACAACAGCCACGGCAGGCCGGCCGAAAATCCCAGCGTCAGCATAGACAGCATCCGCGGCTGCCCGTACATGAGCACTGCCGCTTTCCAGCGCTGCGCTGGCGGCGCCTCTTTGGCAGGCGGCGGCGGATTCAAAGCCGGTATTCCATCAGCAATGGCGCGTGGTCGGAGAAGCGCTGCTCCTTATAAATGCTGGCCGACTTTGCCGCCCGTGCGAGCCCAGGACTTACAATCTGGTAGTCAATGCGCCAGCCAACGTTCTTGGCCCATGCCTGGCCGCGGTTGGACCACCACGTGTATTGCTCCGGCAGCGAATTGCAGGCTCGGAATGCATCCACGTACCCGACTTCATCGAACAGCCGGTCGAGCCAGGCGCGCTCTTCGGGCAGAAAGCCGGAGTTTTTCTGGTTGGCCTTCCAGTTTTTCAGATCAATGGGCCGATGTGCGATGTTCCAGTCGCCGCATATCACGTACTCGCAGCGGCGCCTGCGCAACCTGCGCAGATGCGGCAGGAACACATCGAGGAAGCGGTTTTTTGAGGCTTGCCGCGCGGGACCTGCCGAACCTGACGGCATGTACAGCGAAACCACCGAAACGGCGCCGAACTGCGCCTCCAGATAACGGCCTTCCCGGTCAAATTCCCCCACCCCGAAGCCCTGCAGCACCTTATCCGGTGGCTGGCGCGAGTACAGGGCTACGCCTGCATAACCGGGCCGCTCGGCCGGGTAAAAATGCGCGCTGTAGCCTTTCATTTTGAACTCGTCGGCGGCCAGCACCTCGTGCGTCGCCCGGATTTCCTGCAGGCAGATCACATCGGCCCGCTGCCGCGCCAGCCAGGGAAAAACGCCGCGGCGTGACGCCGAACGAATGCCGTTGACGTTTAGGGTGAGAATGCGCATACGGCATGATAGCGCGCTGACCGCGATGGGCGCGTTGACAGTGTGCCGGTAATTGCCGCACCGTGACGGCGGCGCGGCTCTCTTACAAACGGGAACGATCCATGCTGGCCTACCAGAGCAACTTTATCGAACTGGCGCTGCGCCGCCAGGCACTGCGGTTCGGGCAATTTACGCTCAAATCCGGACGAGTCAGCCCGTATTTCTTCAACGCCGGCCTGCTGAACGACGGCGCTTCCCTGGCGGTGCTGGGCGGCTGCTACGCCGCGGCGCTGCAGGCCGCGGGCCTCGATTTCGACATGCTGTTTGGGCCAGCGTACAAGGGCATTCCGCTGGTGACGGCCTGCGCCGTGGCGCTCGCTGAGCAGCACCAGCGCAGCGTCCCGTGGGCGTTCAATCGCAAGGAATCGAAGGACCACGGCGAAGCCGGATTGATCGTCGGCGCACCGCTTAAGGGCCGGGTGGCCATCATTGATGATGTTATTACCGCCGGCACGGCGATCCGCGAATCGGTCGAACTGATCCGCGGCGCCGGCGCGGAACCAGTGGGCGTGGTGCTGGCGCTCGACCGGCAGGAGCGCGGCCAGAGCGCCCGTTCTGCAGTGCAGGAAGCCGAGTCCCGCTTTGGGCTCAAGTGTGTGAGCATCGTCACACTTTCCGGGTTGATCAATGCCCTGGAAAGCGGTGGCCGCTGGCCGGCGCCGACCGCCGAGCAGCTCGCCGCCATGCAGGATTACCGGCGCGAATACGGTACTGTCGACTAAGCTCTTGCGGATACGTCAGGGTCGTGGACAATCCAGTATCGGGAACCGGAGGCCGCGCGTAGTGAAGCAGTTGAGAGTCTTGCTCTGGGGTCTGGGTGTCTGCGGCGCATTGTGGCTGGCGCTGCCGGTGGCCGCCGACGATACCAAGGGCGCGCCAAAATTCATGTGGATCGATAAGAACGGCGAGCGCCATTACGGCGACTCCGTGCCGCCGGAATACGCGCAGGGCGAGACCCACACGCTCAATGGCCAGGGCGTCGAACTGAAACACCAGGAAGGGGTCAAGAACGCGCAGCAGCAGGCCGAACAGACGCGCCGCGAGCAGGACGCCGCGCAACGCGAGCAGCATGACCGCGCCTTGGTGGCCACTTATGCGTCCACCAAGGACATCGAGCGGGTCCGCGATGAACGGCTGCAGCAGCTCGATGGGCAAATCAAGGCGACCAGTGCCTACATCGCCACGCTCAATACCCGCCTCGGCGCACTGCAGGACCGGGCCATGCACTTTAAGCCATACAACACCAAGCCCGAAGCGCGCAAAATGCCTGATGATCTGGCCGAAGAGCTGGTACGCACGACCAACCAGATGCGCACGCAGCACACGAACCTGGATTCACGCGTGCAGGAGCAGGGGCAGATCCGGGCGCAGTTCGCCGCCGATATTGCCCGCTTTCAGGAGCTGACCGCGCAATCAGCCAGGTAGCGACTAGCCGCGGCCGGTGTGCCCGAAGCCGCCCTCGGCGCGCGCGCTGAGCGCAAAATCCTCGACCACCTGCAGCTGCACCTGCACGATGGGCACGACCACGAGCTGGGCAATGCGCTCACCGGGTTGCACCACGTAAGGCTGGGCGCCACGGTTCCAGCACGAGACCATCAGCGGCCCCTGATAATCCGAATCGATCAGCCCCACGAGATTGCCGAGCACGATGCCGTGCTTATGGCCCAGGCCCGAGCGCGGCAAGATCATCGCCGCCAGACGCGGATCCTCCACATGGATCGACAACCCGGTCGGAATCAGCTCAGCCCGGCCCGGCTCCAGTGCCAGCGCACCAGCGACGCAGGCGCGCAGGTCAAGTCCGGCCGAGCCGCCGGTGGCGTAAGTGGGCAGCGGAAACTCGCTGCCGATGCGAGGATCGAGAATGCGCACCTTCAGTGCGCGCCACTGGCCGTTTTCCATCGCGATTAGGCCGGCACGCTGGCGCGCCCGGGCGCCGGTTGTGATTCGGCGAAGCGCCGTGCAATCAGGGCGGCCAACGCGGCCGCGAGTTCGGACTTCGGCGCGCGCGGCAGTTCCTGCTGCCCGCCGCGCCACAGCACCAGCAGCGCGTTGTCGTCGCAGTCGAAGGCCTTGCTGTGACAGACGTCGTTGGCGGCGATCATGTCCAGGTTTTTGCGCACCAGCTTTTCCCGGGCGTGTTGTTCGATGGCATCTGTTTCAGCAGCAAACCCCACGACGAATGGGCGGTCAGCGCGCGCGGCCACCCAGGCCAGAATATCGGTGGTGCGCGTCATCTGCAGCGTCAGCTGCGCGGCGGTCTTCTTGATCTTGCGCGTCGGGACATCGATGGGTCGGTAATCGGCCACCGCTGCGGTCGCTATAAAGATGGACTGACCCGGCAACCGATCCTGTACCTGCGCCAGCATCTGCTCGGCGCTTTCCACATCGATGCGCTGTACGCCGGGAGGCGTGGGCAGCGACACCGGGCCACTCACCAGCGTGACGTCGGCGCCGATCTCGCGCAGCGCCTGCGCCAGCGCAAAACCCATCTTGCCGGAACTGCGGTTGGTGACGAAGCGCACCGGATCGATCGGCTCACGGGTCGGCCCGGCAGTCAGCAGCACGCGCAGGCCGTTCAATGGACCGGTCGCGGCCGATGGCAGCGGCAGCGAGTCGAGAATCTGCTGCGGCTCGAGCATCCGGCCCGGCCCGACGAC
>DASWBL010000240.1:0-15502 GCA_036390615.1 Steroidobacteraceae bacterium | reverse complement strand
ACCGCCGCCAATACGCCGGTGGCCACCACGGCGCTGTACGTGGGCGATGCGGCTGCCGCGGCACACGCCGCCGACGCGATCATCCACGGCGACGCGCTCGAGCTGCCTTAAGCAGTCGGCAAGCAGCGAGCGCCATCATGGCCGAGCCAAAAACTGAAGTCACGACCAACGGCGAGCCGGCGCTGCTGCACGGCACCGAGCTCGTGCTGGTGACCATTGCGATCGCATTGGCCACGTTCATGGAAGTGCTGGATACAACGATCGTTAATGTCTCGGTGCGGCATATCGCTGGGACGCTGGGCGTCAGCCCCAGCGAGGCGACCTGGACGATCAGCAGCTATACGCTGGCGGCGGCGATCATGCAGCCGCTGACCGGCTGGATCAGCAAGCAATTTGGCGAAGTGCGGACCTTCGTCACCTCGGCGTCCTTATTCGTGCTGTTTTCGATGCTGTGCGGACTGGCAACGAGCATGCCGATGCTCGTCATCGGCCGCCTGATGCAGGGCATGGTTTCCGGACCGATGGTGCCGATGGCGCAGGCGCTGCTACTGCGCAGTTACGCGCCGCAGAAACGCGGCATGGCCATGGCGTTGTGGGCCATGGTGATTTTCCTGGCGCCGATCTTCGGGCCGATCCTCGGTGGCTACATTACCGACAACCTGTCGTGGCCATGGCTGTTTTATATCAACGCGCCGGTCGGCATCTTCTCGGTCATCATCACCTGGTCGGTGCTGCGCAAGCGTGAGACCAAGCGTACAAAATTGCCGGTCGATGTCGTCGGCCTGGGTCTGCTGATACTTGGCGTTGGCGCGCTGCAGTTCATGCTCGATAACGGCAACGACATGGACTGGTTCAACTCCAATATCATCACCGCCGCGGCAGTGACCTCCTTCATCTGCTTGACGCTGCTGATTGCCTGGGAACTGACCGATCGCCAGCCGATCGTGGATCTGCACTTGTTCGTGCACCGTAATTTCAGGGTCGGCCTGATCGCGCTGTGCATCGGCTTCTTCGCGTTCTTCGGCGTCACGGTGATCTATCCATTGTGGCTGCAGACCACGGTCGATTACACGGCCACCTGGGCCGGACTTGCCACCGCGCCGGTGGGCGTTCTGGGCCTGGTGCTGATGCCATTCGTCGGCAGAAATATGGCGACGATGAACCTGCGCGCCGCCGCGACTTTTGGCTTCCTGGTCTTCGGCGTCTCAATGATCTGGCTGTCTAAAATGAATGCGACCGTGAGCTTTGGCCAGCTGATCCAGCCGCGACTGCTGCAGGGCGTCGCCATGGCGTTTTTCTTCCTGCCGCTGAATCAGATCATGCTTTCGGATATCCGTGCCGATGAACTGGCATCGGCCGCCGGCCTGTCGACTTTCCTACGCAATGTCTCCGGCTCGATTGCAACCGCTGTCAGTGTCTGGGTCTGGGGCCGGCGCACCGATTTTCACGCGACGATGCTGGCGCAGCACGTACAGCAAAATGGCGTGTGGCAGAATTATGCAGGCGACCTAGCCCATGTCGGTCTGAGCCACCAAAGCGCGGCGCTGGCTTTCACCGATTCGGTGGTCTTGCGCCAAGCCCAGACCATGGGAGCCAACGACCTGTTCCTGGCCTATGGCTGGATATTCATGATGATGGTCTTCGTCGTCTGGCTGGCCAAGCCACCATTTCGCGCTATCGGCGGCGGCGGCGGGCATTGAGGGCTGAACTCCGGTAACCCGGTAATGCTACGATCCGTGCCATGGATCGGGGCACGGGGGTCGCAATATTACAACTCCCCGGCTGCGCAGGCCGGCGGCTGCCGTTGCCCCGAATAAATGATCATTGCGACGTCACTGGCGGCGAGGCCTGATATTCAGTGTGCGCCAAGATGACCGAGCCGGAGATTCTCGCATGAGCGTCAAGGCTGCACGCCCGCCAGCGCAAGGTTTGGCCGATACGCTGCTGCGCGCCTGGCGCCGCAGCCTGCCGATAGAGGACTGGCAGGTGCTCAGTCCGATGGCGCACGAGTATGCCAACGGGCAGATCAGCTTTGCCCGCCAGCGCAAGCGCGGCCAGATACTGATCCGCGTAACCAGCCCGCCGTTGCGCGCCAAGGATCAGTCGGGCGCTGGCTCAGTCGTCGAGCTGATCAGCGACGATATGCCGTTCCTGGTCGATACCATGACGCTGGCATTGACCGAGGCCGGTTACGGCGTGCGCCTGATCGTGCACCCGATCCTCGCCGCGACCCGGACGAAGACTGGGCGCCTGCGGCAGCTGGCCGCAGCCTCCGACGCCACGCGCGAGCTGAGTGAGTCGTGGCAGCATTGGTGGATTGAACGGGTCGCGGATCCGGGCGAGTGCCGGCGGCTCGAAGAGCGCCTGCGCGGGGCGCTGGAGCAAGTGCGGCTCGCGGCCACCGACTGGGAAGCGATGCGGGCCAAGATCCGCACCCTTTGCGTGCAGCTGGAAAACGATCCGCCACCGCTGTCGGCCGACATCGTGCGCGAGAGCCGCGAGCTGCTTTTATATATGGAGCAGCACCACTTCACGCTGATCGGCTACCGCGAGCATGCTTTGAAATTTACAACCCATGGTCCGGAACTGGTCCCGATCAAGGGCACCGACCTCGGCATCCTGCGCCTCACCGACCGTGAGGGCCGCCGGCCGCGCACCCGGGTGCCGGCGGAGAATATCCGCCGCCATCTGAAATCGGAGGACCTGCTGGTCCTGAGCAAGGCCAATCTGCGGTCCACCGTACACCGCGGCGGCTACATGGATTACGTCGGCGTCAAGCGCTTCGACCGCAAGGGTCGGTGGAACGGGGAGGCGCGCATCATCGGGCTGTGGACCTCGAGCGCCTATCGGGCCGATCCGCGCACGGTACCGCTGGTGCGGTTGAAGGTACAGCGGGTCATTGATCACTTTCCGTTTAGACCCACCAGCCACGATGGCAAGCGTCTGGTGCAGATCATCGAGTCACTGCCGCGCGACGAACTGTTCCAGGCTTCCTACCAGGACCTGGTGAAGATCGCGCGCGACGTGCTGGCGCTGCAAGACCGCCAGCAGCCACGCTTGGTCATGCGCCGCGACGAGTTCCGCCGCTACTGGTCGTGTTTGATCTACGTGCCGCGCGATCGCTTCAACAGCGAGGTGCGCCACCAGATCGAAGCGCTGGTACAGCGCACCCTCGACGGCAAACACATGGACTCGTCCCTGACGCTGTCGGACTCGGCGCTGGTGCAGCTGCATTTGCTGGTGCGTACCGATCCGGGCGCGGTCGAGTCGATCGATCGGGGTCAGCTCGAGCGCGAGATTGCCGCCGAACTGGTTACCTGGCGCGACCGGGTGCGCGAGGTATTGCTGGCCGAACACGACGAGCAACGCACCGCGGCTCTGGAGCGGCACTACGCCGATGCCGTGCCGGCGGCGTACCGGCAGGAGGTGCCCCCGGCGCTGGCCGTGTCCGATATTGATGATCTCGAGGCGCTCGATCAGGCGCCGGGCGCAGTGCATCTGCGGCTGCACCGGCCGGAAGGCCAGGCGCCGGAGCGGCTGCACTTGCGCATCATCCGGCGCGGCGAGCCATTGTCGATCTCTGAAGTGCTGCCGATTCTGGAGAACTTCGGCCTGCGGGTGATCTCCGAGCACCCCTACGCGCTGACCTGGCCCGGGCGGCTGTCGGCCTGGATCCAGGATTTCGAGCTTGAGCAGCACGAGCGGCGGCGACTCGACGTCGCCGCGCTGGCACCTGAGCTCACCTGGGCATTCAATGCGGTCCGTGCCGGCGAACTCGATAACGATGAATTCAACCGGTTGCTGATCAGCGCCGGCTTGTCGGTGCGCCAGGCCAACGTGCTGCGGGCCTGCTGCCGCTACCTGCTGCAGGCGGCTATTCCCTTCAGCCAGTCGACCATGGCGAGGACCCTCAATCACCATGCCGGAATCGCCCGCGAGCTGTGGCAGCTGTTCGAATGCCGGCTGAATCCGCAACTGCCCGCCGCGCGTGCGGCACGCGAGGCCGAGGCGATTGAGCGGCGCATCCGCGATGCCGTGGCCGCAGTGCGCAGCCCGGATGAGGACCGAATCCTGCGCGCCTATCTCGCGCTGATCCTCGCGACGCTGCGCACCAACTACTACCGCGACAGCACCGCGCTGACCGGCGAGTGCCTTGCCTTCAAGTTCGACCCGCAACAGATTCCGCGTCTGCCCGAGCCGCGGCCGGCTTTTGAGATCTTCGTCTACAGTCCGCGCGTCGAGGGCGTGCACATGCGTCGCGGCCCGATCGCCCGCGGCGGCATCCGCTGGTCGGAGCGAGCCGAGGATTTTCGTACCGAGATCCTGGGCCTGATGAAAGCCCAGCACGTCAAGAACACACTGATTGTGCCGGTCGGCGCCAAAGGCGGATTTGTCGCGCGCCGGTTGCGGCCCGGCACCAGTCCCGATGAGCGGGCAACGACGGTCAAGAGCTGCTATCAGAGCTTCATCCGCGCGCTGCTGTCGATCACCGACAATATCGTCGCCAATCGCGTTGTCGGGCCGCCGCAAGTGCGGCGGCGCGATGCCGACGATCCCTACCTGGTGGTCGCGGCCGATAAGGGGACCGCGGCGTTCTCCGATATCGCCAATGGTATCGCAGCCGAATTTAATTTCTGGCTCGGCGACGCCTTCGCCTCCGGCGGCTCGGCCGGGTACGATCATAAGAAAATGGGCATCACTGCCCGAGGCGCCTGGGAATGCGTCAAGCGCCATTTCCGCGAACTGGGGCGCGACATCCAGCGCCAGCCGTTTACGGTCGCCGGCATCGGCGACATGTCCGGCGATGTTTTCGGCAACGGCATGCTGCTGTCCAGACAGATCCGCCTGGTCGCCGCTTTCAACCACGCCCACATCTTCGTTGACCCGCAACCTGATGCGGCGCGCAGCTTCAAGGAGCGCGAACGGCTGTTTCGACTGCCACGTTCCGGCTGGAATGACTTCGACACCTCCGTCATCTCCCCAGGCGGCGGCGTGTTCGACCGCAGCGAAAAGACCCTGAGCCTGTCGAGCGAAGTGCGCACCTTGCTTGGCCTCGATCAGGCGCACGCCAGTCCGGAGGAAGTCATACGCGCCGTAATGCGCCTGCCGGTGGATCTACTGTGGGTCGGCGGCATTGGCACCTACGTCAAGTCCACCGAAGAACGCGATGGCGAGATCGGGGATCGGGCCAATGACGCCCTGCGGGTCAATGGCGCGGAGCTGCGGGCCAAGGTGGTCGGCGAAGGCGGCAATCTTGGCTTCTCGCAGCGCGGCCGCATTGAATACGCACAGCGCGGCGGGCGGCTGAACACCGACTTCGTCGACAATTCGGCGGGCGTGAACACTTCGGACGAGGAAGTCAATCTAAAGATCCTGCTGGCCAGCCATGGCAAGAGAACGCCGCTCGTTGGCAAGCGCCGTCAGACGCTTTTGGTGGCCGTGACGGACGAGGTGGCAGCACACGTGCTGCGTAACAATTACTTGCAAAGTCAGGCACTGAGTCTTTTGCAACGGCGTGCCAGCGCGGAACTGGCCGATCAGCTGCAGCTGCTGCGCAGTCTGCAAACCACGGCCGAACTGGATCGAGCACTGGAATTTTTACCGACCGATGCGCAGATCGAGGAGCGCCTGACGCGTGGCGAGGGACTGACGCGTCCGGAACTGGCGGTGCTGCTCGCCTATGGCAAAATTGGCCTCAATCACGCGCTGGCGCAAGCCAATATTGCTGCCGATCCGTACCTGGCGCAGGAACTGCAGCGCTACTTCCCGGAGCGGTTCCGCCGCCGCTTTGCCGACTCAATCAACCATCATCGGCTGCGCTCGCAGCTGATCAATACCGCCACCACCAACAGCATCCTGCACCGGATGGATCCCGGATTTCTGCTGCGCCTCAGCGCCCAGACCGGCGCCGACACTGCCGGCATCGCCCGTGCCTACACCGTCGCCCGTGACAGCGCTGGATTGCGGCTGCTGTGGGTCGGCATCGAGTCGCTCGACAATCGAATTGCTACCGAGCAGCAATACGATGCGCTGTTGACGACGCGCGATTTTCTCGACCACCTGACCCGCCGCCTGCTGGCCGGCGGCGCCGGCAGTTATGCGGACATCGGCGCCGCGGTCGGTCGCCTGGCGCCGGCTTTCCGTGAGCTGTCGGCAGCGCTGCCGGCGGCGCTGCATGGTCTGGAGCGCGACCGTTATTCGGCGCTCAACGCCAGCTACCTGAAAATCGGCATGCCCATGGCACTGGCCGGACATCTGGCCGCGCTGCCGGCGCTGCGCTGCACGCCGGATATCCTGCAGCTCAGCGGCTCGCGTGAGGTACACAGCACCGCAACCCTGTACTTTTCTGCCGGGGCCCAGTTGGGCGCCGACTGGCTGCACCAGGCGATCGAACAGCTGCGCAGCATCGGCCCATGGCAGGCCATTGCTCGCGAACGTCTGTACGCGGCTAGCACCGAGGCGCATCGACGCATTTGCGCGGCGATCCTCAAAGGCGCGGGGCGACAACGCGGTGCGGCGGCCGTCACCCTTTGGCTCGGGCGCGGTGGCGCTGCCATGACCCAATGGCAGCAGACACTGCGGGATCTGCGCAGCACAGCTGCGCCGGACCTCGCCGCATTGATGGCCGGAGTCGAAGCACTCAGGCGGCTCGCCTGAGCTATGCGCGGCGCTGCGGTTTTGCGGTTGTAGGCCGCGCGGATTGATCCAAATGGCATGGGAAAATTCTGCGTGAGCACGACACTGATTCTGGTGCGCCATGGCCAGAGCACCTGGAATGAGCTGAATCTGTTTACCGGCTGGACCGACGTCGATCTGTCCGAACGCGGTCGCGAAGAAGCCGTGCAGGCCGCACGGGAACTGAAGCGCGCCGGGCTCGTGCCGGCCATGGTGTTCACTTCGGTGCTCACGCGTGCCATCCGCACGCAATGGCTGATGCTCGAGCAGCTCGAGCTGCTGTGGCTACCAGTCGAACGCCATTGGCGACTCAATGAGCGTCATTACGGGGCCTTGCAGGGACTCGACAAGGCGCAGACGGTGCAGCAACACGGCGAGGCACAGGTAAAGATCTGGCGCCGAAGTTTCGATCTGCCCCCGCCGCCGCTGGCGCTGGATGACCCGCGCCATCCGCGCTTCGATGCCCGCTACGCGGACGTGCCGGCCGCGGAGCTGCCGGCCACCGAATCTCTCAAGGACACCCTGGCGCGAGTGCTGCCCTATTGGGAGCAGCGTATCGCGCCGCAGTTGCGCGAGGACCGGCCGGTCATGATCGTCGCGCATGGCAACAGCTTGCGGGCGCTGGTCATGATGCTCGATCGGCTTTCGGAGCAGGCCATCGTGGAGTTGAATATTCCGACCGGCGTGCCGCTCGTCTATGAGCTCGATGCGGCGCGGCGCCCGATCGCGAGCCGCTACCTGGGCGATCCGGAAGCGATCAAGGCGGCAGCCGAGGCCGTCAAGCGGCAGACCGAAAAGCGCGGCTGAATTTTAGCCGCGGGCGACCCGATGTTTAATCTGGCCCAGCCGGCTGACCGGCGCGCGGCCAAGCTCGGAGCTGATCCAGCGCGCCGTGGCAATCAACGCGTCCAGATCCACCCCGCTTGCGAGCCCGAGCCCGCTCAGCATGTAAATCAGATCCTCGGTGGCCAGATTGCCGCTCGCTCCCGGCGCATACGGACAGCCGCCCAGGCCGGCGACCGAGGCATCGACCGTGCGCACGCCCGCCTCGAGGCACGCGTACACGTTGGCCAGCGCCTGCCCGTAAGTGTCGTGAAAGTGCACGGCGAGTGAAGACAGCGGCGCTTCGGCAGCGCAGGCGTTGAGCATCTCGCGGGCCGCGTGCGGCGTCCCGACGCCGATCGTATCGCCGAGCGACACTTGCTCGCAGCCCATGTCGAGCAGCGCAAGAGTCACGCGCACCACTTCGCGCACCTCAACCCGTCCCTGGTAGGGGCAACCCAGCACACAGGAGACATAGCCTCGCACCCACAACTGCTGCGAGCGCGCGGCCTGCACTACCGGTCGCAGCCGCGCGAGCGATTCGGCGATATCGCAGTTGATGTTCTTGCGGTTAAATGCGTCAGACGCGGCAGTGAAGACCGCGATCTCCCGGGCGCCGGCAGCGACGGCGCGATCCAGGCCGCGTTGGTTCGGCACTAGCACCGGATAGCGCACGCCCGCGCGGCGCTCAAGCCCCTGCATCACGGCGTCCGCATCCGCCAGCTGCGGTATGCGCTCGGCACTGACAAAGCTTGTGGCCTCAACGATCGGCAGACCGCAATCCGCGAGTTGGCTGATGAGCCGCAGCTTGACGGCCGCGGGCACGGTGCGCGTTTCGCTTTGCAGGCCATCGCGCGGCCCGACCTCCACCACCGTCACGTCACGCGTTGCAGTCACGGCACTACCTGGGCAGCTGCTGACGCATGCGCCGCCGTACTGCGCTCGCGCCGCTCATGACTCACGCTTGACCCAGCTCGCCGGACGCTTTTGCATGAAAGCCTGGGTACCTTCGCGCGCTTCGGCAGTGCCTCGGATCCGCGCGATGCGCTGCGCAGTTTCCTCTACAAGTTCATCATCGACACTGCGATGACTGACTACGCTGAGCAATTCTTTCGCCGCCTGCTGGGCTTGAGGTCCGCCAAGCAACAGCGCGTCGGTGATCTGACCGACCTGATCATCGAGCGCCTCGGGCGCCACTACGGTATGCGCCAATCCAATGCGTTCGGCCACGGCGGCGCTAAGGCGTTCGCCGGTTAGAAAGTAGCGTGCCGCTTGCCGCGGGCCAATGGCCCGCACCACGTACGGGCCAATCGCGCTCGGTATCAACCCAAGGCGCACTTCTGAAGTCGCAAATACGGCGGCGGTCGAGGCAATGACGATGTCGCAAACCGCGGCTAGACCCATACCGCCGCCGATAGCGGCGCCGTGCACTCGGGCGATGGTTGGCTTGGTCGTCTCGGCTATGCAGCGCAGCATCCCGGCCAGCGCGCGCGCATCGTTCAGGTTCTTGTCAAAATCGTATCCTGCTGCGCGGCGCATCCAGTCGACATCCGCGCCGGCTGAGAAGCTGTTGCCGCGGCCGGCAAGTACCAGCGCCCGCACCGACTCACTGGCACCGAGGGCCCTGAAGGCCGCCGTCAGTTCGCTGATCAGGTGCTCATCGAAGGCGTTGTGCCGTTCCGGGCGGTTCATCCAAACGGTTGCCACGGCGCCGCGCTGCTCAACCTCCAGATATTGGTACATAGGTCGATCCTCCCACAATTGGCGCGCTCGGGACAGCGTCGAGATGGACGCGTCAGCGTGCGCCCGGGCGGATGCGGGGCTCGCGGTTCAGGCACCGCCGAGCAGCGCCTGCAGCTCCGGGAGTACCTTGAATAAATCCGCAACCAGGCCGATGTCAGCCACTTCGAAGATCGGCGCTTCGGCATCCTTATTGATCGCCACGATGGTCTTGGCATCTTTGATGCCGGTCAGATGCTGGATGGCGCCGGATATGCCAACCGCAACGTACAAGTCCGGCGCGATGATCTTGCCTGTCTGCCCGACCTGCAATTCGTTCGGCGCGTATCCGGCATCAACCGCGGCGCGCGAGGCGCCAACCGCAGCTCCCAGCCGATCGGCCAGTTTGTAGATTAATTGGAAATTCTCCTGGCTGCCCACGGCGCGGCCGCCGGAAACGACCTTGGCCGCCGACTGCAAGTCGGGCCTGTCAGACTTGGCCGCGCTGACCGAGATGAACCGCGTGTGCGTTGGCAGCGGCACATTCAGATTCACAGTCTCGACAGCGGCCGAACCACCACTGCCCGCGGCCTCGAACGAAGCGATGCGCACCGTGGCCACCACTTTGGCCGCCGGATCGGTTTCGAGCGTCACGATCGCGTTGCCGGCATAGATGGGACGCCGGAAGCGATGCGCCGATTCGCTGGCCATCAGGTCGCTGACCTGGCCCACGCCGAGCAATGCCGCCACCCGCGGCAGCAGATCCTTGCCGAAACTGTTGGACGGGCCCAGCAAATGCGAATAGCTGGGCATCAATGCCACCACCTGCGGCGCGAGCTGCACCGCCAAAGCGTGCTCATTCTCCGCTCGGTTGATGCAGATTACCTTCTGCACGCCGCGCAACGCGCTGGCCGCCGCGGCGACCGCCGCGCCATCGCGCGCGAAGATTGCAACATGCACCTTTGCATCCGGAATCTGCAAGGCGGCCGTGACGCAGCGCGCGGTGCCTGCGTTCAGCCGCGAGCCATCGTGATCGGCAATGACCAGCACCTGCGTCACGAGACCAACCCCCGCTGACGCAGCGCCGCCAGCAATTCAGCCGTGTCCTTGACGATGACGCCGCGAGATCGTTGGCTTGGAGGTTCAGTTTTCAGGACCTTCAGATGCGCAGAAACAGCCAATTCAAGTGTAGCAAAATCAATAACTTCTAGTGGTTTCTTCTTAGCTTTCATGATATCGGGCAATTTGATGTAGCGCGGTTCGTTCAACCTCAGGTCCGTTGTCAGCACCGCCGGCAAATCAAGCTCGATGGTTTCCAGGCCGGCATCAACTTCACGTGTGACCCGCGCCACCGTGTCCTGCAACTCGACCTTGGAAGCGAACGTGGCCTGCGGCCGGTCCCACAAAGCCGCAAGCATCGGCCCCGTCTGGCTGGCATCATCGTCGATAGCCTGCTTGCCAAGGATCGCCAGCCGCACGTCCTCGCGACGAATGATCGCAAGCAACGCCTGTGCAGCACTGAACGGTTCAATGGCCGCATCACTCTTGACCAGGATGGCGCGGTCCGCGCCCATCGCGAGTGCGGTCCGCAACTGCTGCTGCACTTCATCGGGCCCGATACTCACGGCCAACACCTCGTCAGCCTGGCCGCGCTCCTTGATCCGCAGCGCCTCTTCAAGCGCAATTTCATCGAAGGGGTTAATCCCCATCTTCACGCCATCCAACGCCACACCGGAGCCATCCGGCTTCACCCGGATACGCACGTTGTAATCAACCACGCGCTTGACGCCGACCAGAATCTTTCTCATGGATTGTCCTTAAAGCCGCGCCGGCTACTCGTGCCGGCCCGCTGCGGGCGCTTGCCCTGTTATAAATCGCAATATACCTGCCAACCGGTGCCCCAGCATCATATCGGGCTTCGCCAGCACCCGACAGGCTCGCGCTAACGCGCGCGCGTCACTCCAGGCGCGGCCCAGCCGTCATACTGGCCACCGTGCTTGATTGCCAGCGCCTCGAAGCGCTGCGACCAGCCTTGCATCTCGGTCACCGACATCCGCAACGCCTTGCGGGCATGCAAGGTAAAATCTTTGCCCATCTCAGCATCCATCGGCCGAAAATCTACTACGAAGCCCTCAGGCACGAGCTCATCGCGCACGCCGTCGCAGGCCGCGCTGGTCGGCAGATCAAAAAAGAAATCCACTTCGACCGGCTTGAACGGATCGCCCCCCTGGGCCCGCACGCGCTTGACCAGGCGCTCATCCCACCCCTCGCTCTGCTGCCCGCGCATCCGCCGGAAAACGGCGACGACACGCAGCGCCGCCACCGTCGCGGCGAATATCAGAATCACGTACGTCCAGTTCATGAAGGTTTGCTCAAGCGCGCTGTCGGCGCAGTACGAATGGTACTCATTCGTCCGGGGCAATGGTGACCTTGAGGCCGCTGATCGCATCGGTCAGCTGGATCTGGCAGGACAGGCGCGAGTTTTCGCGCCGCGTCATCAGATCCTTCAGCATGTCGGTCTCATCGGACATGGCCGCGGGCAACTTGCCAACCCATTCCGGATCGACGTACACGTGGCAGGTCGCGCACGAACACATGCCGCCGCAAATGGCGGTAACTCCATCGTCCATGTCCCGCAACGGCTCCATCAGCACGCCGCCTGCGGCTACGTTCAATTCCTGTTCCGCACCCTCGCGACCAATGACCTTCAGCACCGGCATGAGCGCTCCCCGCTCGCTTATCGAAGCGTTAGTTTGCCGGCCCGCCTGCCGCAACGCCAGTGCCCGCAGTCCGCTCGAGCACAGGTCGCAACCGCACCTGCCCGCGCGCCCGGTACCACAACCAGTTAAGCGCCCGGTAGACGAATATGGCCTGCTCCAGCCGCCCGCCCGCCGCATCGGCCGCAAGCCCGGCGGCCGTCAGCAGCCGCCGCGCACCACGCGAAGTCGGTGGGTAGTAGGAGAACAGGCACGCAATATCGAACAGCGGCTCGGCGACCTGCGCGTACTCCCAGTCGAGCAGCCAAACCGCACGACCCTCGAGGATATTGGTATGCACCAAATCACCGTGAATAATGGAGGGCGCACTCGCCCGGCGGTCCAGCTGCAGCAAGACGCTCTCGAGCCGCTGCAGCACCGGTCGCGGGTCCGATCGCGTGTCGGCGCTGCGCGGCGCGAGCGCCGCGTAGGCCCGGCCCACGGCGAACGGATCGAAACGGCCGATCGGTGGCGCGGTCAATGCGTGCAGTTGCGCGAGGCGCTCGCCAAGCCGCGTCAGACTTGCCGGTGACCGGCACTGCCTTGCGCTCCACATCCGGCCGTCGAGAAATTCCGTCACCAGCACGCCCAGCCGCGGCCGAGTGGCGATTAGCGGCGGCGCCAATCCTGCCGCAGCCGCAAGCTGATGCAACGCGCACTCCCTGGAGCGCTCGACGCCGGGCCGGCGCCAGCTGGCGCCGTCAACGCGCAGCACAAACCGACCCTGCGATGTGTCGATGCGCCACACTTCATTGACCGTGCCGCCGCGCAGCCGGCCGCAATACTTCGGCGGCTGGCCTGACTCGAGCCCTGGCACGCACGCCAGCGCCTCGGGCGCCGGGCCGCTCAGGCGTTGGCGGCGCGGTAGGTTCGCAGCCATGAGAAATACCCAAACACCGCTACGATCAGATAAATGCTAAACAGGAAGCTGGTTGCGACCAGCCCGCGCGAAGCGAACAGAAACACCATGACGGAGTCGGTGGCAATCCAGTACAGCCAGTTATCCAGCACCGAGCGCGCGATCAGCCAGGTGGCGAAAAAACTGCTCCAGGTGGTGAGCGAGTCGAGCAGTGGCCATGCCGCATGCGTCTCCTGCGCCAGCCACCGCGCGCTGGCCATGCTGATCAGAACAATGACGGCAACGGCCAGCAAATGCCTCCGCCACGACCAGCGGTAGACGCGGCCAGACTCCTCGCGCGCGTTGCGCGTCCAGCTGAACCACCCATAGGCGGCCATGAGTACGTAATACGCTTGCAGGACGGACTGCATCGGCAGGCGATTCAGCGCGGACAAATATACATAGATGATCGAACTGAGCGCGCCCACCGGCCAGCCGAGTCGCTGTCGGCGCATGATTAACCACACGTACGAGATGCCGCTGACCACGGCGACCGTTTCGAGCCAGCTTGTGTGTCGCAGTTCGTCCAGCAGCTGGCCGATCATGCCGCCGCCAGCGGCCCGAGCACCTTCATGACGAACACCGCCTTGCGCTGTTCGGCAAAGGTGCGGGCGATCTCGCGATTCAACAACGCCAGCACTTGCTCGAGTGGCCCGAACACCTGCGTGCTCATGCTGTTGGTCACGACGCGCAGCCCGGGCTCAGTGTTGAGCCGGGCGATAACCTGCCGGATCGGGTCCAGGTATTCATCGCACAGCGGATACAGACTGATCTCGACGCCGATGTCCATGCTCATTGCTCCCGATTGGATTTTGCACCGAACTGAAAACTGACCGTCGCGCCGACCTGTCGCGGGTTGGCGAGTTGCAAAAACTGCTGCACAGGAAAATTTGGCGGTATCAAGCCGAAATAAAAACCCTGCTGGGCATAGCGCTCATCAAACAGGTTGCGGGCCCAGACACTTGTGGTCCAGGCGCCGCGCTGCAGCCCGACGCGCAGGTTCTCGACGTGGTAGCTACGCGAGGTCTGCGGATCGCTGGTGTAGTAAAAAAACGAATCGACGGCATGCGAATCCAGGCGCGCGAACCAGCCCGAGGGCCGATGGTACTCAAGGGCCGCCGACACCTCGTAGCCGGGTGCAAAAGGCTGCGCGCGGCCATCCAGGTTGAGGCTCGCGAACACGGGTGCCACGTGGGTGTATCTGGTGTTCAGCAGCGCCAGACTGCCGCTAAGCTCCCAGTGTTCATCAACCCGGAAACGGCCGGCGCTCTCCAGCCCCATGTTGCGGCCATTGGCGGCATTTTGCGTGAAAAATACATAGGTCAGCGGATCGGTCGGATATAGCTGCTGCGAGGTGTAGACCTGCATGTGTTCGCGGCGCATGTAAAACACGTCGGCCTGCAAATCGAAGCGCCCATCGGCAGCTTCGCGCTTGAGCCCGGCTTCGGCGCTCCACAAATCTTCGGGCCCGAACAGCCGCTGTCCAGGCAGAATCTGCGAGCCAATATTGAAGCCGCCGCCCTTGTAGCCGCGCGCCAGCGTCAGGTACTCGCGCCGCTGCTCCGTGCTCTTGAGCGTGTAGGACAGATTACCGCCCACCATCCCATTGATTGCCGCAGGCAACGCGGTGCTGGCCGAGTCGGCGTAAGTGGCCTCGCGGTGCTCGACGCGCAGGCCGCCTGACAGGCTGCCGCGGGCACCAACGCTCGCGTCGAGCGCGCTATAAAGCGCCACATTGGTCGCGGCATACTGGCTCGACAGCTGCGTTACCCCCGCGCCGTTGGTCCGGTCGTCATACACGTTGGTCAGTAAATCACCCTCACTGAGGCGCAGCGCATAGGCACCCACCAGCCAATGCAAACGGCCCCACAGCGCCCGCGACGGATCCGCGGTAAAGCGCAGATCCTCTGCCACCGTGCGCCGGGTCCGCTGATCGCTCTGGAAGTAATCGTAGGGTGCGTAAATGCCCCAGTAGCTGTCATTGCCCCAGTCGCCATCGAAGGAGTAAACGATGGCCGAGTCGGCAGTCGATGTGACGCTGCGCAGCTCCCCCAGCCCGTCCAGATTATCAATGAGGCGCAGCGCCGCGCCGCGCGCCAATTGCGCATCCCGCCCCGGCTGATTCGACCAGGTTGTATAGGTGTTGTTGATCGACCAGGCGTCATAGCCATCATTGATATTTACGTACATCAGCGTCAGGTCGGCGTGCAGTCCCGGCGTCAGTTGCCAGGCGAATTTGGCCCGCAGCGTGCCTTCGTCGTAGCCGTTGGTCGAATCGCGATCCAGGTAAACATTCTGGCGGAAGCCGTCGCTGCGATATTGCTGAGCTACCAGGCGCCAGCCGCCTGCCATCGATCCCCAACCATCACCGACGGCGATACCGGCCGATACCGTGCCGTAATCAGCCCCGGTGACTTCGCTGCGCAGTTCAAAATGATCGCCCGGATCCTGCGTATGGACGCTGATCAGCCCAGCCAGCGCATTGGCGCCGTAGCTCGTGCCCTGCGGTCCGCGCAGTACGTCAACCGAACCCACGTCAAACAGCGTTGCCGGCGAGCCAACGCCGGAGAAGTCGATGTCGTCGATCAGAAAACCGACGGATGGATTAGGTGCGCCCTGGTACTGCTCGACC
>DASWBL010000239.1:0-4463 GCA_036390615.1 Steroidobacteraceae bacterium | reverse complement strand
CGACTTGCCGGACCCGGACAGGCCCATCAGCACGCAGATCTGGCCAGCTTCGACGCGCAGGTTCGCGTCCGCGACGCCTACCACGACGCCAAACTTCTCGGCGATTTGCGCGCGCGTACCGCCAGCGTCGAGCGCCTCGGTCGCGAGACGAATTGCACGGCCGGCGCCGCGGCCCTGCTCGCGGGTAAAAAGGATATCGACGTGCTGGAATTCAATGGCAGCGTTCACTGGCGCGTCCCCCGGTCGGCCGGCCGACTCATGCGATCGAGGACAATGGCCAGCAGCACGATGGCAAAGCCGGCCTCAAAGCCCATGCCGACCTGCACCGTATTGAGCGCTCGCACCACCGGTACACCGAGGCCGCCGGCACCGACCAAGGCCGCGATCACCACCATCGATAGGCTCAGCATGATGCACTGGGTAATGCCGGCAACAATGGTCGGCGCTGCGCTCGGCAGCTCCACTTTCCACAACAGCTGAAAGTGGGTTGCGCCGAAGGCCTCACCCGCCTCCCGCAGCGCCACCGGTACCGAGGAGATACCGAGGTGCGTCAGCCGTATGGGCGCTGGCAGCGCGAAGATGATGGTCGAAATCAACCCCGGCACCACGCCCAGACCAAACAGCACCAGGGTCGGGATCAGGTAGACGAAAGTTGGCAGCGTTTGCATCAGATCGAGTACCGGGCGCAGCGCCAGAAACAGCCGCGGCCGGTGCGCCGCCGCGATGCCGATCGGCACGCCGATGAGCGTCGACAGCAGCGCCGCCACCAGCACCAGGGACAATGTTTCCATTGTCGCCACCCAATAACCCTGATTCATGATGAACAACAGCGCCGCGGCGACAAACACCGCAAGTCCGATCGAGCGGCGCAGCAGCCAGGCGAGTCCTGCGATGCCTGCGATCAATACCAGGGCCGGGATGGCGAGCAGCAGCTTGGTGACACCATTGACGGCGCCGCGAATGGCCCAGGAAACGCCGTCAAAGAAGTGCGTGCCGTGCGCCTTGATGTATTCAATGCCGACGGCGACCGTGTCGCCGACCGGAATCTTGTGGCCGGTTACCCAACCGGCAAAGGAATGCGCCTGGGCGGCGCCGGTAATATCCTGCATGGCGAGCAGCGCCGGACGGCCGTCGAAGCTGCGCACGCCGTCGAGCCATTGCGCCACCAGCGCGGCGTGATTCTTCAACCACGCGCCGGCTGCCACATCGGGCTGCAGATGCTGATTGAGGATCGCGTCCTCCATTTCGCTTTCGCCACGCGTGGTAAATTTCAGGTTTTTCAGCAGCCGGCCGACGTTGGGGCACTCGGCGCTATATCCGGCGCGCGTCGTTGTAAACACCGAATCGTTGCCATAGTTGGGGCCGAAGGTCGCATCACCGCCGGTCAGGTAGCGCAGATCAAAGCGCATGTTCATCGGGTGCGGATCCCAGGCGAGAAACACGATTGGCCGCCGGTCGCGGATGGCGCGTTCCACTTCGGCGAGCATGCCTTGTTCGCTCGATTCAATGAGCTTGAACGAGCCGAGGCCAAACTGGTTCTGCTTGATGATCGTCAAAATCAGCCGATTACCGTCATTACCCGGCTCGATGCCGTAGAAGCTGTTGTTGAGCTGCGGCGCAAAACGCCTGATATCGGCAAAATCGTGCAGCCCGGCGGCATACGTGTAGGCCGGCACCGCCAGCGTGTATTTGGCGCCGGTCAGGTTTGCGCCGATGACGTCAACCGACTTGTCCTCGTCGAACGGTTTGCGGTCGGCCAGCTGCGAGGGCATCCAGTTGCCGAGAAACACGTCAATGTCCTTGTTCTTCATCGACGCGAACGTCACAGGCACTGACAGCACGGTCACCTGCGGTTGGTAGCCGAGCTGGTGCAGCACGTTTGAAAAAAGTGCCGTAGTTGCAGTTACATCGGTCCAGCCGATGTCAGACAGCCGCACCACCTGGCAGGTGGCTGGCTCGTTTGGCGCGGCCGCGTCCTGCGCCGGCGCCTGCGATCCGCCAATGATCAGGCTGAACAGCGCGCCGAGCCCTGCGACAATGCGCATCGGGAGGGGCGGGCGAAACCTGCATTTTTGGAGTCTGGCCGATATCGGCTGCATGCATGCTCCCGTGCGCGCTATCGTGACGTGCGCGGCATTCGAGTTTATTTTGCGACGATCGGTTCCGTGCACTGGCTGGCCGTTTGTCCGCGGCCCGATGACTGGCTACAGGTCCTTTCAAGTCCATCGTGCCACAGACGCGGTGCGGCGCAGGGTGGGGCCGCTGGCGGCACTGTTTATAACTATTGACCCGCCCGCGATCCGGCCTGCATGATTGGATTCTGACATAGTTTGAACAACCGTTTAATCCATCGCATTATTCGTACGCCTATAATTAAATAACTGATTGATTATAATTAATTTTTATTAGCTCTCTCGCCTCGGTTTGAAGCCTCGTTCAGCCGTGGCAGTTGCCCGTCAAAGCAAAAATTTGCCGGGTTCAGGACGGGCCAATTGAACAGACAGTCAATACGCGGCAAGCCTCGGGCCGGATCGCCGGACCGGGAAGAGGAGCGCCGCCAGCAACTCATCCAGGTCACGATCGACAGTCTGGCCCAGGTGGGCTATGTCGGCAGCACGCTGGCGCAGATCGCAACGCGCGCCGAAGTTTCGCCTGGGCTGGTGCTCCATTACTTCGGCGACAAGGACGGTTTGCTGGAAGCGGCATTTCGCAAGTTGTCACTGCGCGTCGCTGAACAGGTGCGCGCGCGGGCCAAGCTGGCAACAACGCCACGCCAGCGCATTCAGGCCATTATTGATGCCAGCCTCGCGCCGGTGGAATTCGAGCAGCGCACCGGCAGCGCCTGGCTGGCCTTCTGGGGACAGGTGCTGCATGTGCAGCGCTTAAAGCGCGTGCAGACGGCCTATCAGCGGCGCATGTTGTCGAATCTGCGCTTTGCGCTGCGCCAGCTGGTGTCGGCGGCCGACGCACATTCGCTCGCAGCCATGATTGCGGCGATGATCGACGGCGTGTGGCTGCGCGCCGCGTTGTCGGAGTGGACCGAAGCCGATAGCGAGAGCGCGCGCGGGCTGCTGACCGCATTTGTTGACGGTCACCTGAGCCAATGCGCCCCGGCAACGGCTGCGTCCGCTGCAGCCCGCCGTACCGCGCCACGCGCGGATAGTTTCGTCTCGCTCAATCCGGCAACCGGCGAAGTGCTCGCCACCCTGCACATCGCCCGGGAAGCCGAAGTCGAGGCGGCGGTCCGCGCAGCGCAAGCGGCGCAGCCCGCGTGGGCGGCGCTGTCCGGAACCGAGCGTGGCCGCGTGCTGCGGCGTGCGGCGGAACTGTTGCGATCGCGCAATGATGAGCTCGCTGAGCTTGAAACCCGCGATACCGGCAAGCCGATTCAGGAAACCCGCGTCGTGGATGTGGTTTCCGGAGCCGACTGCCTCGAATACTTTGGCGGCCTGGCGCCGACGATCGCCGGTGAGTACCTGGATCTAGGCGCATCGGCCTTCGGTTACACGCGCCGGGAGCCGCTCGGCATCGTGGCCGGAATCGGTGCGTGGAATTATCCCCTGCAGATCGCCTGCTGGAAGTCGGCTCCGGCGCTGGCCTGCGGCAATGCGATGCTGTTCAAGCCGGCGCACTTAACGCCGCTGACCGCGATGAAACTGCAACAGGTGCTGACCGAAGCCGGATTGCCGGAGGGACTGTTCCAGGTGCTGCAGGGTACGTCCGATACCGGCCGGCTGCTCAGTCGCCACCCGCAGGTTCGCAAGGTCTCGGTCACCGGGTCGGTGGCCACCGGCCGGGCGGTGATGGCCGACGCGGCGCCAACGCTCAAGCACGTCACCCTGGAACTGGGCGGCAAATCGCCGATCGTCGTGTTTGAGGATGCGGACCTCGATAACGCGGTATCCGGCGCGCTGCTTGGCAATTTTTATTCGGCCGGCGAAGTCTGCTCCAACGGCACACGGGTGTTCGTGCATCGCTCGGTGCGCAAGGCGTTTCTCGACCGGCTGCTGCCACGCGTTGCCGCGATGCGCATCGGCGACCCGCTCGATCCTGCGACCCAGGTTGGCGCGCTCATTTCCGAAGACCACATGCAAAGTGTTCTTGCCTGCATAGAGCGCGGCCGCGCCGCTGGCGCGCGTGTCTTGACCGGCGGGCAGCGCGTGACCACCGGCGCGCTGGCCAAGGGCTGGTTTGTTGCGCCAACGGTGTTTGACCGGTGCCGCGACGATATGAGTATCGTGCGCGAGGAGATTTTTGGTCCGGTCATGAGCGTGCTGGAGTTTGATGACGAAGAGGAAGTGTTGCGCCGGGCCAACGCGACCGAGTTTGGGCTCTCCGCCGCGGTCTTTACGCGTGACCTGACCCGGGCGCACCGGGTGATCGCCGGGCTGCAGGCTGGGACCTGCTGGATCAATCACTACAACGTCACGCCGATCGAGCTGCCGTTCGGCGGCGTGAAGTTC
>DASWBL010000238.1:0-7321 GCA_036390615.1 Steroidobacteraceae bacterium | reverse complement strand
CGGCCTCAGCCGCGCGCCAAGCGCGGCGATGAGCGCGTCGAGATCGCCGCTGACCTGCACGCGCGCGCCGAGCGGCCTGACGGCTGCCGCCGCGTCCCAGCCAATATCCGCCGGTGCGTACAGCCACACTTCGTCGGCGGCAGCGAGCGATGCCGCCAGGGTCTCGCGATGCGCGCCGCTGCGCATGGTGTAGGAGCGCGGCTCGAGCACCGCCACAATGCGCTCCTTGCCGACCCGGCGGCGCAGCCCCTCGAGCGTGCTCGCAATAGCGGTCGGGTGATGCGCGAAGTCATCGTAAACGTGGACGCCGGCGGCGGTGCCGCGCAGCTCCATGCGGCGGCGCACGCCGGCAAAGCGGCCGAGCGCGGCAATGGAGCATTCGATCGGCACGCCCGCGTGCTGCGCAGCGACTATCGCGGCGAGCGCATTGTCGACATTATGCGTGCCGATCATCGGCCAGCGCACCTCGCCAACTTCGCGCCCCGCCTGCAGCACGGTGAACACTGAGCCATCCCGGGTGCCTGAGAGCTCAGCCGACCAGGCGACGCCGGGCGCGGTGGCGGCACTGAAGCGCTCCACCTGGCTCCAGCAGCCCATGTCGAGCACGCGCGCCAGGTTCGCGTCGGCGCCGTTGCAGACGATGCGGCCGCTGGCCGGCACGGTGCGGACCAGATAATGAAACTGCCGTTCAATGGCGGCCAGATCCGGATAGATATCAGCGTGGTCGAACTCAAGATTATTCAATACCAGCGTCCGCGGCCGGTAGTGAATGAATTTAGCGCGCTTGTCGAAGAACGCCGTGTCGTACTCATCGGCTTCGATGACGAAATACGGCTCCTCGCCGAGACGCGCACTGACCGGGAAATTGCCGGCTACGCCGCCAATCAGAAAACCAGGCGACAATCCGGCGCTCTCCAGTATCCAGGCCAGCATGCTGCTGGTGGTGGTCTTGCCGTGCGTGCCGGCCACCGCGAGTACCCAGCGGTCCTTGAGCACCTCACGGGCGAGCCACTCAGGGCCGGAACGGTACGGGATGGCGCTCTCGAGCAGCGCTTCGATGACGGGCTGCCCGCGGCTCAAGACGTTGCCGACCAGCACGACGTCGGGCTTAACATCGAGTTGCTCGGCGCCGTACCCTTCGCTCAGTTCAATGCCGAGCGCCTGAAGCTGCGTGCTCATCGGCGGATAAACGTTGCGGTCCGAACCGGTGACATCGTGGCCGGCGGCGCGGGCCACGGCGGCGATACCGCCCATGAACGTGCCGCAGATGCCAAGAATATGGACGTGCACTTCAAGTACCTTTGGTCAGCATGGCGGCCGACGCGGCGCCGACGCTGACGCCATTTGTGCCGGGTGCTGTATCGAGTTCACGTCGGGCACCGCATAATCTGCCGATGATAGTACACGCAACGCGCGACCGCTCCCGGCGAGCCGATGCCAGCTCCGATCGCTGATGCCGGAGAACTTGCGGCGCTGGCCGAAAGGCTCGGCGGCGCCGACGCGATCGGCGTCGATACCGAGTTCCTGCGCGAGCGCACCTACTACGCGCAGCTGTGCCTGCTGCAACTGTCGGCCCCGCAGCTCGCGGTATGCGTCGATACGCTGGCGCTGCCAGAGCTCGCGGCGTTGCGCGCGCCACTTGGCGCGCCAGCGGTGCAGAAAATCATGCACGCGGCGCGCCAGGATCTGGAAGTGCTGTGGCCGGTGTGCGGCCCGGTGCGCAATGTCTTTGATACGCAAACGGCGGCCGGCCTGATCGGCCTGCCGGCCCAGATCGGCTACGGCGATCTGGTTTCGCGGCTGCTCGGAATCCAGCTGCACAAGGGCCAGACCCGCACCGACTGGTCGCGCCGACCGCTATCGGCGGCACAGCTCGAATATGCGCTCGATGACGTGCGGCATCTGCTCGGTCTGCGCGAGCAGCTGCTCGCGCAGCTGGCCAAGCTCGGGCGCCTGGGCTGGTTCGAGGAGGAAATGCGCCAGACTGATGCGCTCGAGTCGTTCGTGATCGATCCGCAGCAAGCCTGGCGGCGGGTGCGCGGGCTTACTGACCTGGATGAAGGTCGGCAGCGCCTGGCGCAGTCCCTGGGGGCGTGGCGCGAACAGCGGGCGATGCACGCCGACCGGCCGCGCGGCTGGATATTACCGGATGAGGCGCTGCGCGAGATCGTGCTGCGCGTGCCGCGCTCGGCGGCCGCGCTCGAGCGCATCAGCGAGCTGCCCGAAGGCATCGCTACGCGCAGCGGCCCGCAGTTGCTCGAGCTCGTCAGCGCCGCTGCCATTGCCGACCCGGCACCGCCGCTGCCGCAGCGCCACCGACCGGAGCCGGAGCAACTGGCACGCGTCGCACGGCTTGCCGACCTGACCCGCAAGGCCGCGCAGGCGCTGGCGGTGGCCGCGGAGATTCTGGCGACGCGCCGGGAGCTGGAAAAAATTGCAGCCGGCGATCTTAAGGCCGCACCGCTCGTCGGCTGGCGACGCGCGGTCATCGGCGAGGCGCTGTTGCAGGCGCTATAGCCGCTCAGCGCGGGCGGCGCTCAGCGGCGGCGGCGGGCCGACTTCTTCGCTTTGGCTTTAGCGCGGCGTGCAGGTTTACGAGCGATTTTGCGCGCTGGCTTCCCGGCAGCTTTTTTAACCTTGCGCCTCGCGGCCGGAGGAGCGGTGCGCCGCTTTGCCTTGCGCGCCGGACGCCTGGCGGCAGCTTTTCTGGCGGGCTCGATCGGCAGCGGAAGCTGCGTAGGCGCTGCCCCGTCGCCGGCCCTTGCCGCCACGGGTCCCAGCGCCTTAAGCAGCTGCTCGGTGACCTCGTCGACGGCAGCATCGCCATTGACGGTGCGCAGCAACCCTTGCGCCTTGTAGTACGCGATCAGCGGCCGGGTCTGGTGCTCGTAAACCTGCAGGCGCTTGGCGACGGTGGCCTCGTTGTCGTCGGGCCTTTGCATCAGCCGCGGCCGGTCCTGGCATTTGGGGCAATACAGCCCGGTCGCGGGTGGCGCCGTATAAATGTTGAACACGCGCCCGCATTGCGTACAGGTGCGCCGGCCGGAGATGCGCTTCGACAAGCTCGCGTAATCGACCTCGAGCAGCACCACCGCATCGAGCGGCTGGCCGATCTGCGCCAGCATCCGAGTCAGGGTTTCGGCCTGGGCGAGGTTGCGCGGGAAGCCATCGAGAATGAAGCCAGCCTTGGCATCGGGCTCAGCCAGGCGCTCTCGGATGATACCGAGGACAATCTCGTCGGCTACCAGCTGACCGGCATCCATCGCGGCCTTGGCCTGCAGGCCATAAGCCGAGCCACGTGCCGCCGCGATGCGCAGCAGATCGCCGGTGGAGATCTGCGGCACACCAAACATTTCTAAGAGGCGTTGTGCCTGGGTGCCTTTTCCGGACCCGGGCGCCCCCAACAACACCATGCGCATGGGCGCCACGGTACCGATCCGACGCAGCCGGGTCAAACCGGGTGCGGCGCGCTGTTTGCGGCTCGGCTCCATCGGGTATCCTTCGGCGTGCGCCCGCTGCCGGCCACGATCCGGACCCCCGGCCGCCATACGACACCCGAGGAAGTTTTGCCATGAAATCAGCCCCACCCCGCAACGCGCTGTACGCGCAGTCCGGTGGCGTCTCGGCCGTCATCAACGCCTCGGCCTGCGGCGTAATCGAGACGGCGCGCAAGCACCGGCGCCACATCGGGCGCATGTACGCCGGACGCGACGGCATCGTCGGCGTGCTGACCGAGAACCTGATCGATTTAAGCGGTGAGTCCGCCGCCACTATCCGCGCCCTGCGCCACACGCCGGCCGGTGCTTTCGGCTCGGCCCGCTTCAAGTTGAAGAGCCTGGAGCAGAATAGGACCGAGTATGAACGGCTGATCGAAGTATTCCGCGCCCACGACATCGGCTACTTTTTTTATAACGGCGGCAACGATTCGATGGATACGGCGCTGAAGATTTCGCAGCTCGGCCAGGCCATGGGCTACCCGCTGACCTGCATCGGCGTGCCAAAAACGGTTGACAACGACCTGCCGCTGACCGATTGCTGCCCGGGCTTTGGCTCCGTGGCCAAATACGTCGCAGTGTCGACGCTGGAAGGCGCGCTCGACGTGGCTTCGATGGCGCGCACCTCCACCAAGGTGTTCGTGCTCGAGGTCATGGGCCGGCACGCCGGCTGGATCGCAGCCGCCGGGGGCCTTGCCGGCCAGCGGCCCGGCGATGCGCCGCACATCATCCTGTTTCCGGAAATGCCGTTTGAAGAAGCGCCGTTCCTCGCGCGGGTCAAGCAGTGCGTCACCGACTTTGGCTATTGCGTCATCGTGGTCTCGGAAGGCGCCCGCTATGCCGACGGCCGCTTCCTTGCCGAGGCAGGCACCAAGGACGCGTTCGGGCACACGCAGCTCGGCGGCGTCGCGCCGGTGGTGGCAGGACTCGTGCGCCAGCACTTAGGCTTCAAATTTCACTGGGCGGTGGCTGATTACCTGCAGCGCGCCGCCCGCCACATCAGCTCCAAGGTGGACGTCGAGCAGGCCTATGCGGTCGGCAAGGCCGCGGTCGAGTATGCCGTCGCCGGACAGAATGCGGTCATGCCCGCCATCCAGCGCCTCTCCTCAAAACCTTATCGCTGGAAGATCAAGCCCGTGCCGCTTGCCGGGGTCGCGAACATCGAGAAAAAAGTGCCCCGCTCCTTTATCACTGCCGACGGTTTTGGCATCACGCCTGCCTGCCGCCGTTACCTGCTGCCGCTGATAGGCGGCGAAGCCTACCCGCCCTACCAGGCGGGCCTGCCGGCGTACCTGAGATTCAAAGGCAAGACCGCCAAAAGACGGCTTGCGGGCGACTTTAAAGTCTAGTCCGGCCGGTGTCCGGGCCACGGGCGTGATTGCCCGGGGGCTATGGTATATTTCGCGCCCCTTGCCGGGGCGGCGGCCCGGCAGTTGCCGTTCAAAAATCAAATTCAACGCCAGCATTTTGACTTCTGGGAGAGTGTTTCATGCATCTGTTAGCCACCCATTGCCTGCGGCTGGCCGTTGGCGCCGGCGTACTTGCGGTCATCTATGGCCTGGTTTCCATGAAAAGCATCCTGTCGCTGCCGGCCGGCAACGCCCGCATGCAGGAAATCGCCGCGGCGATCCAGGCGGGTGCCAAGGCGTATCTCAACCGACAGTACACGACCATTGCTATGGTCGGCGTGGCGCTATTCGTGGTGCTGGGATTCGCGCTTAACTGGGCGACCGCCGGCGGCTTCGCCGTGGGCGCGATTTTCTCCGGGCTCACCGGCTACATCGGCATGAACATCTCGGTGCGCGCCAACGTGCGCACCGCCGAGGCGGCCAGTCGCGGACTCAATGCCGCGCTGCAGGTCGCATTTCGCGGTGGCGCGATCACCGGCATGCTCGTGGTTGGCCTTGGCCTGATCGGCGTGGCCGGTTACTTCGCCTTCCTGCGCCACATCGGATTCGAGGATCGGGAAGCCGTCCACGTGCTGGTGGGCCTGGCGTTCGGCGGCTCGCTGATATCGATTTTTGCCCGGCTCGGCGGTGGCATCTTTACCAAGGGCGCTGATGTCGGCGCAGACCTCGTCGGCAAGGTCGAAGCTGGCATTCCCGAAGACGATCCGCGCAACCCGGCCGTGATCGCCGACAACGTCGGCGATAACGTCGGCGACTGCGCCGGCATGGCGGCCGATTTATTTGAGACCTACGCGGTCACGCTGGTGGCGACCATGTTGCTCGGCGGCCTGCTGGCAGGCGATGTGAACGAGTCGACCATTTATTTTCCGCTGGCGCTCGGCGCGGCCTCGATCCTCTCATCGATCATCGGCACTTTCTTCGTCAAGGTCTCTGCCGGCGGCAAGATCATGAACGCGCTGTACAAGGGCGTGGCGGTCTCCGCGGTGCTGTCGGCGGTCCTGTTCTGGTTCCTGACGCGCGAGTTCTTTCCGGGCGGAGCGGCCGGCGGACTCGATGGCTCGGCGCTGTTTGGCTGCACGCTCATCGGTCTCGCGCTGACCGCCGCGATGATTGTGATTACCGAGTACTACACGGCCACCGAGTATGGGCCGGTACAACGCGTCGCGGCCGCCTCGCAAACCGGGCACGCGACCAACATCATCGCTGGGCTCGGCGTCAGCATGCAATCGACGGCGCTGCCGGTCATTGCGGTGTGCCTAGCCATCTGGGGCGCCTTTGCGCTCGCCGGGCTGTACGGCATTGCGGTGGCCGCCACCGCCATGCTCTCGCTCACCGGCATGATCGTCGCGCTCGATGCCTACGGCCCGATCACCGACAACGCCGGCGGCATCGCCGAGATGGCGGGCCTGCCCGAGGCGATCCGCAATATCACCGATCCGCTCGATGCGGTGGGCAACACGACCAAGGCGGTCACCAAGGGTTATGCCATCGGCTCGGCGGGCCTCGCGGCGCTGGTGCTGTTTGCCGACTACACGCACAACCTGCAGAGCCTCGGCAAGCTGCAGCAGTTCTCGCTGTCCGATCCGGCCGTGATCATCGGCCTGTTCATTGGCGGACTGGTACCTTACCTTTTTGGCTCGATGGCGATGCAGGCAGTCGGTCGCGCGGCCGGCTCCGTGGTCACCGAAGTGCGCCGGCAGTTTCGCGAGATTAAGGGCATCATGGATGGCTCGGGCAAGCCCGACTATTCCAAGGCTGTTGACCTGCTGACGCGGGCGGCGATCGGCGAGATGATCATCCCATCGCTCCTGCCGATCCTGGTGCCGATCATCATGGCCGTGGGCATGAACGCGCTGATGGGTCCGGGCGCCGGCATCAGGGCCTTAGGCGGCCTGCTGATCGGCACGATCGTCACTGGCCTGTTCGTCGCCATCTCGATGTGCACGGGCGGCGGCGCCTGGGACAACGCCAAGAAATACATTGAAGAAGGTCATTTCGGCGGCAAAGGTTCCGAAGCCCACAAGGCGGCGGTCACCGGCGACACCGTGGGCGACCCATACAAGGACACTGCGGGCCCGGCCATCAACCCGCTGATCAAGATCATCAATATCGTAGCGCTGCTGCTGGTGCCGCTGCTCTGAGCCGAGGTGCCGCGGGTAATGGATGAAGGGCTACATGACGCTTGAGGAAATTTTCTACGCCAGCCAGTCGATCGCGGCGGTAGCGGTCGTGGCCTCGATCCTTTATCTGGCCCAGCAGGTGCGCCAGGCCGATCGTGTGCAGCGCGGCATCATGCAGCAGGGACGCGCGGACCGCGTGGCGCAAAGTTCGCTGATGATCGCCAGCCCGCAGCTCGCCAGCGTCATGCAAAAAGGGATGGCCGCGGATCCCGATCTCACGCCCGGGGAATTCGCGCAG
>DASWBL010000237.1:0-4936 GCA_036390615.1 Steroidobacteraceae bacterium | reverse complement strand
GCACCGCCGACGCCGAGCGCGGTCGCGAGCAGCAGGCCGCCAATGACCCCTTCCCAGGTCTTGGCGGGTGATACGCGCGGCGCGAGCTTGATGCGTCCGTAGGCGCGCCCGGCAAAGAAGGCACCAATATCGGTGCCGAAGGCGAGCGTCATGATGAACAATGCCCACTGACCACCGCGCGGAATGTCCTCGACCACCCGCAGCAGCGATACCCAGGTTGGAACCAGCGCCAGCATTCCGGCGACCGCGGCACCGGCAGCGTTGACGCGGCCAGGCGCGAGGCCCACCCACAGCAATGCGATGAGCCACCACAGCGCCGCGACGTTCATCAGCCGCTCAAAGTCGGCGGTGCCGGCGAGCATCGCGCGCGCGCACCAGGCCACGGCGGCGAGCACCAGCACGTAAGCGAGCCGGGCGCCGAGCCGGCGCGCCCCGACAAAGCCGGACCATTCGAGCGCGCCAGCCACGAAAAATACCGTCAGCAGCGCGCGCGATGCCCACACCGAGCCGCCGAGCAGAGCCACCACCACTACAGCGCCGAGCGCCATCGCCGTGGCGATTCGTGTGGCCAGTCCGCTCAAGCGCCGTGCACCTGATCGCCCGTCAGACCGAAGCGTCGCTGGCGCGAGGCAAAGTCCGCGAGCGCCAGGTCCATCGCAGCCGGATCAAAATCTGGCCAGAGCGTGTCAGTAAAATACAGTTCGGTGTACGCGAGGTTCCATAACAGAAAATTGCTGATCCGCCGCTCACCACCCGTGCGGATGAACAGGTCCGGATCCGGCAGCGCCTGCAAGGCGAGCGCGCCAGCGAAGCGCTGCTCATCGATGTCATGGCTCCTGAGCGCCCCGGACTCACATGCGCCCGCCAGGCGCTGTGCCGCCAGCACAATATCGCGCCGGCCGCCGTAGCTTAGCGCCACCTGCAGATTCAGCCGCGTGTTGCCGGCCGTCAGTGCTTCGGTCTCGGCCATGCGCCGCTGCAGGTCCGCGTTCAGCACCGTGCGCTCACCAACGAACCGCACGCGCACGCCGCCGCGATGCAGCGCCGGCACATCTTCATCAAAAGCGTCCATGAACAGGCCCATCAGCACCATGACTTCCTCGGCGGGCCGGCCCCAGTTTTCACTGCTGAAGGCAAACACCGTCAGCGCCCCGATGCCGCGATTGAGGCAGTGCCGGTAGATCGCGCGGACGGCGACCAGTCCGGCCTTATGCCCGGCGGTCCGCCGCTCTCCGCGGGCACGCGCCCAGCGGCCGTTGCCATCCATAATGATGGCGACGTGGGACGGTAAGGTTGCGGCGCTGGGCCGTTCTCGCTCGGACCGATTGCCGGTTGGGTGATTGTTCAAGCCGTTCAGACCTGCAGGATCTCTTTTTCCTTGCCTGCCAGCAGCTGCTCGATCTCGGCGACGAAGCGATCGGTGAGTTTTTGAATCTCATCGTGAGCCTTGCGCTCATCGTCCTGACTGATCAGTTTTTCCTTCAGTGCTTCCTTGACGTCGGCCAGCACGTCGCGGCGCACGTTGCGGATGGCCACGCGCGCATTTTCCGCGTCCTGGCGCACCACCTTGGTGATATCGCGCCGCCGCTCCTCGGTCAGGGGCGGCAGCGGCACGCGGATCACCGTGCCGGCGGTCATCGGGGTCAGACCGAGGTCGGATTTGAAGATCGCCTTCTCGATCGGGCTGACCATGGTTTTCTCCCACGGCGAGACTACGATCGTGCGGGCATCCTCGATGCTGATATTGGCCACCTGCTGCAGCGGCACCTCGGAACCGTAGTAATCGACCTTCAGGTGCTCGACCAGGCTCGGGTGCGCCCGCCCGGTGCGCAGCTTCTTCAGATCAGCGTTGAACACCTGCACGCATTTTTGCATCCGGCTCACTGCGTCTTTTTTTATATCTTCAATCATGATTGGCGCTTGCACTCCCAGCGTCACCGGTCAGCCGCCTGCGGCCCGGCACCGGTCGCTTACTCGTTCATCACCAGCGTGCCAAGCTCGGCACCCTGCAAAATCCGCAGCAGTTCCCCGCCGCGATTGAGAGTAAAGACCCGCAGTGGCATGCGATGATCCCGGCACATGACGATCGCCGTGGCATCCATGACGTTGAGCCGCTCGGCCAGCACCCGATCGAAGGTCAAGCGCGGGTAATGCACCGCGGCTGGATTCTTCACCGGATCATCCGAATAGATGCCGTCGACCTTGGTCGCCTTGAGCAGCAGCTGCGCTTCGATCTCGACTGCCCGCAGAACCGCGGCCGTATCAGTGGTGAAAAAGGGGTTGCCGGTGCCAGCGGCGCAGATCACGACGCGACCTTTCTCAAGGTGCCTGACCGCGCGGCGCCGGATGTAATCCTCGCACACCTCATTGATGCGAATGGCCGACATGACGCGTGACTGCACTCCGAGGGATTCGAGCGCATCCTGCATCGCGAGCGCGTTCATCACCGTGGCGAGCATGCCCATCTGGTCGGCAGTCACGCGATCCATCCCGGCGCGCGCCAAGCCGGCGCCGCGGAACAGGTTGCCACCGCCAATGACCACCGCAACCTCGGTGCCTGAGCGCAGCGCATCGCACAAATCGCCGGCGATCCGCTTGATGGTCGCCGGATCGATACCGTAATCGGCGGTGCCCAGCAGCGCCTCTCCCGACAACTTGACCATGATCCGGCGCGGACCGGCGCCCGGTTTAGACTTATCCATTGCCGTGTCGCTTCCCCCGCAGGGTACCGCCGCCCCGCCGGCCAGTGTGCCATAAAAAAAACCCCGCGAGGCGCGGGGTCGTGTTGGGGTGCCGGAGGATCATTTTTTTGTCCCGGCGGCGTTGACCTGGGCCATTACGGCGCTGACAAAATCCTCGGCTTTTTTCTCGATCCCGGCGCCGACTTCAAAACGCTCAAAGCCGAGCACCTTGGCGCCTTTTGCCTTAAGCAGTTTTTCGACCACCTGCTCCGGATCTTTGACGAACGGCTGGCCCAGCAGCGTCATCTGGCCGAGCGACTTGCGCAGGCGCCCTTCGACCATCTTGGCGGCAATCTCCGGGCTCTTGCCCTCGGCCTCGGCCTGGGCCGTTAAGATCTCGCGCTCCTTGGCAAGCTCGTCGGCTGGCACGTCGGCTGTGCTTAAGTAGCGCGGATTGCTCGCCGCCACGTGCATGGCCAGATCGTGCGCCAGCCCGGCATCGCCACCGTGCAGCCCTACCAGCACGCCAATGCGTGAGCCGTGACGGTACGCGCCCAGCCAAGCCGGGGATTCGAGCACGGCGATACGGCGAACCGAGATGTTCTCACCAAGTTTGGCCACCAGCGTGCGCCGGTGCGCATCGATGCTCTGGCCGTCTGCCAATTTAAGCTCAAGCAGCGCGGCAAGACTCGCAGGCCGGCTCGCGAGCACCTGGCGCGCGACGTCAGCGGCGAAGGCCGCGAAGCTTGGCTCGCGGGCCACGAAATCGGTCTCACAATTAACCTCGGCCATCGCCGCGATGCGCCCATCGGCGCTGCGCTCAATGGCAATGACGCCTTCGGCTGCGACCCTGGCTGCTTTCTTGTCAGCCTTGGCAAGGCCCTGCTTGCGCATTAATTCGGCAGCCGAATCAAGATCGCCACCAGTTTCCACCAGAGCTTTCTTGCACTCCATCATTCCGGCGCCGGTGCGCTCGCGCAGCTGCCGGACCACGTCTGCGGTCACGCTCATCGGCATCACTCCCAAAGTTTGGCTAGGCGCTGCTGGCCGGCGGCATTAACGCCGCCAACCCTTATCAGCCCTAACTTATTGACTATACTGGCTTTATTAGCCGCCGCGAGGCTGTCGCTTGCTGGTACCTGCAGCCGGCCGGCGACGTGCCGGCGCCGCTATTGACACTGTGCCCGCCCGGGCATCGGCAGCCTCGGCTGCAGCGATAGCCTCACTGACTACACCAACTCCATCGATCTCGGCATCGAGCGCCGCCTCAGCGCCTGCAGCACTCGCCTCGGTGCCGGCAGCGCTTGCCGAAGCGGGAGCGACGGGCTCTGCAGCCGGAGTAGCCGCCGCCGCAGCCGGACGCCGGCGAGCCGCGGGGGCTTGCTTGCGTCCGCGGACCGGGACCGCCGGCCGCGCACGCCCGCCCTTGGCACTTTTGCGCCGCGGACTGCCCTGCTCGTCCAATTCCACGAATTCATCGTCGCCGACCACGACCTGCGGCACTTCGGACTTGCCGGCCAGCACCGCTTCGGCAACCGCCGCGGTATAAAGCTGGATCGCCCGCATCGCATCGTCGTTGCCCGGAATCACGTGATCGATCCCGTCGGGCGAACAGTTGGTGTCGACCACCGCGACCACCGGAATGCCAAGCTTGCGCGCTTCGCTGACCGCCAGCTGCTCGTGGCCGACATCAATAACAAACAGGGCGTCCGGGAGGGACTCCATCTGCTTGATGCCGCCCAAGCTCCGCTCGAGCTTGACCATTTCGCGGCGCAGCATCGTTGCTTCCTTTTTACCCCGCTTTTCAATGGCTCCCGAGGCGGTCATCTCCTCGAGCTCGCCTAAGCGCTTAATGGACTGCCGGATGGTCTTGAAGTTTGTGAGCATGCCCCCCAGCCAACGCTGGTTGACGTAGGGCTGGCTGGCACGGACCGCTTCACTCGCGATGGCGTCGCGCGCCGAGCGCTTGGTACCGACAAATAGCACCGTGCCGCCATCGGCCACGACCCGCTTGATAAATCCGGCCGCATCCGCAAACAGCGGCTGCGTCTTTTCGAGGTTAATAATATGAATACGGTTACGTTCGCCGAAGATATAGGGAGCCATCTTCGGGTTCCAGAAGCGGGTCTGGTGTCCGAAATGGACACCCGCTTCCAGCATCTGTCGCATAGACACGCTGGTCATAATCACTCCTTGGTTGGGTTGAGCCTCCGCGTGTCCCGATCGGCAACCCGGAAGCCCCTTGAAACTGCGGG
>DASWBL010000236.1:0-9941 GCA_036390615.1 Steroidobacteraceae bacterium | reverse complement strand
TACACGCGGCTGTCCGGCAATTCCTTGCTGCCTTTGCTGGCGAAGACGAACAATGTCGATATGCCCCCGTCGATATCGATCGCCGAGTCGTTCTTGGTCGCGCCGGTGGCAAAGGACCGCGCATAGAATTCTGCCTTAAGCTCGGTCAGGCGCTTGGCCAGTGTCTTGAGGCAGGCGGCGCGCTCGTGAAACGTAAGTCGGCGAAGCCCAGCGCCACCGACCTGCCGTGCATGATCAAGAGCTGCGCGAAAATCAATTCCATCCGACGAGGCTTGCGCGATCACCTCTCCGGTCGTCGCATCGCGCAGTGCCACCGCGTTGACCTGACTGCCGTGCCAGCGACCCATTACATAGCTTTGCAGCTGCATCATTGCTCTCCGGAAGCCAATCTTCGCACCGCCGTCGCCACCGGACCGGGCCGCCAGTCGTCAAATGTGCGCCCTTCCACCGCCAGCTGCCGCAGCAACGGCGCCGCGGTCCAGTACTGCGGACCATGATTAGCCGAAAGACGCTCAATTGCAGCGAGCACCGCCGGCAGACCCAACGTGTCGGCGTAAAACATCGGTCCGCCGCGGAAACGCGGGAAACCATACCCGTTACACCATATCGCGTCGATATCGGCGGCCGCAGCGGCAATGCCGTCTTGCAGAATCTGCGCGCCCTCGTTGATCAGGGCATAAATGCAGCGTTCACGGATTTCCTCGTCACTGATGGTTCGCCGCCGGACTCCGAGGCGCGCCGCTTCAGCTGCGATCAACCGATCAACTTCCGGGTCTTCCACGGCACTGCGTGACCCCGCCATGTACAAATAGGTGCCCTTGCCGGATTTCTGGCCCAGGCGCCCCGCTTCCACAAGCATGTCCGCCACCCGATAGTAGCGTGGATCGGCAGGCGGATTTGGCCGCTCGCGCCGGGCACGGTAACCGACATCGAGCCCGGCGAGGTCACCAACCGCGTTCGGTCCCATGGCCATGCCAAAATCCCTGAGCACCGCATCGATCTGCGCCGGCGACGCGCCCTCGAGCAACAGCAGCTGATTCTCCCGCCCATAGCCATACAACATGCGGTTGCCGACAAACCCAAAACTGTTGCCTACCACGATGCCAATTTTCCGCATTCGCCGGGTGACGGCGAGAGCCGTGGCAACTGTATCTGGCGATGACTGGCGGCCCCGCACAATCTCCACCAGTTTCATAACGTTGGCCGGGCTGAAAAAATGCATGCCCAGCACGTCGCCGCCGCGATTGGTCGCCGCCGCAATGGCGTCGATATCTAGCGTCGAAGTATTGCTGGCCAGCACTGCACCGGGTCGGCACAAGTTGCTCAATTGCGCAAAAATCTCGCGCTTTACATTCAGGCTCTCGAACGCCGCTTCGATAATCAGATCAGCGTCGCAACTGGCCTCGAGGCGATCGGCGCCGATAACCCGCTCGATCGCCGCCGCAGCCTCCGCCGCGCTAATTCGGCCCTTCTTCACTGACGATTCAATCGCGGCTCTCGCCCGCTGCAGGCCCGCATTCAGGGCCTCGGGTTTGGCATCGATGAGTGTTACCCCCACACCCGCGGTCGCAAGACTGACGGCTATGCCCGCGCCCATCGTGCCCGCACCAATAACCGCGGCTCGCGCCACAGGCCGGGCCAAACTCATCTGGCCACTGCTGCCGCGCTCGGCAAAAAATAATCGACGCAGGGCACGTGAGCCGCTCGATACGCGGCATTCTTCAAAGGCCGTCCGCGTAAAGCTCGATGCCTCGGCAAATGACATTGTGGCCGTTGCTTCGACACACTGAACCAAGCGTTCTGCGGCCACAATGCCGCGATGACTGGTCACTGCAACGCTTCGCTGCTGTTCAAAATAATTAGGACTCACGTCGGCCGGTGGCATGAGCGCATCGCGCAGCTTTCGAGGCCTGGCGCCGGCGATGAGCAGTTCTCTGGCGTAGGCGATAGCCCCTTGGAGGACTTCGGGATTGCCCAACAGCTGGTCGATAAGCCCCAGCGCAAACGCGCGTTGCGGCACGATATCCTCGCCATTCAACATTAATTCCAACGCAATCCTTGGTCCCACGAGTCGTGGCAGGCGCAGCGTGCCGCCCGCCCCGGGGAATAATCCAAGTGTCAATTCCGGGAACGCCAGTCTGGTATCTAAAGCCGCGACCCGATAATGACAGGCGAGCGCGAGCTCAAATCCTCCACCGAGCGCCGAGCCATGCAAGGCGGCGATCACCGGCTTGGTGCAGTCTTCGACGCGCAGCAGCGCGTCGTTAAGGTGTGGTGGCTTTGGCGGCGAATCGAATTCGAGGATATCCGCCCCGGCAACAAAGTGGCGCCCGACGCCATGAATCACAATTGCGCCTACCGTTGGATCTGCATCGGCTGCCTCAATCGCTGCAAGCAGCCCTGCGCGCGTCGTCTGGTTCAACGCATTGACGGGCGGGTTGGCTATTTCCACCACCGCCACAGCCCCGTCACGATAAAGCCTGATGGGACTTGCCGGGCGCTCGGGCGATCCCGCTTCAGACACGTTCGAGCACCAGGGCGATGCCCTGCCCCACGCCTATGCACATCGTGCAAAGCGCGAGACGCCCGCCGCTACGGGCTAACTGATAGGAAGCTGTAGTCGCCAGACGGGCACCGCTCGCACCCAGAGGATGCCCGAGCGCGATGGCGCCGCCATTCGGATTCACGTGGGGCGCATCATCCGCCAGGCCCAGCTCGCGCATTACCGCCAATGCCTGGGCCGCGAAGGCCTCGTTCAGCTCGATAACGTCTAATTGCTTCAGACTCAGCCCGAGGCGACTCAGAAGTTTTCGCGTGGCCGGCACCGGGCCCATACCCATGATCCTGGGTTCCACTCCGGCCACCGCGGATCCGACGATGCGCGCGCGCGGCGCGAGCCCAAATCGCGCAATCGCCCGTTCGCTCGCCAGCAGCAGCGCACAGGCGCCATCGTTTATTCCAGAAGCGTTACCGGCAGTCACTGAACCCGATTTGCGAAACGGCGTCGGCAGCCTGGCGAGCGCCTCGAGGCTGGTTTCGCGCGGATGCTCGTCCTTGGTGACAAGCGCGGTCTCGCCCTTTTTCGACGTTATAGCGACCGGTATTTGCTCTTCGGCCAATACCCCGTTGACTTGCGCTTTGAGCGCGCGTTGCTGGCTGCGCAGCGCGAAAGCGTCCTGATCCGCCCTCGATATCTTAAATTGCTCGGCCACGTTTTCGGCCGTTTCCGGCATCGAATCGATGCCATATTGCTGCTTAATAAGTGGATTGACGAATCGCCACCCCATGGTCGTATCAAACATCTGCCCATCGCGGGCAAACGCCGCCTCCGGCTTCGAGATCACGTACGGCGCCCGACTCATGCTTTCGACGCCGCCGGCGATGACCAGGTCCGCTTCCGCCGAGCGGATCATGCGGGCGGCCACCGCAACGGCATCCAGGCCTGAGCCGCAGAGACGATTGAGCGTCACCGCAGGCACCTCGATCGGCAGACCGGCGATCAGGACCGCCATTCGAGCGACGTTGCGATTGTCCTCGCCAGCTTGATTGGCGCAGCCATAAATAACGTCGTCGACCGCAGCCCAGTCAATCGCCGCGTTTCGTGCCATCAAAGCACGGATGGGCGTGGCCGCAAGATCATCGGCGCGCACGCCCGCAAGATTGCCCCCATAGCGGCCAATCGGCGTTCGGACAGCATCGCATACAAAGGCATCTGTCATCTCGCTAGGCTCCTGCCGGCAACGGCGCTTGCTTCCGATCCGATATCAGCACGGGCAGTTGCCCGATTGAGTTTTGGTGTCACTAATGGCTCAGTGGCCGCTAAAGCGGGGCACGCGCTTCTCGCGAAACGCGGCAACTCCCTCAGCGTAATCAGCCGTACGGCCTAATTCACGTTGAAAATCGCGTTCCAGATCCAACTGGGCTTCAAGCGATCGCCCCCAACTCTCATATAATGCCTGCTTGGTACGGGCAAGCCCCAGCGTGGGTGCGCCCGCCAGCTGCGCGGCGAGCGCATCGACAACACCTGAAAACTCGACATCCTCGACGCATCGCCAGATCAACCCCCAGGCCGCCGCCTGCTCTGCCGGCACCCGGTCGCCAAGCAGCGTCAGGCCAGCGGCGCGGGCTGGACCAATCAGTCGCGGCAGGAGCCACGTCCCGCCAGAATCAGGAACCAGCCCCAATTTCGAGAATGACTGAATAAAAATCGCTGAGCGGGCCGCGATAACCAGATCACAGGCGAGCGCTATATTGGCTCCGGCCCCGGCGGCCACGCCGTTGACGGCGGCAATGACCGGTAACGGTAGTCTCTTGAGCGCCAGGACCAGCGGTTTGTAGTTTTTCTCGATGGACTCGCCAAGATCGGGCGCCTGATCGCCGGCCTTCACTGCTCTATCGTCCAAGTCCTGCCCGGCACAGAAGCCTCGCCCGGCGCCTGCCAATACCAACACGCGCGCCCCGGCCGCGCCAAGCTGCGCCATGGCATCGCGAATTTCGGCGTGCATCGCCGCGTTCAGACTATTTAGCTTATCCGGCCGATTGAGCGTCAGTCGGGCAACGCCCGCGTCAACCGAGAAACGGATGGTTTCGTAGTTCATGTTTTAGCCCCGAATCCGGCCTGTGCCTTAACGCTCGTCAAAGCTGATCTCGAGCTCCGGACTGGTTGGCCGCGCCTGGCAGCACAACGTGTAGCCTGCCGCAATTTCCCAGTCTTCCAGCGCATAATTTTCGGCCATGACGGCCGTTCCCTGCACGACTTTCGTACGGCAAGTCGAACAGATTCCCGCACAGCAGGAGTAAGGCAGATCAATTCCGGATCGCGTGGCGGCGTCCAAAATGGACTCCCCATCCGTTGCCATGGTAAAGCCGCGCCGCCTGCCATCCATGATCACGGTAACCTGAATCGTGCCGGATTGGCGCATCGTGGCCCCGGCGCCCTCTTGCATAGCGGCCGCTGGGGGCGCTGAAACCGAGAAATACTCTGAATGGATCCGCTGGGCTGGTACACCGCGACTCACCAGCAGCTCGCTGACTTCGGCAATCATCGTATCCGGACCGCACACAAAGTATTCGTCGATTGCCGCCAGGTCAAAGACCCGCCCGGCCAGATCCTTGACCTTTGCGGCGTCGATACGTCCGTTGAACAGCTCGATGTCTTGCGCTTCGCCACTCATCACGAAATGGACCGCTAGTCGCGGCATATAGCGATTCTTAAGCGCCAGCACGTCCTCCAGGAACATCGCCCGCGCAGCGCTGCGATTGCCCAGAATCAGCAGCATGCGGTTATCCGGGTGCGCCGCCAGCATTGTCGCAATAATCGAGAGTACTGGTGTTATGCCACTGCCTGCCGCAAAGGCCAGGAAGGTTTTTGGGCCGCTTGCGCCTGCCGGCGCGTGGAAGCTGCCGTTTGGTGTCAGTACGTCCAGGCTATCGCCGACGCGGACCTGCTTAGCGAGGTACGTCGACATGGATCCGTGCGCGTGAATCCGCACGCCGATGCGCAGGTCCCTCGCCGTTGGCGTGCTGACTATCGAGTATGTACGACGAACTTCGACACCATTGATATCGGCTCGAATGGCCAAATGCTGCCCAGCTTCAAATCGGTACGCTTCGCGCAGCGCCTCAGGCACCGCAAAGCTCAGACCAACGGCGTCCTCGGCAAGCGCCGAGCGGTCGATCAGTTGCAGCGGATGAAACTTGAGCATGATCCTGTGGCCCGGTCGTCAGATGCACTTGAAGTAATCAAAAGGCTCGAGGCAATTCGTGCACCGGTAAAGAGCCTTGCAGGGTGTGGAGCCGAATTCACTCAATCTGTCCGTTGCGGTGCTGGCGCAACGGGGACAGGCCACATCCAGCGCAGTTTGCAATAAACGGCGTGGAGTGGCGACCGACTCCGCAGGCGGCGCTATGCCGTAGGCGCGTAGTTTGCGCCGGCCATTCGCCGTGATCCAATCGCTCGTCCAGGGCGGCGCCAGCACTTCAATCACGGCTACATCCGAAAACCCGGCCAGATGCAATGCTGCGGCTATGCTGGATTTGATTATCTGGGTCGCCGGGCAACCCGAATACGTAGGCGATACTCCAACCTGCACCTGCCCGCTCGCCGTCTGGCGGGCGAAGCGCACAATGCCCAGATCGGTCACGCTGAGCGCCGGGATTTCCGGATCCAGCACGGTATCGAGTATCGCGTGCAGCCGCGGGTCGCTGCCGGCTGGCGCAACCGCTAATGGCGCCGCGTCCGCTTCGGCCTGCACGGTAGGTCTCACCAGCTCGCGCCCGGATAGGCACGCTGCATATATTGGAGATCGGCCAGCAAATAGCCCAGGTGCTCGCCGTGCTCGCCGCGCTTGCCGTACCACTTGAAAGGAGCGGTTGCCGGACGCTTAAGCATCGCCTGCCGCAGCACTTCATCAATTCTCACCGACCATAGCCGCTCGATCGCATCCAGCGGAGGTGCGATTTTTGCGTTTACCATCTGTGCATCAAGCTCATCAGCGTCAAACAATTCACGCACAAAGGGCCACATAGTGTCGAGCGCCCGCTGGCTTCGCATATGACTCTCGTCAGTGCCGTCACCAAGCCGGATCAGCCAGCCAGCGCTGTAGCGGGCGTGGTAGCGCGCCTCCTTGACAGCTTTGGCGGCAATTTCGGCCAGGCGGGCATCGGCTGAGTGCTGCAGTGCTTCGTAGAGTTCCAGCAAGAACGTATCGATCAGAAATTGCCTGGCGATGGTCTGAGCGAAATCCCCGTTCGGCTGCTCGACCAGGGCAAAATTCAGATACGCGGATTGCTCGCGCAAAAAGGCGAGCTCATCCTCGGTCCGGCCGCGACCTTCCAGCTCGGCGGCATAATTCAGAAACAGCCGAGCCTGCCCAAGCAGGTCCAACGCCGTGTTGGCAAGTCCCAGTTCCTCCTCGAGTGCCGGCGCCTTGCCGCTCCATTCACCCAGCCGCTGGGCGAGTATCAGGCTGGTGTCAGCCAGACGCAGCACATAGCGGAATCTTGGCCCGGCGGGCGCATCCGACCCGACGGCGATTATTGTTCCCGCCAGCTCAGTCACAATGTCTTAACCTCTTCCGGAATATCGTAGAAAGTCGGGTGCCGATAAATCTTATCGCGCGCCGGTTCGAACAGTTCCTCGGCATCGGCCGGGTCCGAGGCAAGGATGTCACTCGAGCGGACCACCCAGATGCTGACTCCTTCGAGCCGACGCGTATATAGATCGCGCGCGTGCTCAAGCGCCAACTGGGCGTCGGAGGCGTGCACGCTGCCTACGTGCCTGTGGTCAATGCCGGACCGGGCGCGGATAAAAATCTCGAAAAGCGGCCACTCGTTAGCTGCTTGCATGGCTAAACTCCAACAGGTCTGATCAATGGGTACCAGTGCTCAGGCCGCCTGGTCGCCCAGGCGACGGCGGTGCTTTTCGGCATAGGCCGCTGCCGCCTCCCGAACCCAGCGTCCGGATTCATGGGCGTCACGCCGCGCGGCAAGGCGTTCGCGATTGCAGGGGCCGTGCCCCTTGAGAACTTGCTCGAATTCCGCCCAGTCAATCGCGCCAAAACGATAGTGCTGTGTCGCGCTGTCAAACTGCAGCTGTGCGTCCGGCACCGTCAGGCCAAGGAATTCGGCCTGCGGCACAGTAAAGTCGACGAACTTCTGTCGCAGCTCATCATTGGTAAAGCGCTTAATCTTCCAACGCATCGATTGGGCGCTGTGCGGAGAATCGACGTCTGAGGGTCCGAACATCATCAGCGATGGCCACCACCAGCGATCGAGCGCTCCTTGGGCCATCTGCTTTTGCTGTGCCGTGCCGCGCGCCAGGCGCAGCATGATGTCGTACCCCTGACGCTGGTGAAAACTCTCTTCCTTACAGACGCGAATCATGGCCCGCGCATAAGGGCCATAGGAACAGCGGCACAGCGGAATCTGGTTCATGATGGCCGCGCCGTCCACCAGCCAGCCGATGGCTCCGACGTCGGCCCAGGTTGGGGTCGGGTAATTGAAAATGCTGGAGTATTTTGCCTTGCCGGCAAGTAGCTGCTCAATCAGCTGCTCGCGCGAAACGCCAAGAGTTTCCGCCGCGCTATACAGATAAGCGCCATGCCCCCCCTCATCCTGCACTTTGGCAATCAGAATGGTCTTGCGCAGCAGCGACGGCGCCCGCGTGATCCAGTTACCTTCCGGCAGCATGCCGACGATCTCTGAATGCGCGTGCTGCGAAATCTGCCGAATCAGGGTCTGCCGATAGGCGTCCGGCATCCAGTCCTTCGGCTCGATCTTCTCCTCGGCATCGATTCGCGCCTGAAATTTCGCCTCCAAGCGCTGTGTCGTGGCATTGCCAGCCGGCACATTCTTCGAACCAGGGGTATCAAGGCCTTGTGTGTACATCTAGCTCTCCGTCGGCCGGGCGACTGAATTCTCCGCTAATCCTGACACAACGAGGCCAATGCCTCAGCCGGTCCACTTCTCGAGCCGCTGCGTCAGCGCCTGGAGAAATTGGTTGGCGCGTCGCCCGTCAAGCACCCGGTGATCAATGGTCAAGGTCACGTAACACCGTGGCCGAATCGCGACCTGCTCCCGGCCGTCCGCCTCTACCACCACGGCCCGCTTCTCCAGCTTGCCGATTCCCAGAATTCCCGACTGCGGCTGGTTGATCACAATCGGCGCCGCGAGCAGGCTGCCGCTCACACCGTGATTGGAAATCGTGAAAGTACCACCGCGAAGGTCGGCCGGCAGCAGCCTCTCCTCCCGCGCGCGCGCGACTAGATCAGCGAGCCCGCGCGCGATCCCGAAAAGATCGAGACCCGGAACGTCGCGCAACACCGGCACTACGAGGCCACCATCGGCCAGCGCGGTAGCGACGCCAATGTCGATTCGATCAAAAACCTCAAGCGCTTCCGGCGTCCAGCGACTGTTCAGTTCCGGCACCGCTCGCAATCCATCGACACACGCTGCGAGAAAATAAGCCGTCAGCGTCAGCGGCGCGCCGCGTCGCTCAAAATCTGCCTGGTGCTGAGCGCGATGCGCCAGCACCGCAACAAGATCGACTTCGAACAAGGTTGTCACGTGCGGTGCCGTATGCACGCTCTCGACCATATGTTCGGCGATGAGCCTGCGCATGCGCGTATGTGGTGTCATGCGCCCGGAAGATGCTGAACTGGGTTGCGCGGGAGCCCGCTGACTGGACACTGATTCGGCGGCTACATCGCGTGGCGCACGGGGGGCGTGCTGCAAGACATCGTCCAGCGTGATCTTGCCGCCTTCACCACTGCCCCGGACATCCGCGGGCTCGAGCCCTCGTTCTGCCAGCAGTCGTCGCACTGCCGGACTTATGGCGCCGACACTGACTGGCGGGGTGGCCTGCTTCGCTTCCACCGCAGCCGGCCGCGCCGCGGCCGCTGGCGGCGAAGCGCTAGCTGCCGCAGCTGTTTGCGCCGCCCCTTGGCCGATATCGATGCGCGCCAGCACGGCACCGGATTCCACTTCAGACTTTTCGGCCTTCAGAATCTCGTGCAATGTACCGCTACAGGGAGACGGGATCTCGACGGTGACCTTATCGGTCTCGATTTCAAGCAGTGGCTCGTTGACGGCGACTTGATCGCCAACGGCTTTGAGCCAGCTGAGCACTTGCCCGCTAGTCCCTTCGGCCTGGTCACTCGGCAGCAAAACATCCACCAGCTGATTCATGTTTCAATAACTCGCCACGCGGCGCATGGCCGCGACGATTCGTGGTACCGACGGCAGCACCGCCTCGAGCAGCCCGGGATTGTGCGGACTTGGGACATCCGGCATTGCCAGACGTTCGATCGGCGCCTGCAGCGAGCCAAATGCTTCGTGGGCCAGGACGGCAGCGATTTCGGCACCAAAGCCTGCCGTGATCGTGTCCTCATGCACGATGAGACAGCGACCGGTCTTTGCCACAGATCGCAGCACGGCAGCGC
>DASWBL010000235.1:0-3333 GCA_036390615.1 Steroidobacteraceae bacterium | reverse complement strand
GCACGCAATGCGAGCGCCGAGCGCCACCGCGCACTGACCGGCCGACGTCGGCTGACGCAGGTCGTCGCCGGTTACGAGGAACGCCGCGAAGCGGCCGGGCTCCCGGCTACCTACGAGATAATTTATGGCGCAGCGTTCGGCGGCGGACCGCCGCCTGCGGAAATGCCGCCTGGGGAGCATCGGGTACCGCTGCCAATTCCACGACGCCGGGAGGACAACCGGTGAGCAAGCCGAAACCGGCCTATTTCATTGCCGGCACGGACACCTCGGTCGGCAAGACGCGGGTGACGACCGCTTTGCTCAGGGCCATGCGCAAGACCGGGCTAAAGGTTGCCGGCATGAAACCCGTCGCGGCCGGGGCAGACCGGCGTGATGGCCGCTTATTCAACGAAGATGCCGTCTTGATTCAGTCCAGTTCAGGACAATTAACGCCTTACGAGCAACTCAATCCATATTGCCTCCCTGATCCCCTGTCACCCCACATCGCCGCCAATCGAGCAGGTATTAGCATTGATCCTGGGGTCATAAAGCGCAATTTTGATGCTATTTGCGCAAATCATGAGCTGATTCTGGTGGAAGGGGCAGGAGGCTGGCTTGCGCCAATCAGCCTTGCCCAGACGATGGCAGATGTCGCTATCCGTCTCGATGTGCCGGTGGTGCTGGTTGTCGGCATCCGGCTGGGGGCACTCAATCACGCGCAGCTGACCTATCGGGCCATTCATGCGAGCGGCCTGAAATTTGCCGGGTGGATCGGCAGTGTGCTGCAGAAGGATTTTCCGGCGCTGCCGGAGAACCTGGCACTGCTTGAGCACGCGCTCGGCGCGCCGGCGCTGGCCGTTCTGCCCCATGACGACAGTACTGCAGACGATGAGCGTCATCTGGCTGCCGCGGCGAAGTATCTTGCCGCTGCGGCCGAGCTAACTCGTTGAGTTGCGGAAAAAAACATCTCTCCGCTATGATCGGAAGGTCGCGCCGACGCTGGATAAAAATCTATTAACTGGCATGGACGTTGAAGCCGCCGAGCGAATCAGGCTGGTCCCCAACTGTTCACTCAGCGTCAAGGCGGCGACCCTGTTTTTTGCGAGCCTGTGCCTGACCAGCTTCGGGATCGCAGCACTGTGCGCGGCGCGCGGGTTCTGGCCGGTGCTGCCATTCGCGGGCGGCGAGATGCTGCTGCTTGGGTGGGCGCTGTGGGACAGCCTGCGAAGGCGCCACTACGCCGAGCTGATCACGGTGAGCGAGGATCAGGTGCAGATTGACGCGTACACGCGGCAAGGCCATGACCACGTTGTGTTCCCGCGGCATTGGGCACAGGTTAAACTGCGCCGCGCTGGATCACCTCTGCATCCTAGCCGTCTGCTGATTGAATCGCATGGACGCTCGTATGAGCTGGGGAAGTTCCTGACCGAAGAGGAACGAAGCGGCCTGGCCGGACGGTTGCGCCGCTCGATTGGCCGCATCAACGAAACGCCGCAACTGGCGGGCAGGAACTTGGAACCTTGGGGCCGAAAACGATGATCAAAAAGCTTGCCTCGCTTGTTGCTCTGGGCGCTGCGCTCACCGCCCCGGCAGCCCACGCCGAATGGGCCCTCAACATGCCCGAGGGCATCACCGACATCTCGCACAGCGTCTACAAGTTGCACATGCTGATGTTCTGGTGGTGCGTCGGCATCGGCATCTTCGTGTTCGGGTGGATGATTTATTCGATCGTCGCGTTCCGCAAATCCAAAGGCGCCGTGGCCGACACGAAGCTCGTGCACAACACCAAAGCCGAAGTCATCTGGACCATCCTCCCGGTACTGATTCTGATCAGCATGGCGGTACCGGCGGCGCGCACGCTGATCGAGACCGATGATGCGAGCAACACGGAACTCACCATCCGCGTGACCGGTTACCAGTGGAAGTGGGGCTACGAATACGTCGATGCCGGCGTCAGTGTCCTCTCCACGCTCGATCGTGCCAGCAACGCGGCGCGCCAGCTAGGCTCCGGGATCGATCCGTTCACGGTGCCCAATTACCTTCTGGCGGTCGACCATCCGCTGATCGTGCCGGCCGACACCAAAGTCAGGCTTATGATCACCGCTCAGGATGTCATCCACAGCTGGTGGCTGCCGGTGCTGGCCATCAAGAAGGATGCGATCCCGGGTTTCATCAACGAGGCCTGGTTCAAGATCCCCGGCTCGCAGGTAGGAACTTACCGCGGCCAGTGCGCGGAACTTTGCGGGCGCGATCATGGCTTCATGCCGATCGTCGTCGAGGTCAGGAGCAAGGAGGATTTTGCCGCCTGGCTCAAGGCTGAGCAGGCCAAGAATCAGGCCGCGGCTGCGGCCCCGGCGCCCGCCCCGACCCCGCCGCCCATCTGACGCAGCGGCACAAGGCTCATTTCATCGGATTTATCGAGAGCATCCATCATGGCCAAACACGAACACGCCAGCTACGGGCATCACGATCACGCCGGCCACGACCACGCCGGCCACGATCACGGCCCGCCGTCCGGCATCTGGCGCTGGCTGTCGACGACCAATCACAAGGACATCGGCACGCTGTACCTGGTGTTCTCCTGCATCATGTTCTTTGTCGGCGGCTTCATGGCGATGCTGATCCGCATGGAGCTGTTCAAGCCAGGGCTCCAGTTCTTCGATCCGGCGTTGTTTAACTCGATCACGACGGTACATGCGCTCGCGATGATCTTCGGCGCGATCATGCCGGCCTGGGTGGGATTGGCCAACTGGATGATCCCGCTGCAGGTCGGGGCGCCTGATATGGCGCTGCCGCGCATGAACAATTTCAGCTTCTGGCTGCTGCCGTTTGCGTTCCTGCTGCTCTTATCGACGTTCTTCATCCCCGGCGGCGCGCCGGCCGGCGGCTGGACGCTTTATCCGCCGCTGGTGCTGCAGACCGGCAACAGCCTGCCGCTCGCGATCTTTGCCATCCACCTGATGGGCGCCTCATCAATCATGGGTGCCATCAACGTGATCGTGACGATCATGAACATGCGTGCGCCGGGCATGACGCTTTTGCGCATGCCGCTCTTTGTCTGGACCTGGCTGATCACCGCCTACCTCTTGATCGCGGTGATGCCGGTGCTCGCAGGCGCCGTGACGATGCTGCTGACCGATCACTTCTTCGGCACCAGCTTCTTCAGTGCTTCCGGTGGCGGCGACCCGGTGATGTTCCAGCACATCTTCTGGTTCTTCGGGCACCCGGAGGTCTACATCCTGATCCTACCGGCGTTTGGCATCGTCTCCGAGGTCATTCCGACTTTTTCACGCAAACCGCTGTTCGGCTACGAGGCCATGGTCTACGCGACCGCCTCGATCGCGTTCCTGTCGT
>DASWBL010000234.1:0-4062 GCA_036390615.1 Steroidobacteraceae bacterium | reverse complement strand
ATCCGTGCCCTGGCAATGATCAAACAGGCAGCCGCCCAGGCCAACGCCGCGCTCGGCCTGCTCGATGCGTCATTGGCCGACGCCATCGGACGGGCGGCGGCCGAAGTGGCCGCCGGCACTCACGACGCTCAGTTCCCGATTGACGTGTTTCAGACAGGCTCGGGCACCAGCACCAACATGAACGCCAACGAGGTGATCGCACACCTGGCCAGCCGCTCGGGTCTCAAAGTGCATGCCAATGATCACGTCAACATGTGCCAGAGCAGCAACGATGTGATCCCAACCGCCATTCACGTGAGCGCGATGCTTGAGCTTCGCGAACAGCTGCTGCCGTCGCTGCAGCATCTGGTGGCGGTACTCAAGAAAAAGGAGAGCGAGACGGCCGCCGTGCTCAAGACCGGGCGCACGCATCTGATGGATGCAATGCCAGTTACGCTTGGGCAGGAGCTCTCGGGTTGGCGCGCGCAGATCGAAAACGCCGTCGGCCGGCTGCAATCGACTGAGCCGCGGGTGCTGTGGCTGGCCCAGGGCGGTACGGCGGTCGGCACCGGCATCAATGCGGATCCGCGCTTTGCGGCGGCGTTTTGCCAACAACTACGGGCGCTGACCGATATCGGTTTCAGCCCGAACCGCAATTACTTCGAAGCGCTGTCGGCACAGGATACGGCGGTCGAACTGTCAGGACAGCTCAAGGTGCTGGCGGTCAGCCTGATGAAAATCGCCAATGACCTGCGCTGGATGAACAGTGGCCCGCTGGCAGGGCTCGGCGAGATTGCGCTGCCGGCGCTGCAGCCGGGCAGCAGCATCATGCCGGGCAAGGTTAACCCGGTGATTCCGGAGGCGACCGCCATGGTCGCTGCTCAGGTCATCGGCAATGATCTGACCATTACCGTGGCCGGCCAGTCTGGAAATTTCCAGCTCAACGTCATGTTGCCGCTGATCGCCGCCAATCTGCTGCAGAGCATTGAACTGCTCGCCAACGTGAGCCGTGCGCTGGCCGATCAGGCGATTGCCGGCTTTACCGTCAATCTGCCGCGTCTGGCTGAAGCACTGGATCGCAATCCGATCCTGGTGACCGCCTTGAATCCGGTCATCGGCTACGAGCTCGGAGCCAAAATAGCCAAGCAGGCTTACGCCGAGGGCCGGCCGATCCTCGAGGTCGCCGCGCAGCTTTCCGGGCTGTCGCGCGATGAGCTGGTCAAGTTGCTTGACCCGGCGGAACTGACCCGTGGCGGTATCAAGGGCGGCGGTGGCGGCGGCTAGTATTGCGGCCGGTCCGGCAATCGCCGGTGATCTGCCGGCCAACTGGCAGGCCTTATTGCGCGAGCGGCTGGCCGCCGAGCCCGACCACGCCCCGCAGCACTGGCGCCTGGGCGGGGCCGCGCCGGCGCTGACTTCGGCACTGCGGGCATCGTTTCCGAGCGAGATCCAGCCGGCGGCGGTGTTGCTGCCACTGCTCGAGCGCGATGGCGAACCATACCTGCTGCTGACTGTGCGGGCGAGCCACCTGCGTCACCATGCCGGCCAGATTAGCTTTCCCGGCGGACAGTTTGCTGCCGGGGAAACCGATGCGCGCGCCGTTGCATTGCGCGAGACACAGGAAGAGATCGGCATCGCTCCGGCATTCATCGAAGCGTTGGGCTTTCTGCCGGATCACGTAGTGCTGACCGGATTTCGCATCACGCCGATGGTCGGACTGCTGCGGCCGGGCTTCGTCCTTAGCGTCGATCGCAGCGAAGTGGCCGAGATCTTCGAACTACCACTGCGCGCACTTTTCGATGCGGCCAACTACCAGGAAACGCGGCGCACGCTGCGCGGCATCGAGGTAACGCTGCGCGACTTGAATTTTGGTGGCCATAACATCTGGGGCGCCACCGCCGGTATTCTCGCGGCGCTGTGCGAGCTGCTGGCAGGAGCCGCGTGAGCCGGGCCGGCGAAAGCCTCGAGGCGTTACTCGCGCTGATGGCGCGATTGCGCGATCCGCAGCGTGGCTGCCCGTGGGATCGTGCGCAGACCTTTGCCAGCATCGCGCCGTTCACGATTGAGGAAGCCTACGAGGTGGCCGACGCCATCGAGCGCGGCGAGCCGCAGCAGTTGCGCGCCGAGCTCGGCGATTTGCTGTTTCAGATCGTGTTCCATGCGCGACTTGCCGAGGAACGCGGCTGGTTTGGCTTCGCCGACGTGGCCGAAGGCATCCATGCCAAGCTCACCGAGCGGCACCCGCACGTATTTGGCGGGACACAGGCCACGGATCAGTCCGAGCTGTCCGCGAGCTGGGAAGCAGCTAAGGCCGCCGAGCGCAGTGCGCGGGGCGCAGCTGGAGTGTTGGCTGATCTGCCAGTGAATCTGCCGGCGCTGAGCCGTGCAGAAAAGCTTACGCGGCGGGCGGCGCGCGTTGGCTTCGACTGGCCCGATGCGCAGGCGGTAGTGGCAAAGATTCACGAGGAGATCAGCGAGGTGCAGGCCGCGGCCGAGCAGGGCGAGCCTGCGGAGCTGCAGGCCGAAATCGGTGATCTGCTGTTTGCGGTGGTCAACTGGGCGCGCCATCACCGGGTCGATGCCGAAGCGGCGCTGCGCCAGGCAGGCCATAAATTTGAGCGGCGCTTCGCGCACATGGAGACGCTCGCCGGCGAGCGCCGCTGGCCGCTGGCGCGGCTGAGCGCCGCACAGTGGGAGGCGCTGTGGAGCGAGGCGAAGCGCGCGGTGGCGAACAGTGGCTGAGGCGGCTTTGCGGCGCTTAGCCGCTGGAATGCGGCGCCAGTGCGCATCCTGGTAGTCGAGGATGAGCCGGCGCTGCGCGATGCGCTCAGGCAGGAGCTGACCGCCTCCGGACATGCCGTCGATGTCGCTGCCGACGGCAAGGAGGGGCTGTTTGCTGCGCTCGAGTATCCGATCGATGTGGCCGTCATCGATCTGGGTCTGCCGGCCTTAAGCGGTCTGGAGCTGATTCAGAAATTGCGCGCCGCCGGGCGGACCTTTGGCGTGCTGATCCTGACAGCGCGGGATCGTTGGCAGGACAAGGTCGAGGGCTTGAGCGCGGGCGCCGATGATTACCTCGCCAAGCCTTTCCATCTGCCGGAGCTGCAGGCGCGACTCGCGGTATTGCTGCGCCGTTCGGCTGGCTGGGCGAGCGCCGTGCTCGAGTGCGGTCCGATCAGTCTCGACACGCGGGCACAGTCGGTTAGCGTCGCCGGCGCTGCGGTGGAGTTGACCAGTTTTGAGTACCGGCTGCTCGAGCACCTGATGCTGCACGCTGGCGAAGTCGTGTCTAAAGCGGACTTGACCGAGCGCCTGTACGCACAGGATTTTGAGCGCGACAGCAATGTGATCGAAGTGCTGGTTGCGCGCCTGCGGCGTAAGCTCGATCCGCTCGAGCAGCTGCAACCAATAGAAACCTTACGCGGTCGCGGCTATCGCTTTGCACTGTCGCGCGGCGGCGGCTGAGTCATGGCGCAGTCCTATTCAGTGACCGGGCGGCTGGTTTTGGCATTGGCGGTGCCGTTGCTGCTCTTTTTTGCGGCCACCGTGATTGTGCTCGATGATGATTACCGGCGACTGGCCGATGACTCAATGCGCGCGCGGCTCGAGGAGCAGCTCGAGGTGTTGATCAGCGCGGTCAAGCTCGATTCAGACGGGCGAGTCAACCTCAGCGCTCAGGAACCGGACGTGCGCGGCGTGGTCGCTTCGCCGTCGCGCTTTGCCAGCGTTCGCGATGCGCAGGGTGTGCCGCTGTGGCAGTCACGATCGCTGGTGCGCGCCGGCTTTGATCTCGGCGCGGTGCCACCGCAGGGGCCAGGTCGATTTGCGTATCGCCTGCAGCGCAACGGCGAGCGGCTGGCGGTGTACAGCCGTGGCCGCCTGCTGGATAACGCCGCTGGCTCCAGCGTTTTGCTCGCCTTCAGCGTGGCCGAAGACACTGCCGCCCAGCGGCTGCAGCGTCAGCGCTTTCGTGAAGCACTAATCGGCGGCTTTGGGGGTCTGGCGCTGCTGTTGCTGACAGCGCTTGCCTGGGGGCTGCGCCGTGGGCTCGAACCGCTGCGCCGACTCGAGCGGGAAATCGCG
>DASWBL010000233.1:0-4369 GCA_036390615.1 Steroidobacteraceae bacterium | reverse complement strand
TCGGCCAGCCAGTCAGGCGTCGGGCGCGTGTTGTCTACACCGCGGATCTCGCGAGTCACGATTCGGCCCGCACCGCAGCGGGGTTCTACCTGCACCGGCCAGCTCGCCTTGCTGGCTGCCCGAACGGGCGAAACGTTCGGATTCTTGAGCATTACGCCTTTGCCAGCGGATAGTTCCCGAGCCAGACCGAGCACGGACATGACGTCGCCACGGTTCGGCGTGACGGCTATTTCGAGTGACATGTCGTCAAGATTCAACGCGGCGCGTAGGTCCAGGCCGACGACGGCATCGGCCGGCAACTCAAGAATCCCTTCGTCGCCGCTCTCGAGGCCCAGCTCCTTGGCCGAACACAGCATGCCGGCCGAAGTCACGCCACGTAGCGTAGCCTCGGTAATTGCGCGCCCGCCAGGCAGCTGCGCGCCAACAGTTGCCAGCGCACTTTTCAGTCCCACCCGCGCGTTGGCCGCGCCGCAGACAATCTGCACCGGCTGTGATCCGCCGGCGTCAACCCTGCAGAGCCGCAGCCGGTCGGCCCGCGGGTGTGGTTCGGCGCGAATGATTTCGGCCACCACGACGCCGCTGAACGGCGGCGCCAAAGATTCAATGGCCTCGACCTCGAAGCCGAGCATCGTAAGCCGCTCGGCAATCGCCGGTACATCGGCGGGCAGGTCCACCCATTCCCGAAGCCATGACACCGGAATTTTCACGGCGCTAGGCTCCGGAGAACTGCGCCAGAAAGCGCAGGTCGCTGTCGAAGAACAACCGCAGATCGTTGACGGCGTAGCGCAGCATCGCCAGCCGGTCGAGCCCCATGCCAAAGGCGTAACCGGTGTACCGCTCGGCATCGACGCCACAGGCCGCAAAGACGTTCGGATGCACCATGCCGCAACCGGCAATCTCGAGCCAACCGGTCAGCTTGCAAACCCGGCAGCCCTTGCCGCTGCACAGCACGCAGGTGATGTCGACCTCGGCTGAAGGCTCCGTGAACGGAAAGTAGGATGGTCGCAGCCGCATCGCCAGGTCGCGCTCGAAGAACGCTTCCACCATTTCGTGAAGCGTCGCCTTCATATTGGCGAAGCTGACGTTTTCATCGACCACCAGCCCTTCGACCTGGTGGAACATCGGCGAATGCGTCACGTCCGAATCGCGGCGGTAGACGCGCCCGGGCGAGATCAGCGCGAGCGGCGGCGGCCGCTGCATCAACGTGCGGATCTGAACCGGCGAGGTATGCGTGCGCAGCAGCAATCCACCTGGCAGGTAAAAAGTGTCGTGCAGCGCCCGGGCCGGATGGTCGGCCGGGATATTCAACGCCTCGAAGTTATGGAAGTCGTCTTCGACCTCCGGGCCCTCGGCCACTTCAAAGCCTGCGCGCCGGAACAGTTCCTCGACCCGCAGCCGGACCCGCGTTACCGGGTGCAGGCCGCCACGGTGCTCGCCGCGCCCTGGGAGCGACACATCGATGCCCCCGCCGGCAAGCGCCTGCGTGACGACGGCGCCTTGCAGCGCGTCGCGGCGCGCATCGAAGGCCTGCTGCAGCTGCTGCTTGGCTTCGTTGATGCGAGCGCCCGTTGCCGGCCGCTCATTGGCCGGCAACTGGCCAAGCGACTTCAGCTGCTCAGTCAGTACGCCTTTGCGGCCGAGCCAGCCGACGCGAAGCGTTTCGAGCTCGGACAGCGTCTGGCTGGCGGCGATCTTGGCGAGCGCCTCAGCTAAAGCGGCGGCCAGGTCCCCCACGGCTTTGGATCCTTGCCGCGGCTAGGCCGCGCTGGGAGCCGCGGACTGCAACGCCGCCTTGGCCTGCCCGGCGATCAGACCGAAAGCGTTCAGGTCATGAACGGCGAGATCGGCCAGCACTTTGCGATCGATGCTGATGCCAGCCAGCCGCAGGCCGGCAATCAGCCGGCTGTAGGACAGCTCATAGCCGCGGGCGGCCGCGTTGATACGGGTGATCCACAAAGCGCGAAAATCACGCTTCTTGGCCCGACGGTCGCGAAACGCGTACTGCCCGGCCTTGATGACGGCCTGCTTGGCGGTGCGGTAGACCTTGCGCCGGGCGTTGTAATAGCCCTTGGCCTTTTTCAGAACTTTCTTGTGACGGCGACCGGCCGTCACGCCACGCTTTACTCGTGCCATGCGAGAACTCCTTTACCGGATTTAATCAGTGATTAGGCAGCAAGCGGGTCAGTCGACCCACATCGCTTTCGTTGACGAGACTGCTGCCGCCGGAGCGCAAGTGACGCTTGCGCTTGGAGTCTATATGGCCGAGGTTATGGCGTCGGCCGGCCGAGTACCCTTTGAAGCCTTTCGCTGTCTTGCGAAAACGCTTCGCCGCGGCCCGGTTGGTTTTCAACTTAGGCATGAACATCAACTCCTGTTGTATAGCTAAAGCTCGCAGGACCCAATGGGCGGTCCGCTTGCTTGCGGATCAGTGCTGGGCGCCTGCACCTCGCGGTGCCTGCGCCCGGCGGCCGATCACTTCTTTTTTGGTGCTATCACCATCGTCATTTGCCGCCCTTCCATTAACGGAAACTGTTCGACAATGCCGTGTGCGTTCAAGTCCACCACTACACGGTCGAGCAGCTTGCGGCCGATCTCCTGATGCACCATCTCGCGGCCGCGGTACCTCAAGGTGACCTTGGCCTTATCGCCCTCGGACAGGAAGCGGATCAGGTTACGCAGTTTGACCTGGTAGTCCGCCGCTTCCGTGCCCGGTCGAAACTTAACTTCTTTGACCTGCTGCTGCTTCTGCTTGCGCTTGGCAGAGTGGGCCTTCTTGTTTTGCTCGAAGAGGAATTTGCCGAAGTCCATGACCCGCACCACCGGCGGTTCGGCCGTGGGCGAGACTTCAACGAGATCCAGCTCGGCGGTGACGGCCAACTGCAATGCGTCGCTGCGACTCATCACACCGGCCTGCGCTCCGTCGGCGCCGATCACCCGCACCGTCGGCGAGTTGATCTCCTCATTGCGCCGGATGCGCTTCGTTGAAATGGCTATGCGTTAATCCTCCAAACTCTGACGACCGCGGGTTTCGAGCTCGACGGCCAGGCGCTGTGCAAACAGCTCCGGACTCATCGCGCCCAGGTCTTTACCATTGCGGGTGCGTACGGATAACAAGTGCGCCGCAACCTCCCGATCCCCTGCGACCAGCAGGTAGGGAACCCGTTGCAGCGTATGTTCGCGAATCTTAAAGCCGACTTTTTCGTTGCGCAAGTCGGTGACGGCCAGAACCCCATGATTTTTCAAGAATTCCGCAGTCTCCAGTGCATAAGCTTGTTGGCGATCGGTAATGCTTATCACGACCGCATGCACCGGACAGAGCCAGGCGGGCAACCTGCCGGCGTAGTGCTCGAGCAGAATGCCGAAAAATCGCTCCAGCGAGCCGAAAATGGCGCGATGCAGCATCACCGGCGTCTGCTTCTGGCTGTGCTCATCGATGTAGTGCGCGCCAAGCCTTGCCGGCATGTTCAAGTCGACCTGCAGTGTGCCGCACTGCCAGTCCCGGCCGATCGCATCGCGCAGCACGAACTCGAGCTTCGGGCCGTAAAAGGCGCCCTCGCCCGGGTTCAGCGTGTATTCAATGCCTGCTGCGGCTGAAGCTTGTTTAAGTGCCGCCTCGGCCTGGTCCCACACCGCATCGACGCCGACGCGCTTGGCCGGTCGATCCGAGAACTTGATGCGCACGTCGTCGAAACCGAATTCGCGGTAGATATCGAGGATCAGGCGCGTCATGGCGACTGATTCGCTCGTGATCTGCTCGGGCGTCACGAACACATGGGCATCGTCCTGGGTGAAGGCCCGCACCCGCATCAGTCCGTGCAGCGCCCCGGACGGTTCGTAGCGGTGCACCTTGCCGAATTCGGCCAGACGCAGCGGCAGGTCGCGGTAGCTGCGGATGCCCTGCTTGAAGATCTGCACGTGCCCCGGACAGTTCATCGGCTTGATCGCATACACCCGATCATCCGGGGTCTTCGCCGTATACATGCTGTCGCTGAATTTTTCCCAGTGACCGGAGGCCTCCCACAGCGAGCGCTCCATCAACTCCGGCGCGCTGACTTCTTCAAAGCCTGCCGCTCCCTGGCGCGCGCGCATGAAGCCGATCAGTTGCTGAAAAATGTACCAGCCCTTCGGATGCCAGAACACGGCCCCCGGCGCTTCCTCCTGCATATGGAAGTAATCGAGCTCGCGGCCGATGCGCCGGTGGTCGCGTTTCTCCGCTTCTTCCAGGCGCTTTAGGTACTGATCGAGCTGCGCCTGGTCGGGCCACGCGGTGCCATAAATCCGCTGCAGCATCGCGTTGCGCGAATCCCCGCGCCAATAGGCGCCCGCGACCTTGGTTAGCTTGAAGGCGCGCAGCTTCCCGGTTGAAGGC
>DASWBL010000232.1:0-2689 GCA_036390615.1 Steroidobacteraceae bacterium | reverse complement strand
CTGTTGGACCTGCTTAAGCAACCGGCCTGACCGGCGGCAATCTCCGGCTGCTCAGAAACGCCCGGCGTTGTAATCCTCAACGGCCTGGCCGATCTGCGCCCGCGTATTCATGACGAATGGGCCGTGGCGCACCACCGGCTCGTTCAAGGGTTTTCCGGCCACGAGAATGAGCCGTGCCGCAGCTTCGGCAGCCGAAAGCCGCAGCACCTGTCCATCGCTGAGCACTGCCAGGTCACCGCGCACGGCCTGGGTTGCATGAGCCCCAAGCCGCGCCTGGCCCTCGAAAACATAGGCAAAAGCCGCAAGTCCTGCCGGCACTGGAACGCTCAGGCTCGATCCTTGTGACAGCGCGATGTCCAGATACAAGGGGTCCGTGGCCACGCCCAGCACCGGGCCCCGCGTCTGGCCGAACACGCCTGCGATCACCCGGATCTCAATGCCCGGAGTCGGTCGCACGAGCTCGATGCGCTCGGGCGCAATGTCCTGGTACCGCGGCTCAATCATCTTGTCCTTGGCCGGCAGATTGACCCACAGCTGGAAACCGCGCATGTGGCCAGACTGCTGCTCTGGCATTTCCGAATGCACGATGCCACGTCCGGCAGTCATCCACTGCACGCTGCCTGGAGTCAGCAGGCCTTCATTGCCGTGATTGTCCCGATGGCGCATCCGCCCTTCGAGCATGTAGGTGACGGTCTCAAAGCCGCGATGCGGATGATCCGGGAAGCCACCGATGTAATCGGATGCGGCGCTGGAGCCAAATTCATCGAGCAGCAGGAACGGATCCAGATCCGGCAGCTCCTGGCCGCCAATCACCCGGGTCAGCCGAACGCCGGCCCCGTCGCTGGTCGGCCGACCGCGAATCAGTCGCACGGTCTCGCGATCATTCAACGTGACACTCGCCGAGGTTGCATTCGCACTCATCAGACACTCCCAGCTGCCACAGCAGCCTATCGGACCCGAGATCCAGGCGCCCGAGCCGGTCACATGGGTCCGCAAGCAGTCGTTTTCAAGCCCCGGCGACGGCGTCGCGAGGTCGTCCGATCAAAGTTCGAACGGATGACGCAGCACGATGGTCTCGTCCCGGTCCGGGCCGGTGGAAATCAGGTCCAACGTCACGCCGACCAGCTGCTGCAGGCGCTCGAGGTACGCCCGGGCATTTCCCGGCAACGCCGCGAATTGAGTAATGCCCACGGTAGAATCGCGCCAACCCGGCATTTCCTCATAGACGGGTTCGACCTCGGAATACGCATCGGCCATCAACGGCGGTTCCGAAAGCACCGTCGCGCCGTCCCGGTAGCCGACGCAAATGCGAATCGTATCGAGCCCGTCCAGAACATCGAGCTTCGTGACGCACAGGCCCGAGACACTGGAGTGCACGACCGATCGGCGCAGTGCCACAGCATCGAACCAGCCGCAGCGGCGGCGGCGACCTGTGACCGAGCCGAATTCGTGGCCGACACGCGATAGGTGCTCGCCGTATTCGTCAAACAATTCAGTCGGAAACGGCCCGGCGCCGACGCGCGTCGCATAGGCCTTCACGATGCCGAGCACATGGTCAAACGAAAGTGGGCCGATGCCGGTGCCGGTGGCGGCGCCGCCGGCCGTCGTGTTCGATGAGGTGACGAACGGATATGTGCCGACGTCGACATCGAGCATTGCGCCCTGCGCGCCCTCAAACAGCACGTTAGCGCGCTGCTCGCGCAGCCGCGCCAACACCGCCGTCACGTCCGCCACCAGCGGCCGCAGCCGCTCGGCATAGGCCAACGTGTCATCGAGCGTGCGCTGGAAATCCACCGGTGCCTGCGCAAAATAACGCTGCAGCACGAAATTATGAAAATCAAGTACCTCGCCCAGCTTGGCGGCGAAACGGTCGCGCTGGTACAGATCCGCTACGCGCAGCGCGCGGCGCGCGACCTTGTCCTCGTACGCCGGGCCAATGCCGCGGCCGGTCGTGCCGATGGCATTGGCGCCGCGCGCCTGCTCACGGGCCCGGTCCAGCGCAACGTGCGAAGGCAGGATCAGCGGACAGGACGGCGATACGAGCAGTCGCTCGAATACCGGTACGCCCTGCTCGATCAGCGTCTGCGATTCCCTAAACAGCGCTTCGAGCGACAGCACCACGCCGTTGCCGATCAGGCACTGCACGCCGTCGCGCAAAATCCCCGAAGGCAGCAGCGACAGCACGGTCTTGCGGCCGCCGATGACCAAAGTGTGGCCGGCATTGTGGCCGCCCTGAAAGCGCGCGACGGCGCGTGCCTGCTGGGTCAAGAGGTCGACGACTTTGCCTTTGCCTTCATCGCCCCACTGCGTGCCGATGACAACGACAAAACGACCCATCAGGAGCGCACCGCAAACAAAATTGCCACACCCATGATCATGCTGACCAGGCCGCCGACCCGTAACTCGCGGTCGCTAATGGCAGCCATCAGCAGCCACATGCGCTTGGCTCCCGACGGGCTGACAAAAGGCGCGATGCCCTCAATCACAAAATAGATGGCGAACGCCGCGCCAAGATCCGACCAGTTCAGTGCCACAAGGTCCTCCGCCAGTTGCTTGAATTCATCTCAGTGCTGCGCGCTGCTGTGCAGGTATTTGAAAAACTCGCCGTCCGGCGCGATCACCAGCAGGTCACCCGGCCGGCCCATCGCCGCGCGGTAGGCCTGCATGCTGCGATAAAATGCCGCGAACT
>DASWBL010000231.1:0-3985 GCA_036390615.1 Steroidobacteraceae bacterium | reverse complement strand
ATCTTCGGGCTCCACGCCGACGATCTTGATGCGCGGATAAAGAGTCTTGATGTACACGGCAATGCCGGCGATCAAGCCGCCGCCGCCCACCGGCACAAAGATCGCGTCCAGTTCGCCACCGGTCTGATGGGCTATTTCCATGCCGATCGTGCCCTGCCCGGCGATAACATCCGGATCATCGAACGGATGCACGAACACCAGCGAACGCTCGCGCGCCAGCTGCAGGGCGTGCTCGTAGGCGGCATCGTAAACGTCGCCGTGCAGCACCACTTCACCACCCAGGTCGATGACCGCCTGCACCTTGATCGCCGGCGTGGTCTGCGGCATGACCACGACGGCCTTGAGCTCGCGCCGTCGCGCCGCCAGCGCCACGCCCTGGGCATGGTTGCCCGCTGAGGCAGTGATCACGCCGCGCGCCGCCACGGCCGCCGACAGGTGCGCAATCTTGTTATAGGCGCCGCGCAGCTTGAAGGAAAAAACCGGCTGTAGGTCCTCGCGTTTGAGCAGCACGTGATTGCCGATCCGGCGGGATAGGCGCGGCGCGGCATCGAGCGGCGATTCAATCGCGACGTCGTAGACCTTGGCCTTCAAAATCCGCTGCAGGTAGTCATCAATCATGGGGGCCAAAGCTTACGGCATTGCTGCGGCCTTGCCTAAGGCGGCCCTTCGGCACGGCGGTTATTGCATACCTGGCGCTGTCGGCGGAAAGCCGGATCAGTCTTTCGGTCCGGATGGCGGCTTGATGACAAAGCGAAATTCGGTCCGGCCGATGGTCACGCGATCTCCGGGCTTGAGCCGCCGCCGGGAGATTTGTTCGCCGTTTACGTATACGCCATTGGTGCTGTTCAGATCCTCGAGCACGGTTCCATCAGCCGTTTCGAGCAGGACCGCGTGATGGCGGCTGATGAAATCCGCGTCCAGTTGCAGGCTATTGTCGGGCGAGCGCCCCACGGTGGTGCGATGAGCGAGGATATGGACGATGCCGGTTTTGCCGGTGGTGCGCACGAGCAGCCGTGCGGGTGCGTCGGGCGCTGGCGCGGCGACCGCCCGCTGCTCGCCGCGCGGTTTTTGCTCGGCCAGCAGTTCGTTGGCGCGCGCCAGCTGCAGCCGCAATTCCTGCTCGGTGGTGCGCGCGGCGGATAGTTGCGCTTCCCGCTCGGCCGCCTCGCGCTGCAGCTGTTGCTCATGCTGCTCGGTGGCGGCACGTTCCTCCTGCAGCCCGCGAATCGCCTGCTCCCAGGCGCGCAGCTCGCTTTCCAGTTCGACGATGCGCTCGTGTGCGTGCACGGGCAGCGGCTCCGCCGCTGCCGGGGCGGGCGACGCCGCCGCAGCCTTGTTCACCAGCTCTTCGAGCTCGCGAACGCGGTCGCGCGTCAGGCGCAGCGTGGCGGTGTCCGCCTCGGCCGCCTGCACCCGGCCGACCAGTTGCCGCTCAAGCGTGGCGACCCGCGCCCAAGCCTGCTGTGCCTTGAGCTCGTGCTCATGCAGCATTGATTCAAAGATGAAGCGGTAACCGTCGGCGTGCTGCAGCGCTTCGCGGTAGCGCTCGACGCGCGTGCGCAGTTGCTGCAATTGCCCGTCGAGCCGTTCATCGGCCGCTGGCAACGGCGCCGCAGGCGCAGCAGCTGGTGGCGGCGGCGGCGTGCTGCGCGTGGCCGCCAGCTCCTTCAGCTTTAGCTCCTGATTATGGGTCCTGGCCCGCAACTCACCAATCAGTTCATCGCGGCCGGCCAAGTCCCGCTCGAGCTGCTGCAGCCGTTCGTCCCGCTCGTGCACGACGGCTCGCAGCCCGGCCACCTGATTATTCAAGCTGCCAAGCTGCTCGAGGGCGTCCTGGACTACCGCGGCCGAGACCGTAGTGCCGATTCCCGTGCTGGTCGCCGTCGGCGCGTCATCAGAATCCGCCGATTCCGGCAGCTCCAGATGCTCCAGCGCCGGCAGTTTGACGGTGTCTTCCTGCTCGGGGTCGACCGGCCCCGCTCCGGTGCCCTGGTTGCTCGGGTCCTTACTCATACTGCGTCCAAGTTCATGTGACGCACCTTGGGCCAACAGCGATTTTCGCTCAAGTTCAGACTCCGGAGAGGTTTGCCACCAGCTCGGGCAGTGCCCGGCGGGCATCTTCGGCACTCAAGGGTTGCCCTACCGATCCCAATTGCATCAGCATGGCCGGAATACCGAGCGAGGCGGCGAGCGTACGATTGGCCTCACCCGGCGGCGCCAGAACGATCTTGCCGATCAGCTGCGGGCGCAGCGACACCAACGCCGCCGCCAGGGCCGACGCATCCTCGACTGCCAGCACATCGATGCGCCGAAAGCGCATGGCATCGAGAAAGTCGGTGAGCGCGGTGGCAATCTGCGCCGCGGTCGCTGCCAACGGCGGTCGATCCGATTCGCCGGGACCGCCCGGCAGATCCGGCGCATAAACGGATCGGTCCCGGCCCAGCATCGGCAACAGCGCGCTGAAATATCGACCGCTGGCCTGGCTCCCGGGCAGGCATATCAACGTCGTGGCTTCGTCAAAGCCGCCGCCGGCCGGCAGCGCGCAATGGACGTGCAATTGTCCATACCGGCAGTCGAAGTACGCGCGCCTGACAGATGAGTCGACCACTGGACGGACCGCAGCAGCACGGGAGTTCTTGGCCATTTCAAACGCTTTCCATTGGACTGCGCTGCATCCTTAATGATCTGGCCGGTCGCCGGCGAGGATCAGCGCGCGGCGCAGCGGTGCGGGATCAGCGCCGACATTATTGGAGCCGGTGGTGGCTTGTCCACTGCCGCCGCCACGGTATGACACTTTGTTGCCGCCTGGCCACGGCCGGTGGGGATTGGCGGCACGTTGACGGTGCCGGCGGGCTCAGGCTTGATGGCTGCGATGGCAGTACGCATGGTGTGTCGGTGGAGCGCGGCGGCGGCGGCGCTCCTGTGCTGGCCGGCCTTCAGCCAGCCGGTAGCCGTCATCCCCGACGACCAGGCGCTTGAGGCGGCACACGCGCGGATCGGCACCATCTCGATCCAGGTCCATCAGATCTTCGATACCAGCGATCCGCGCGAGGACAAATGGCTGTACCGCGAGGCCAATCGCTGGCATTACCGCACGCGCGATTCCACCATTCGCGCGCAGCTGCTGTTTAAGAGCGGCGACCTGTATGCGGCCGCGCTGCTGCGCGAGACCGAGCGCAACATGCGGCAATTGCAATTCGTGCGCGAGCCGCAGATCCGGCCCATTGCCTACCATGATGGTGTGGTGGATCTCTTGGTCGAGACGCATGATGTCTGGACGCTGGAGATCGGCCCCTCTTTTGGCCGCGCCGGTGGCGCCAACAGCGGCGGCTTCGATTTTTCCGATGCTGATTTTCTCGGAACCGGCCAGAAATTCCAGATCGGCCGCAGCAGCAACGTGGATCGCAGCTCCACTTACCTCAACTGGTACGACGCGACCGTCCTTGGCTCACGCTGGACCGCTGCGCTGGCCTGGGCGGACAACACCGATGGCTACGTGCACAGCGTGTCCGGCGGACTGCCGTTTTATTCGCTCGAAACGCGGCACAGCGTAGGGCTCACCGCCACCAGCATCGTCGAAACCGATTCGCGTTACGACCTCGGCAACGTTTACGACAATTACCAGCACCGCAGCCAGCTCGACGACCTGAACTTTGGCTGGTCGGGCGGACTGGTGGACGATCATGCCGACCGGGTGCTCATCGGCTGGCGCGTGCAGCACGATGATTTTGCCGCGGCGGCCGATGGCACCACGCTCGGGCCGGTGCCGCTCAATCGCAACCTGAATTTCCCCTACATCAGCTTAGGCCGCGCACCGTCAACCTATGACACCACGCGCAATTATGACCAGATCCAGCGCACCGAGGATCTGCAGTTCGGCTTTGCCGGCACGCTCCTGCTCGGCTGGATCAATACGGCTTTCGGTGCAGACCGCAATGCGGGAATTTTTTCAGGCCAGCTCGCCGACGGCTGGCACCTGACCCCG
>DASWBL010000230.1:0-2215 GCA_036390615.1 Steroidobacteraceae bacterium | reverse complement strand
CTGCTGCCCTGCCGCAACGCTGATCGCTTGGCGATACAGTCCCTCAGCTGCACCTCGGTCGTTGCTAGAGCCGCGTAGCAGCAAGTCGCCGCGCAAGCGGAGATACCCCGTCCGCCACCATTCGTCAGTACTTCGTTCACCCTGGATCAGGACCGCCGTGCCCTCCTCAAAATTGCCGGCTCGCAGTTCGGCTTCGGCCAAGATGGCGCGGTAAAGGTCCAAGTTCACATGTGCAGTGGTCGCATAGGTGGCGACAGCCGCGCGCAATTCGGCTAAGCCGGCTTGCGCGTCAAGCTCTTGAATGAGCGCCCACCCATGAAAGACGCCGCCGATCGCCTCGTACAATTTCAGGCCATGCTCGCTGCCGAGCGCCAGCAGCCGCGCACTGCACTCGAGTACGTCAGCCGCTTGCCGCCGCAAAAAATAAACACTGGCGGCGAACCACAGCGAGTGAAGCAGGCTCGGCATATGATTCAAGGCCTGCCCCAACATGATGCCCTCGCGGGCGCTCTGCACGGCCCGATCGGGCCAGCCCAGCGCCCACAGCGCGACTGCACCCTGTCCGTTGCCGCAGACCCCTGGATCGTGACCGCCGTACATCAGCGCATGATGGCGATGCCTTTCCGGGTCGTAGAGCGCAAGCCCGGAGCGCACGTGCTCGCTGGCGCTGGCGAATTCTCCATTCCAGATGCGTGTCGACCAAGAGGAATGATGGGCTTGCAGCAGCAGTTCGGCGTCGCCGGTCCGCTCGGCGGCCTCGACCAATTCGCCCAAATACTGGAGCCGTAGGCGCATGTGGTCGCTAGCGCTCTTCGTCCGGATCGTGATCCACAACCCCCAGGTTGCGGCAAACCGGTCGCGATCGTCGCCGAGCCGCCGAGCCAGTTCGGCGGCCCGCTGATAGCCGGTCGACGCCTCGGCGTCACCGAACCCACGGCTTGACACCAGCGCCGGGCCAAGCGCCAGCTGCAATGCCAGCTCCAGGCGGTTACGCTCCACGGTCTCCGGCAGCCCGCGCACCGCGGCGATTCCGTGCCTCAGATGGGCAACCGCTTCGCTGTTCGCCGAACGCCGGGCGGCGAGTCGACCGGCGGCAAGCCAATAGCCGGCCGCCGTATCCGGCTGCCCGGCCTCCGCATAGTGATAGGCTAGCAACTCCGGCTCGCGCTCAACGCGCTCTGGCATCCCTGTTTCGGTGGCAGCTGCGATCCGCGCGTGCAGTTCCTGACGCGGGCCGCGCAGCAACGTGCCATAGGCAGCGTCCTGCACCAGCGCATGTTTGAACAGGTAGCTCGCATGCGGCGGCACGCCCTGCCGGAACAACAAACCGGCCGCCATGAGACGATCGAGCGCCGAATTGAGCTCCGCCTCCGGCTTGCGCGCCACCGCAGCCAGCAGGGGATGGGAGAATTCCCGCCCGATCGCTGCGCCGATCTGCGCTACCTCCTTGGCGGCCCCGAGCCGGTCGAGCCGCGCCATCAGCGAGGCGTGCAGGCTTGCGGGCACGGCGAGAGCTGGTGACGGAACTGCCGCGACCGCGTTCTGGGCCGCGCTTTCGCTCCCCGCCTCCAGCACCGCCTTGGTCATTTCCTCCACGAACAGGGGAATGCCGTCGGTGCGCTCGATGATGTCCTGCCGGACATTCGTCGGGAGTTGTTTGTTGCCGACGACGCGGTCGATCATGGCGTCGATGTCGCGCTGCGCCAGCCGATTGATGGTCAGCGCGGTCACGTGCGGCCGGCCGATCCAGGGCGGCTCGAATTCCGGCCGGAAGGTTACGAGCAGCAGCGCGCGAAGGGTTTTGATACGGTCCACGGCTCGACCGAACGCTTCCAGGCTCGTGGGATCAGCCCAATGCGCATCCTCGAAGATCATAAGTACCGGGCGAGAGCGTGACAGCGCCACCAACTGCGAGCCAAGCGCTTCCAGCGCGGCTTCGGGCTGGCGCGCTACGGCGGCGAGCAGATCGTATGAGAACTCTCGCCCAATGGCTGCCGCCATTTCGACGACCTCCTTTGCTGGGCCAAGGCGGTCGAGCCGCGCCATCAGCGATGCGTGCAAACTGGCAGGGACGGTCGAGGCCGGAACGGGCACGACGGCAACCGTGTGTTCGGCGGCTCTTGGGCTCGCTGCCTCGACCACCGCTTTGGTCATCTCTTCCACGAAGAGCGGAATGCCGTCGGTGCGCTCGACGATGTCCTGCCGGATGCTTGCC
>DASWBL010000229.1:0-4001 GCA_036390615.1 Steroidobacteraceae bacterium | reverse complement strand
AGATCGACCGACAGGTGCGCGCCTTCAATCCAAGGCCCATCGCCTATACCGAAATGGCCGGGCAGCCGCTGCGCATCTGGCAGGCAAAGCTACTGGCCGACGCGGCGGTGGCCGCTCCCGCCGGCACCGTACTTGGGCTGGGCGCGGCGGGCCTTGAGGTCGCGTGCGGCCGCGGCACGCTCGCGATCACATCGCTCCAGCTCGCGGGCAAACGCGTGGTGAGCGCCGCGGATTTTGCCCATGCCCACAAGCTCGCCGGGTTGCAGCTCGGGTGAATGCCGCCACCACGGCCGGTGAAGTGCTGGCCGAGTCCGCGCGCTCGCTTGAGCGGGTGGTCAGCGATGGCGCTGCCGCCGACGCAGCGCTCGCGCCCGTGCTGGGATGGCCCGCGGCGAGTGCGGTGCGCGCGATCACGCTCGGTACGCTGCGCTGGTATTTTAGGCTCGAGCCGGCGGTGCTGCCGCTGCTTGCGCGCCGTGGTGACAGCACGCCCGGCGTACTGCGCGCGTTGCTTATCGTGAGCGCTCATCAGCTCGAATACTCGCGCAACCGGCCCGAGACCACCGTGCACGCAGCGGTGGAGGCCGCGCGGCGGCTGGGACTTGAACGCGCTGCGGGCATGGTCAATGCGGTACTGCGCCGGTTTTTGCGCGAGCGCGAAGCGCTGCTCGCCAAGGTTGACCAGGATCCGGCCCGCCGCGTGGCGCACCCATCGTGGCTGTACCAGAAGCTTGCCGGGCAATGGCCACAGGACCTTGAGCGCATCGTTGCGGCCAACAATGCGCATCCGCCGATGAGCCTGCGCGTCGACACATCGCGCGTGAGCCGCGAGGCTTACCTTGATGAACTGGCGGCGGCGAATATCGCCGGCCGCGCGGTCAGCTGGTGCGCGAGCGCGGTGATGCTCGAGCAGCCGCTGCCGGTTGCGAAATTACCGGGCTTTGCCGATGGCCGCGTCTCGGTTCAGGACGCCGGTGCGCAGCTGGCGGCGGCACTGCTCGCGCCCGAGACTGATGAGCGGGTGCTGGATGCGTGCGCGGCGCCCGGCGGCAAGACCGGGGCGTTGCTGGAGTTACGGGACGGTGCGCTTGAGCTGACTGCGGCAGACAGCGACGCGGCGCGCCTAACGCGAGTCGCCGAGAACCTGAAACGGCTGCGCCGCGAAGCGCTGCTGGTTGCCGCCGATCTCACCGCGCCCACCAAATGGTGGGATGGACGCGCCTTTGACGCCATTTTGCTGGATGCCCCCTGCTCGGGAACCGGGGTCATCCGCCGGCACCCCGATATCAAATTGCTGCGCCGCAACACTGACCTCGTTCCGATGAGCGAGGTGCAGCTGCTGCTGCTGCGAAATCTATGGCCGCTGCTGCGGGCCGGCGGGCGGCTGCTTTACGTGACCTGCTCGGTGCTTGGGATTGAAAACGAGCAGGTGGTGGAGAGATTTCTGGCCCTCGAGCCGAGCGCCAGGGCGGGTCTTCTGCCGCCTGCGATGGTGCCTGATGGGCTGTTGCGCCCATGCACCAACGGGTGGCAATTGCTGCCAGGCGGGGAGGCGGGCGCCGATGGGTTCTATTATGCTTGCCTGAGGCGCCAATGAGCGCTTAGGCAGGCCGCGACGATGCGGCCGACGAAGGCAGATCGACCGCATGCAGCACTGTTGTTTCCTCGGCACAACGGCCAGGGCCCGGTGGCTACTGGTCGGCCTGCTCAGCGCGTGCATGACCCTTGCGCACGCCGACGGTCCGCTGGATGGACAATTTGAAGTCCAGTCGGCGTTTGCGGTCGTCAGCCACGGTGTGGTCGAGCTCAGCGCCCGTGTCCGCTATCCGCTGACCGACAAGATCCGCGCCGCACTCCAGGACGGCGTGACGCTCGCCTTTGACATGGAAATCGACCTCGAGCAGCCGCGCCGGTTCTGGTTCAACGCCAGCATCGTGCAGCTCGACGTGCGGCGCGAGCTGTCCTATCACGTGGTCACGGAGCGCTACGTCCTGCACGGCGAGGACGGCACCGAACTCGACAGTTTCGCGACGCTGGAGGAGGCGCTGCAGAAAGTCGGGCAGATCGACAACTGGCCGATCGCAGTGGAGCCGCAATTGCGCGGCGAGGGGCCGTGGGAAATCAGCGTGCGCGCGGGCGTGCGCCGCGGTCGGATGCCCGATGCGCTTAGGGCCGTGGTGTTTTGGTCCGATGCTTGGCATCGCACCAGCGACTGGTACACATGGACACTGGTGCGCTGAAAACCTGGGGCTTTCGGGCCTTGAGCATGCTGGCGATCGGCGCCGGCCTCGGCGCGCTGATCCTGCTCGAGCAAAGTGCCGAGAACTCCGCGACCTTCAGCCGCTGGTATCCGTGGATCCTGCTCGCCAACGGGCTGGCCGCAGTGGCGCTTGGCGTGCTGCTTGCCCGGCAGCTGCTGCGCCTGTACAGCGATTTCAAGCACCACGTGCCGGGTTCGCGCCTCACTGTCCGCACCGTCGGCATCATGGTGGCGCTGGTGATCGTGCCGGTACTCACCGTCTACCTGTTCTCGCTCGGGTTCCTGTATCGCGGCATCGACAGCTGGTTTCGCATCGAGATCAAGCAAGGACTCAATGACGCGCTGGTGCTGTCGCGCTCGGCGCTCGACCTAAGGCTCCGTGAGCAATCGCGCCGCACCGATAGCTTCGCCCGCAGCATCAGCCAGGTCCGCGGTGCCCAGCTGCAGACGATGATGGATGCGGAACGGCGCAGCACCGAAGCCGGCGAGATCGTCGTCTACAGCAGTAACGGCCGGCCAGTCGCTGTCAGTGACGCCGCCGACGCACCGGGGCTACCGGGCCCCGCGCCTGCCGAAGTGTTGTTGCAGGTCACGGCTGGCCGCAATTTTGTCAGCCTGGAGCCGGTGGCCGAAGGCCGCTACCGGATCACGACGGCGGCGCCGGTGCCGGCGCGCGCCGGCGATCCGGAGCGCCGCTACGTGCTGATCAACTATGACGTCCCGGTAGAGCTCGCCGGGCTTGCGGATGCGGTGCAGCGCGCTTACTCACAGTACGGCGACCTGTCGGTAGCGCGCCAGCCGGTGATGGCGGCGCTCGGGCTGACGCTGAGCCTGGTGCTGCTGCTCACGATCCTCGCGGCCATCTACGGCGCGATTTTTTCGGCGCGACGCCTGACCCGCCCGGTGCAGGATCTGATCGCCGGAACGCGCGCAGTCGGCAAGGGCGATTTCGACACGCGCCTGCCGCTGCCGTCGCGCGACGAGATGGGCTTTCTGGTGCACTCGTTCAACGACATGACCAAGCGGCTTAGGCGCGCCAGCGCCGAGGCCGCGGCGAGCCGCGAGGCGGTCGAGCGCGAGCGCGAGCGCCTGCAGGTCATCCTGTCGCACCTATCGAGCGGCGTCATGGTCATCGATCCCTCGCTCATCGTGCGCAGCGCCAACCAGGCCGCCGGCGCGATTCTTGGGGTTGATCTTCGCGACGCAGCCGGCCGCAACCTCGCCTCGATCGGTGCCGAGCAATCGCGCCTCGCCAAGTTCGCGGCGGAACTGGCCGAGCGGCTTAGCGTAGGCCGCCGCGAGTGGCGCGAGCAGCTCAACCTCGCCGGCGAGCCATCGGCCTGCGTGTTGCTGTGGGCGTGCACGCCGCTGCCGGATGAGGGCGAAATCAGTGGCCTGGTGATCGTGTTCGAGGACATCACTGCACTGCTGACCGCGCAGCGCAGCGCCGCCTGGGGCGAAGTGGCGCGGCGGCTGGCGCACGAGATCAAGAACCCGCTGACGCCGATCCAGCTGTCGGCGGAGCGGCTGCGCCGCAAGCTCGCGACGGGACTCGACAGCGACGGCGCGCGGCTGCTGGAGCGCGCCACGCACACGATCGTCCAGCAGGTCGATGCGATGAAGCAGATGGTCGATGCGTTCAGCGATTACGCGCGCACGCCCGAAATGCAGATCACGCACTTTAATTTCAACCAGCTGGTCAGCGAAGTGGCGGAGCTTTACCGGCTGCAGGATCCCGGCG
>DASWBL010000228.1:0-3947 GCA_036390615.1 Steroidobacteraceae bacterium | reverse complement strand
CGGCTGATTTTCGAGGCATAGGTAACGCCCGCCGGATCCTGAATTCTCGGGCGTGCCGTCCCCGCCTCAAGCTCCGCCAAGCTGGCCAGCAGCAGTTCGGCGCCGAGCTTTGCAAGTTCATCCTCAAGCGTCGCCGTCGTGCTGTGCGCGCCAATCGGCACGGCGCGCTGTGCGAGTACTGCGCCGGCATCGAGCTCTTGCTGCATCTGCATGATGCAGATCCCGGTGGCCGTATCGCCGGCGAGTATCGAGCGCTGGATCGGCGCGGCGCCCCGCCAGCGCGGCAGGAGCGAGGCGTGGATGTTCACGCCGCCCAGGCGCGGCAGCTCAAGTACCAGGCGCGGCAGCAGCAATCCGTAAGCCACCACCACCAGCACGTCCGGCTTCCAGTGTTGCAGCGTCTGATACTGCTCGGCCGTACGCAGTTGGATCGGCTGATCGATAGGCAGACCGAGCGAGACGGCGCGCTGCTTGATTGGGCTCGCACTGTTGTGACGCCCGCGCCCGGCCGGCCGGTCTGGCTGCGTCAGTACGCCGACCAGCTGGTGGCCGGAGCCGGCCAGCGCATCAAGTGCCGGCAACGCAAAGGCCGGTGTTCCGGCAAAAGCTACGCGCAGCATGCGCAGCGCGCCCCGGCGCCGGCGCGCGCCGAGCGCGCGTTTGTCACAGCGACCGCGCCGTTCGCGCGACCACGGTGCGTTCGCGCTGGCCCTTCTCCAGCCGGCGCCGGATCCGTCCGCGCTTCAAGCTCGAGAGGTAATCGACAAACAACTTGCCTTCCAGGTGATCCATTTCATGCTGCACGCAGACGGCCAGCAGTCCATCCAGGTCGCGCTCGAGGAACACACCGTCCGGATCCTGGAACCGCACGCGCACCCGGGCCGCGCGTTCGACCTCCTCGTAGACATCCGGCACCGACAGGCACCCTTCCTCGCTGACCTCCACGCCCTCGCGCGTGAGCAGCTCGGGATTGATGAACACTTCGCGGCTGTTCCGCTCCTCGCTGATGTCGAGCACGATCAGCCGGCAGTGCACATCGACCTGGGTGGCGGCAAGGCCAATGCCCTTGGCCGCGTACATGGTTTCAAACATGTCGTCGATCAGCTTCCTCAAGGCAGCATCAAAGCGCTCCACCGGCTTGGCCTGCGTACGCAGCCGCACGTCGGGAAACTCGAGGATCGAAAGCCTAGCCATGGACAGCAGAATCCTTTACAAAACATGAGGTCCGTCAGTGCCACCGGCAGCCAAATGCTGCTAATGTCTCGCGGTTGGCCGGGGGTCGGTCCCGGGGCCGGCCGTGGGGCGGACCCGGAGACGTGATCCAGCGCACAAGTCGGCATTTAACAGTGTGCGTTTGCCGGTCGATGAGTTTATAACAGCTTGGGCTCGACACCCCACCCGGTCCCATAGAGGAATAAGGGATGGTCTTCAATCAATCGTTAGGCTTTGGCCGGTCGCTCCTGCTGATCGCCGGCACCGCCGCTGCATTGCTGCTCGGCGCCTGTTCCCACTTCCATTCCGCGGCGCCGGAGGCAGAGGCCCCGGTCACCAGCACTACCACCGTCGCCGAGGCCGCACCGGCCGAACAACAGACGGTCACCGATAACCTGCCGCCGCTGCCTGAAACTGCGGCGGCGCCGGTCGAAACCGGCACAGGCACCAGTACCGTCATAGCTGATGCCGGCCCGAATCTTGCCAGCACGGCACCGAAGAGCTACGTCGTGCAGCGCGGCGATACCCTGTGGGGCATTGCCGGCATGTTTCTGAAGGATCCGTGGCTGTGGCCCGAATTCTGGTACCTGAACCCCGACATCAAGAATCCGCATCGCATTTATCCCGGTGACACGCTGCGCCTGGCGCTGAGTTCAGACGGCAAGACCCAGATCCAGCTGACGCCCGGAGCGGCGGCGAACGCGGCCACCATGGGCGGACCGGTAACGCGCCTCGAGCCGTTGCTGCGAAGCTCGCCGATGAACGGCCCGATCGCCACCATTCCGTACGCCACTATTGCGGCGTTCCTGTCGCGCCCAGGCCTTTTGAGCCGCGACGAGGTCAAGCGCGCGGCCTATGTTTTCTCGCTGCGCGATGAGCACAAGATGGCTGCGCTCGGCAACCAGGTGTACGTCAAGAACCTGCAGGGCGGGCTGGCCGAACGCTACGCCGTGATGCACGTCGGCCAGCAGCTCAAGGATCCGGACAGCGGCCACGTGCTCGGCTACATGGCCGTGTATTGCGGCAGCGGCGAGATCACGCGGACGGGGAATCCCGCCACCGTGCTGATGACCAATTCGGAGCAGGAGACAATTACCGGCGACGTGCTGGTTCCCGATATCACCCCGGCGCGCGCTGATTTTCAGCCGCATGCGCCGAGCCGGCCGGTCAAGGGCCAGATCCTGGCGGTGGTCAACGGCGTGCTGCGCGTGGGCCAGTACCAGATCGTCGCGATCAACCGCGGCACGCACGATGGCCTGGAGCCCGGGCACGTACTGCGCGTGTTTGATTCCGGCGCCACGGAAAATGATGACGAGTGCGCGCGGATCGATGGCTTTGGTACCTGCGTGCACTACTTCAGCCAGAAACTGCCGAGCGAATCGGCGGGCACGCTCCTGGTCTTCAAAACCTATGATCGGCTGAGCTACGCGCTGCTGATCAACGAGACGAGCCCGGTCCACACGCTGGATCTGGTCACCAACCCTTAAATAGAGATCGGCCGGTCACCCGCACACGGGCTGACCGGCGCTCGCCCTTGGCGGCGTGGCCCGGTGGCCGCGATCTGGCATGCCATCTGCCAGATAATAATTAATTAATTCAAACAATGGCTTATGTAGCGTCCGGCGGTGGCAGGATGCCTTTGGCATAACCGGGTCCGGTTGGACAAGCTGCCGGAAATCCTGTTAGATGCCCCCGAATTTGAATCTGGCGGCCCGCAAGGGCTGGCCGATTGAACCGGCCCACGGGGCCCGCTGACACCCCTTACGGCTGTTTTTCGGACCCGGCACCTTTGGTCTGCGAGGCAGATCCGGCGCCGGCCTGCACCGACTGGAGCCCACCTAAGCAAGGCAAGATGGAAAACACGGTTTTTGACATCCTGGTGTATGTGTTCGATCGCTACATGCTCGAGGAGCTGCCGGCCAGCGCCGAGCGCGAGACCATAGCGCGCGACCTCGAAAGCGCAGGCTTTGGCGGCGCTAACGTCGAGCGGGCACTGAACTGGCTGGCGGACCTCGCGGAGCAGCGCCAGCGCCCGGGCATGACCGCTGATGAGCGGACTTTTCGCGTTTTCTCTAATGAAGAGTGCGCGCGCCTTGAGCCTGCCTGCCGCGGCCTGCTGTTGTCGCTCGAGCGCGGCGGGATCCTGACGGCCGGGCAGCGCGAAATCGCCATCGAGCGGCTGCTGGCGCTCGACACCGAGGAGCTGGATCTGGAGCAGGTCAAGTGGGTCGTGCTGATGGTCCTGTCCAGCCAGCCAGGCCAGGAAGCGGCCTGTGCGCGGATGGAAGATCTGGTTTACGAAGGGCCGCAGACGGTGCCGCACTGAACGCTCCTTACTCATGGCCAAAAGCGCACCCGCGGCTCGTCCGCGGTTTTTCGTTTATGGCTCCGTCGAAGAATTAGCTATGGCAGAGAATCTTGTCATCGTCGAATCGCCCGCCAAAGCGCGGACGATCAAGAAGTACTTAGGCAGCGGCTTCGAGGTGCTGGCGTCCTACGGCCACGTGCGCGATCTGGTGCCGAAGGAAGGCGCGGTCGATCCGGACGATGGCTTCGCGATGCAGTACCGGCTGATCGAGCGTAATGAAAAGCACGTCGCCGCCATTTCCAAGGCACTGAAAAAATCCACCGGCCTGTATCTGGCCACCGACCCGGACCGCGAGGGCGAGGCCATCGCCTGGCACCTGCATGAGATCCTGCGCCAGCGCGGCGAACTCAAGGGCAAGGACGTGCAT
>DASWBL010000227.1:0-6097 GCA_036390615.1 Steroidobacteraceae bacterium | reverse complement strand
GAGCTGTTTTTCGAGCTCAACGCCGACTCGAACACGACGCTGGTGCTGGTCACGCATGATCGGAGCATCGCCAGCCGCTGCCAGCGGGTGCTGAACATGGACGGCGGCGCGCTCGTCGGAGCGGCCTGATGCTGCGCGCGCTCGGAATAGCGCTGCGATCACTTGTCCGCGAATGGCGCTCCGGTGAGCTCGCGGTCCTTTTGGTATCACTGACCGTGGCGGTCGCAGCATTAAGCGGCGTGGGCTTTCTGGTCGACCGGATCGATCACGCCGTGCAGTCGCAGGCGCGCGAAGTGCTGGCCGCGGATCTGCGCGTCGAAACCACGCGACCGCTGCTGCAGGGTGATGAGCCGCACGCCCGCAGCTTGGGTCTTGCCACGGCCACGGTGACGCAGCTCTTCTCGGTCGTATTCAACGGCGATGCCAGTCAGTTGGCCAACGTCCGCGCGGCGAGCGCCGGTTACCCGCTGCGTGGCACACTGCAAGTTGCTGATGAACCCTTCGGCGCCGGACACCCGACCGCCGAGTTGCCGCAGTCGGGTGAGGCGTGGGCGGACTCGCGGCTCGCCGCGGCGCTGGGCGCCCGGATCGGCAGCGAGCTCACCGTCGGCGCGCGCACGCTGCGCCTCAGCCGGATCCTCATTTCGCGCCCGGACCAGGGTTCGACGTTTGTCGATTTTGCAGCGGCCTTGCTGATCAACGCGGTCGATCTACCCTCGACACAATTGCTGCAGCCCTCAAGCCGCGTGCGTTACCTGCTGCTGCTCGCAGGTCCACGTGCGGCGCTGGATGAGTTTCGCGACTGGCACCAGCAGGCTAACCCGATCGGCGAGCGCGTGATGGACGTCGCCGACGCGAGCCCCCAGATCGGCGATGCCGCGCGGCGTTCCGGCCGCTTTCTGGCGCTCGCAAGCCTGGTGGCGGTTTTGCTTTGCGCGGTGGCCGTGGCGCTTGGCGCGCGCAGCTACCTGCGCCGTCACCTCGATGCCGTGGCGCTGATGAAGACCCTGGGCGCTTCGCGCCGCCTGGTGCTTGGCGTGACCCTGTTGCAGCTGACCGCGCTCGCGCTCGTGGCCACCCTGATTGGCTCGCTCACCGGCTGGCTGACCGAGCAATGGCTGGTGCAGGTACTCAAGGGATTATTGCGCAGTGATCTGCCGCCAGCCGGCTACCGGCCGGCGCTGATTGGCCTGACCGTCGCCGTGGCGATGCTCGCAGGCTTTGCCTTGCCGTCACTACTGCAGCTCACCAAAGTGCCGGCGCTGCGCGTGCTGCGCCATGACGCGGGCCCGCCGACTCCCGGGTTGTGGGCCGCCTTTGCGCCGGCGGCGCTCGCGCTCATCGGCGTGATCTACGGCACGCTCGGCGAGCCGCAGCTGAGCCTGTGGTTCGCGGCAGCGCTGGCCGGCGCCGCACTGCTGCTCGCCGTCGGCGGAGCGCTGCTGGTGCGCCTCGCCGGGCGGGTGCGCAGCGGCTCGGGCCTGTCGTGGCGCTACGGACTTGCGAGTCTCGCGCGGCGGCGCGCCGAAAGCGTAACGCAGATCGTGGCTTTCGGCTTAGGGGTCATGCTGCTTTTAGTGCTGAGCATCGTGCAGCGCGACCTGATCAGCGACTGGCGCGCCAGCCTGCCGGCCGATGCGCCGAATTATTTCTTCCTGAATATCCCGGCGGCGCAGCGCGATGAGTTCAGCGCCAGGCTCAGCGGCCAGGGCGCCAAACTCGAGCGGCTGCTGCCGATGATTCGCGGCCGGCTGGTGCAGATCAACGGCGAGCCGGTTGATGCGCGCACCGAGCACCTGCCAGGCCGCGGCGGTCCCGGCCGCGACGGCCCGGACCGGGAACTCAATCTGTCGTGGTCCACGCAACTCGGCGACGACAACCGCATCATCGCCGGGCGCTGGTTTGAACCCCAGGATCAGGGCAAGCCGCTGGTGTCGCTGTCGAGCGAGTATCAGCAGGCCCTGAAGCTCAATCTCGGCGATCAGCTGGTATTCGATATTGCCGGCGAACGTGTCACCGTCACGGTCGCGAGCTTCAGGCAGGTCAAGTGGGACAGCTTCAGGCCCAATTTTTTCATCATGTTCGCGCCCGGGCTGCTCGATGGCATGGCGGGCACCTACATGACCAGCGCCTACTTTGAACCGACCCGCGCCAGTGCACTCGCGGATCTCGCGCATGAATTTCCGGGCGTCTCGATCTTCAATGTCGGTGAACTGCTTGCCCAGGTGCGTGCCGTCATCGACAAGGCGATTGTGGCGGTGCAGAGCGTGTTTGTATTTACGGTGCTGGCGGGACTTACCGTGCTGCTCGCCGCGGTCCAGGCCAGTCGCGATGAGCGACGCCATGAGACCGCGGTGCTTAGGGTGCTGGGTGCCGGTCGCGGCATGATCCTGCGCGCGGTCGTCACCGAGTTCTCCGCGCTTGGGGCACTGGCCGGCATGCTGGCGGCGAGCGGTGCCGCCGTGGGCGGCTTCTGGCTGGCCCAAGAGCTTGGGCTCAAGTACCGGTTCGATGGCATGATCTGGATCGCGGGCGTTGCCTGCACCGTGGCCCTGGTCGGGATTGCCGGCTGGCTGGCCGCGCGTTCGGTCATCAACCACCCGCCGCGGGCAGCGCTGAACTGATCAGGATCGGGGCGCCGGCTCAGCGCGAAACGCGGATCGTGGCCCAGGCCTGCGGGATCGCGTCGCCGTGCAGCGTCATGCCTTCGAAGGCGAGCTGGTAAATGCCAGGCCCGAGCGTGCTGGTATTGATGGCGAAGCGCAGCTGCCCGTTTGAATCGCGCAGCATGTAATGCAGCACTGCGATGCGGCCCTGATCGACGCGGTCGATGCTGACTTGAAAGGCCGAGTAAGCCGACCACGACAGGTCAATCTTGAAATCCGCCATCTCGCCGCTGCCTCCAACCCCGGCGCTCGGATTGCTCTGCGGCCCGGTGCGGCTCGGTATCAGGGTTATGGCGCGAGTGGTCGTCACCGGATCGATCGGCTGTTCGATGAGCTTTTGCTGGGCAACGGTCAGCGCGTGCTGCGCCCGATTCGCTTTGGAGGACAGGTTCATCGCCACTACGCCCAGAGCCACGGCCAGCAGCAGCGCGCACGGCAGCGGCCACCATTGCTCCCAGATGCGCCGCGGCTTTTCTTCCCAGGGCGCTGCGAGGCCACCCGCCTCGAGCAGTCGCAAGCCCGCGTTGACCCGGGCAGAGAGACCCAAGTCCTCGAGCAGTTCGGGGTGGTCCTTGCAGAAGCGCTCAAAATCCTGGGCGCCCTTCAGTGGCAATTTGCCGGCGATGTAGCGCTCGACAATCTGGTGGCGCTCGATGAACTGAGGGTCCATCACCGCGGTCGCAGGTACCCCCGGCAACGCGATCGCACCCGGTGCCGAACTGGCAGCCGGGGTGGTCACCGGAGGGATCGTAGCGGGGTCGGGTGGCATAGGGTTCCTTCGGGGCTATCGTGCCCCTGCGCCGCGCCTAAGTGCCAGCGCCAGTTAGCAATTTTGTGACCGACTTAACCAGATTATGGTACAAGCTTCCGGTTTTCAGCGGGTCAAGGCGAGGGTATCCTGTATCGAGGTATGAACATGGTCACAGGCCTCCTGCCCGCTCGCGATAAAGGTGGCTGCCCGCACCTGCCTTACGGCAGTCGGGCCCGCTGAACCGTGGCCAAGGACGATCCACCGGACCCGAACCGCAAGAACCGGGATTCCGATCAGGCTTCGGGCAGAAAGATCGAGGATTCCCAGGGCCGTTCGGTGTGGAAGTTTGCCGTCGAGTCCGGCAAGCACTTCATCGATTCAACCTCCTCGCTGCTGCGGCGGCTTGACGTGCCGGGACTCAAGATCGACGACGAAGCGCGCCCGGGGGGCAAGGTCTCTGGTGCGCCAGGCGGCGGCTACGATCCTTACGGTTCCAACAAGGCGCTCAATACCAAGCAGGCAACGAAGCCCAAGGTTTACGTGTCGCGCCCGACCGCCCCGAAACCCGCGCCAGTTGAAAAGTCACCGCCGCCATCGCTGCTTAAGCGACTGTTTCGCCGCGATTAACCCGTCCTGGCTTTTTTCGGCCGTGCCCGCGAGCACCGCGCAAATTTCCGTAGACTAGAGTCTCGCCGCAGACCACAGGATCGCCCCGGGGGAGTCCCATGTATCGCGCGCCACTTAAAGAACTGCGCTTCGTGCTGAACACGCTGCTGTCGACCGGCGAGCTGGCTTCGCTGCCGCGCTACGCCGATTACTCAGGCGAGCTCGCCGATTCGGTGCTCACTGAAGCTGCGCGTTTTGCCGAATCAGTGCTCGATCCGATCAATGCGCTTGGCGATCGTGACGGAGCCCGCTGGACGGTCGATGGCGTGCGCATGCCGGCCGAATTTCGCCGCGCTTACGAGCAGTTCATCGCGGCCGGCTGGACCCAGCTCAGCGTCGATCCGGCTGAGGGCGGCCAGGGCGCGCCGCTGGTGCTCGCCACTGCGGCCGAAGAGATCTGGTTCAGCGCCAATATCGCCTTCATGCTCTGCCCGCAGCTCGGCCGCGGCGCCATCGAGGCCCTCGCGCTGGCCGGGTCCGAGGCGCTGCGTGCCGTGTACCTGCCTCGGATGATCAGCGGCGAGTGGAGCGGTACGATGAATCTGACCGAACCGCAGGCGGGCTCCGACCTCGCCGCGATCCGCACGCGGGCCAAGCCCGAGGGCGATCATTACCTGATCAGCGGCCAGAAAATCTTCATCACCTATGGTGATCATGACCTCGCCGCCAACATCGTGCATCTGGTGCTGGCACGGATCGATGGCGCGCCGGCCGGCGTCAAGGGTATTTCCCTGTTCGTGGTGCCTAAGTTCATGCCGACGCCGGATGGCGGCGTCGGCGCCCGCAATGACGTCAAGTGTGTCTCGATCGAGCACAAGCTCGGCATTCACGCGAGTCCCACCTGCGTGATGTCCTATGGAGATAGCGGCGGAGCGACCGGCTTTCTGATCGGCGAGCCCAACCGCGGGCTCGAGTACATGTTCATCATGATGAACTCGGCGCGCCTGGCTGTCGGCCTGCAGGGCGTAGGTCTTGCCGAGCGTGCGCGGCAGCAGGCGACCGAATGGGCGCGCACGCGGATTCAGGGCCGCCCGGTCGGCACGCGCAGCGAGACCGCGCTGCCGATCATTTACCACCCTGACGTGCGCCGCATGGTGCTGACGATCAAATCAGGCGTCGAGGCGATCCGCGCCTTGTCGATGTACACCGCCCTGCAGCTGGACTTGGGCCGCTCGCTCCCCGACGCGGCGGCGCGAGCCGCGGCGCAGGCGCGGGGCGAGCTTCTGATTCCGATCGCCAAGGCCTGGAGCACCGAGCAAGCGCAGCAGCTGATCTCACTGGCGGTTCAGGTCCACGGCGGCATGGGCTTCATCGAAGAGACCGGGATCGCGCAGACGCTGCGCGACGTGCGCATTACTTCTATCTACGAAGGCACGACCGGCATCCAGGGCAATGATCTGCTCGGCCGCAAGATCGGGCGCGATCAGGGCGCCGCGATGCGCGCGTTGCTGGCCGAGATCCGCCAGGAACTGGGTGGCTTTAGCGATCCGGCCATAGTGGCGCTGCGCGCATCGGCGCTCGAGGCGTTGAGCGCGCTCGACGCCAGCACGACATCACTCCTCGCGACGCTGGCTGCGGCGCCCGCCAATGCCTATGCCGTCAGCGTGCCGTATCTTTCGCTGTGCGGCACCGTACTCGGCGGCTGGCTTGCGGTGCGTGCCGCTGCGATTGCAACCAAAGCGCTTGCCGGACATCCGGAAGATGCGCAGTTCCTGCGCGCCAAAGTGCAGACGGCAAGTTTCTACGCGGCGCATCGCCTGCCGCAGGCGCTCGCGCTGGCGCGCGTGGTGCAGCAGGGCGCAGCAGCGATTACTGGCACCGAAGCCGATTTGATCTAGCGGGACAGGGGCCCACTGATTGATTAGGCGCAAGAGTTAGGTAAAAGCGGCGTACAATTCAGGACGTTGAGCCAGACGGGTCGCGATACCCGCGATCAAGTTCACGATGCGGGTGCAGGACATGATGACGCAATCCAAAGAGCCGGCTCAGAACTCGGGGCCCGAAACCTCGGGCA
>DASWBL010000226.1:0-11916 GCA_036390615.1 Steroidobacteraceae bacterium | reverse complement strand
TGAACCGCTCGATTTCAGCCGGCTCGAGGCCGTAGCCGGCCAGGACCTGCCGGCGCCGCTCGCGCAGCACCGCCGGATTCTCGTGGTAAATGGCATCGAGCGTGCGGCTCAAGTCCGCGGCGTAGGGCAGTCCCGGGACACCGCCAAATTTCATGCCGAGGCTCACGGCGGCATCCACTTTCGCAAGATGTCTCACGGCCCGGCGCAAAACGATGTTGTCGTTATAAGGATCGACGCCCAGCTGTTCGTACCAATGCCGTTCGGCTGTCGAAACGCCGAGGTAGCGGTCGGCGTACAGACGGGCGCCGGCGCTTACCTTGCCGCCCACGGCACTGGCCGAAGGGATGCTGCCGTCAGCGGCCGGTTGCCGCGTCAGCGAGCGCGCTTGCGCCGTGAAGCCCTGGAATAGATGTTCGACGCCTCTTGGGATCCCCGCCACGGTGCCGATCGGATGCGTCGCGACCTCGAATGCAGACTGCACCTGGGTTTGCACGCCACCCCCGACAGCCTTGACGACCGCATCGACGTCGGTGATTTTAGATAACTTGTCGAGAGCCGCGATCTCGCGCAGCCGCACCCTGAGCGCTTCGCGGCCGTAGGCGGCAAAGCGTCCGTAGCGGCTATCGACCACATAATGGCGCATCAGCCCGTCGCCAAGCACCGGTTCGTCGATGTGAAAATTCGCGCCCGCGATTTCGTCGGCGGGGAGGCTCGCCGCCGCAGATTCCTGCGGCGGCGTTTCGAAATCTGCCGCCATGGCCATGCACGTCGCGAACAAGGCGACGCCAGCTGGCAGTATCCATTGTGTTCGCATCGCGTTCTCGTCGTAGTGGAAATTTAGGTGGCTGAGAGGACGCGGCCCGCCCGTTGGCTCAGCTGATTTTCATTCCCGGCTGCGCGCCGCTGTCGGCCGACAGCAGAAACAGGCCCGTTGCGTCATCTCCGGCGCTCAGCACCATGCCCTCGGAGACGCCGAAACGCATTTTCCGCGGTTCGAGATTTGCAATCACGACCACCAGCCGGCCGACCAGCTGCTCGGGCTGATACGCGGCGCGGATACCAGAGAAAACAGTGCGCTGATCGGCGCCGAGATCGAGCTTCAGTTGCAGCAATTTGTCCGAACCGGCAACGGCGCTAGCCTCGATTACGCGCGCGACACGCAAATCCAGGCGCGCAAAATCGGCCAGCTTCACCGATGCAGCGGCAGCCTCCGGCCCCGGTGCAGCTGCGGCCGCCGGTGGCGGCTCAATCAGCCGCGCCGCCGCCGCCGGATCGAGCCGCAGGGCCAGTGGCTGGTATGGCCGCAGCGGCTTATCGAGCAGCGGTCTTTCAAGATTCTGCCAGCTGCCAAGATCGGCACTGAGAAACTCCGCGGCTTTTGCCGCCATTGCCGGCAATACTGGGGCGAGGTATCCCATCAGCACGCGAAACAAATTGATCCCCTGAGTGGCGACGGCGCGGACTTCCTCGGCGCGGGCTGGATCCTTGGCCATGGCCCAGGGTTTTTGTTTATCCACGTACTGATTGGCGCGATCGGCGAGCACCATGATGTCGCGGATCGCAGTGGCGTACTCGCGCGCCTCGTAGCTGGCGGCAATCGATTCATTGGCAGCCCAGAACTCACCATACAACGCGGGATCAGGCAATGCCGCAGCCAGCCTGCCACCGCTGCGTTCGATGAATCCTGCGCAGCGGCTGGCGATATTGACCAGCTTGCCGACGAGATCGGAGTTGGTGCGTGCCAGGAAATCATCGATGCTGAGGTCGATGTCCTCGATGCCGCTGCCGAGCTTGGCGGCAAAATAGTAGCGTAGCGGCTCGGGCGGCAGCTGATTCAAATAATGCCGGGCGGTGACAAAGGTGCCACGCGACTTGGACATCTTCTGGCCGTTGATGGTCAGAAAGCCGTGCGCGAATACACCGGTCGGCCGGCGCAGGCCAGAGCCGTTCAGCACTGCCGGCCAGAACAGCGTGTGAAAATAGCTGATGTCCTTGCCGATGAAGTGATACAGCTCGGTGGCGGTTTCGGAGCGCCAGTAGCGGTCAAATTCGAGCGGCGTGCGGGCACTTAATGCCTTGAAGGCGGCGATGTAGCCGATCGGCGCATCGAACCAGACGTAAAAGAATTTGCCAGGGGCGTCCGGCACCTCAAAACCAAAGTAGGGACTGTCGCGCGAAATGTCCCAGTCCTGCAGCCCGGCTTCGAACCACTCCGCGAGTTTGGCGCGCACCGCCGGCTGCAGACTCGCGCTGGCGAGCCACTCGCGCAGCATGGCTTCAAATTGCCCGAGCCGGAAAAACAGATGCTCGGACTCGCGCCATTCCGGCCGCGTGCCGGTAACGGTAGAGACCGGATCGATCAGATCAGCCGGCGTATAGGTGGCGCCGCAGTTCTCGCAGCTATCGCCAAATTGCTCCGGGGTCTTGCAGACCGGACAGGTTCCGCGCACGTACCGATCTGGCAGGAACATCTGCGCCTGGGCGTCAAAGGCCTGGCGCACGGCGCGCCGCGCGATGTGGCCGCGATCGCGCAGCAGTGCGTACAGCTGCAGCGTCAGCTCGCGGTTTTCTTCCGAGTGCGTGGAGTGATACTGATCAAAATCGATCAGAAAGCCGCGATGGTCGGCCCGGTGCTCGATGGCTACCGCATTGATCAGCTCTTCCGGCTTCTGGCCCTGCTGCTGCGCGCGGATCATGATCGGCGTGCCGTGCGTGTCTTCGCCGCCGACGTAACGGCAGTCATTCCCGCGCAGCTTCTGGAAGCGGACCCAGATGTCGGTCTGCACGGCCTCGATCATATGGCCGAGGTGCAGCGGCCCGTTGGCGTACAGCAGGGCGCTGGTGACGAGGATCTTGCGGGGCATGCGGTGTCGGGCCTTGGCCAGCCTAAAACCGCATTATTACACGCCGGCGGGTCGCTTCCCGGCATAAGGCGCCGGGCCGGAGCTCAGGTCTGATCCTTGATGGCGTCGAATTTGGCCTTGTTGATGCTCTTGGCGTAAGCCTCGCGGCCGTTGATCAGCCGCTGTTCGAGCAATCGCTCAATGGCCGTATCCATCGTGCACATGCCAAGGGCCCCGCCTGCCTGCATGACGGTCTCGATTTGATCGAGTTTGCCCTGGCGGATCAGATTGGCGGCCGCCGAGGTATTGACCAGTATCTCCATGGCCGCGACCCGGCCCTCGCCGTCGGCCCGCTGCAGCAGCTGCTGGGAAATTACCCCGCGTAGCGAAGTCGATAGCATCGTGCGTACGTGCGGTTGCTTGTCGGTCGGAAAGGCGTTGACCAGCCGGTCCACGGTCGGCGCGGCACCGTTGGTGTGCAGCGTTGCCATCACCAGGATGCCCATTTCGGCCGCGGTTATGGCCGTGCTCATAGTCTCCAGGTCGCGCAACTCGCCGACCAGAATCACGTCCGGATCCTCCCGCAAGGCCGATAGCAGCGCCTGGGAGAAGCCTTGGGCATGGACGCCAATCTCGCGCTGGCTGATCAGGCAGTTCTGCCGCGTATGCACAAACTCGATCGGATCCTCGACGGTCAGGATGTGGCCTTTGACGCGCTTGTTAATGTCATCGATCATCGCAGCGAGCGTAGTGGATTTGCCCGAGCCGGTTTTACCAGTGACCAGGATCAGGCCGCTGGTGGCCCGGCACATCTGCCGGATCGCCACCGGTATCTTCAGCTCATCGAGCGTCAGCGCCTTGGACGGGATGGCCCGGAACACAGCGCCCATACCGTTGAGCTGGCGCATGACATTGACGCGAAAACGTCCGGCACCCGCTAGGCTATAGGCAAAATCGGCACCGTCACGCGTCTCGAAGCGTTCGGTCGCCTTGCGCGGCATGATCTCGTACAGGGTGTCTTTGGTGAATTCCTGCGTCAGCGGTTCCGGTCGCAGCGAGGCCAGGTTGCCGTAACGGCGCACGCGCGGGGGATCGCCGGCAATGAAATGCAGGTCCGAGCCCTTGCGCTTGAGAATTTCCTGCAAAAAGGCGTCGATCTGTGCCATGGAAGCTGGACCGGCCGTGCCGGCCTATGGGCCTACGTCGCTGACGCTGAGCTTCGGCAGCATGCTGGTGTCGGTGACAAATTTTTGCAGCACCCGCTTGTCGCTGGCATAGGCAAAGGCATCGTCCGGGTCGATCTCCTTGGCGGTGACGGCCGCGAGCAGCGCCTGATCGAGCATCTGCATGCCCAGATCCCGGCCGGTCTGCAACTGGCTGCCCACCAGGTGCGACTGATCGCTCATGATCAACTTGGCGATCGCCTTGGTCATGATCAGGATTTCGCACACGGCTTTGCGTCCGCGGCCATCGTGCGAGCGCACCAGAATCTGGGTAATGACCGCGAGCAGGCTCTGGGACAAAAAGCTCTTGGTCTGTTCACGTTCCTGGGCCGGCAGCGCATCGATCATCCGGTCGATGGTCTTGACCGCGCCGGTCGTGTGCAGCGTGCCAAGCACCAGGTGGCCGGTTTCAGCGGCGGTCATGGCCATGCGAATCGTCTCGGCATCGCGCATTTCGCCGACCAGGATCACATCGGGATCCTCGCGCATCGCGGCGCGCACGCCCTCGGCAAAACTCGGAATGTGCGTGCCGAGTTCGCGCTGGATGACCTGGCTGCTCTTGCTCTTGTGCACAAACTCGATCGGATCTTCCAGGCTGATGATGTTGAGCGGGCGAGTGCGGTTCATCAGATCGATCATCGCGGCGAGCGTGGTCGATTTGCCGGTGCCGGTCGAGCCAGTGACCAGGATCATGCCCTGATGGTGATCAGTCAGTTTGCCCAGCACCGCCGGCAGGCCGAGTGACTCGAGCGTCGGGATCGCGGTGGGAATGGCGCGGAACGTCGCGCCGATGCCGGTGTCCTTGCGGAATACATTGACGCGAAAGCGCCCGCCTTCGGCCGAAACGTAGGAAAAATCCAGGTCATTGCCACGCAGGAAGTGATCGGACTGATTCGGGGTCAGCACTTCGGTGATGTAGCTTTCGAGTTCCGCGTCTGCGAGGTCGCGGAATTTGATCGGCACCAGATCGCCATTCATGCGCAGCATCGGTGGCACGCCGACTGCCAGATGGATGTCCGAGCAGTTCTGCTGCGTGCCCAATTTCAAGAATGCGTCAATGCGTGCCATAACGGAACCTTAGGCGGCCGTGCGGGCGCTGGGCAGGAGCTTTTCGAGCGCTGTGCGCAGCTCTTCCATGGTCTGGTAGCGTTTGGTCTTGTCCACCGCCATGCAGCGCGTCACCAGTTCAGCCAGCGGCGGCGAAAGCTCGGGATTCAATTCACGTGGCGGCCGGGCCTTGCCCTGCACGTGCTGGTACATCACTGCCATGTGATCGCCGCGCGAGTAGGGAGGAACGCCGGTGACCATCTCGTAGAGCATGACGCCTAAGGCGTAGATGTCGGCCCGCTCGTCAACCTTGCGGCCGAGGATCTGCTCGGGGGCCATGTATTTCGGAGAGCCGATGACGTAGCCGGTGCGGGTCAGTTGCGTGTCGCCTTCACGGTGCGCCGCGGCGACACCGAAGTCGACGATCTTCAGCAGCCCGTCGCTGTTGATCAGAACGTTCGCAGGCTTCAGGTCGCGATGCACGATGCCGACCTGGTGCGCGACCGCCATGCCGGTCGCGATATCGATGGCGAAACGGATGGCGCGGCCCTGTACCACCGGCTTTTCATTGACGATTTCCCCGCCGAGCGTATGCGAGGGGAAGTATTCCATCGAAATCGCGTAGTTGCCCTGAATGAACAGGAAGTCGTAAATGCGGATGACATTCTTGTGGGTGATCTTGCGCGAATAACGCAGCTCATGCACGAAGCGCTTCATCACCTCTTCGTCTTCGGCCACGTTCGGATTCAGGAACTTGAGAATCAGGCGCTCATCGACCACCGTATCTTCCATCAGCAGCACAGTGCCGAACGCACCCTTGCCAATGCGTTCGATGTATTTGTAGCGCCCTTCGATCACATCGCCCGGATTGAGCGTGGAGATATCGAGTCGTTGGTTGCCGGATGCCGCGGCCTGCTCCATGACCTTGGCCACATCCTTCTCGGCGATGAGCAGCGTGCGTGCCGGTTCCGCGACCGGCGCTGCGCGCGGCGCGCGGGGCCGCGAGTCGTTGCTGGACAATACCGGCGCAGGACCGGTATTGACCCCGGATGAGAAACGAACTTCCAGCTCGGTGAGTGCGCGCTCCGCGGCGCGCACCACGGTGGCATCGGCGTTGCCGACATGCGCCTGCAGCTGCACACGGATCTGTTCGGCCTGCGGCTCGTCGACCAGGCGCGCTACGGCCTGGATGGTTTCGATGCAGACCTCTTTTTCCTGACTCTTGAGCAGCGGCGTCAGCAATCCGACCGAGGCCGCATCCCCGAGCTTGCCGATGGCGCGCACCACGATCGGCAGCTGCTTGGGTTGCCCGCGCTGCAGCATCTCCTGCAGCCGCGGCATCGCGCGCTTGTTGCCAATGGCGGCCAGAGCATCTACGGCCCGCTCGCTGACCCACCAATCGGCGTCGCGCGTCGCCTCGATCAGGTGGCTGACCGCCCGTTCGTCCTTGGTCTGGTTGAGAATTTCGATCGCCGTGCGCCGGATGTCCTCGTCTTTGTCGCGCACCAGCTCCAGCACCGCGTCGATGACTTTGGGGCCGCCGATCTTGCCGAGCGCATCGCCGGCGCGGCTGCGGACCCACCAGTCATCGTCCTTGATGGCTTGCAACAGAAATTTGACCGAATTGCCGTCACCGACTTCATTGAGCACTTCTACCGCCGAACGGCGTGCATACTCGTTTTCGTCCTTGAGCACCGGCACCAGAAACTTTACCGTCTGCGGGTCCTTGCCTTTGATCAGCACTTCCACGGCCCGGTTCTGCACCTCGACTTCCGGATCGCGCAGCAGCGTGCACAGCTGCTCAGTCTCGAACGGCCCGTCCATCTTGGCCAGCGCGGTCAACGCCGCGGCGCGAATCAGCTTGTTCGGATCATTGATCTGTGTGTGCAGCGCGCGCCGAACCTCGGCCTTGTTGAAGCGCGCCAGGATATTGATGATATGCAGGCGCGCCATCGTGTCCTTGCCCTGCAGACGCGCCACCAGCTCGAGGCTTCCCGCATCATCGACAATTTCGGCAATGACCTTGAACAGTGCCGATTTTTCGTTGTTCTCCTGGGCGTAGGCGGCGGTAAGCAGTTCCCGCACCGTCAGACGACCGCGATGGGCGTTGATGATTTCGATCACCGCCGGCTTGGAGATGCCCGGGCGGCTCAGTGCCTCGAGCAGCATCGGGGCCGGATAGCTGCGCGCGCTCGTCAGGGCCCACGCGACCCCGGCAATCACCCGTGGACTGCCCTCGATCAGGGCCTCGGCGAAGCGCGGGAAGGTCTTGGCGTTGACCAGCGAGGCAAGGATATCCACGAACGCGACGGTGCAGTGTTTGTCGGCATCCGGGAGGGCGGCCAGCACCACCGGAATGACTGCCGGACCGATTTCCTTGAGCCTAGCGATTGCCTTTTGGGTCGGTTCGCTCAGCAACTCGGTCGACGACTTGATCTGGTAGACCAGCCGGTCGGCCCGCATATTTGAGAAAAAGCTCATGCGAACAACAGCATTATCCTAATGGCACTACTCAAGGGGGCCGCGTGACCCGGCCTAGTCCTGAATTGTGTATTCAGCCGCCCGTTGATTTCCGGAATTATGCCACGTTTATGTCAATTGCCGGCGGGCCCGCCGGGCCCGTGAACTGCGCTCGGACGCGCTAGAATTGTGAACTGGCGCAAATTTTGCCCCCAAGAACGGTACGTGCAGTATGCCCTTGAGTCCAACCGCGGTTCGCAGTGCCGTGGACAGCTATGTCGACCCCTATCTGCGTCAGAGCCTTGGACAGGCCGAAGCGGTCATTGAACTCAGTCTAGCCGGCACCACCGTACAGGCGGTTATAGAGCTGGGCATTCCTGTAGGTGGCTATGAAGCGGCATTTCGCGCGGCGTTGTTGGCTCATATGCAGGCGGCGCTGCCGGAGATTGCCGGCCTCGACCTTGAGCTGCGGGCGCGCATTAGCGCCCATGCGGTGCAGCGCCAGCTCAAGCCGCTCGGCGGGGTCAGCAACGTCGTAGCGGTCGCGAGCGGCAAGGGTGGTGTTGGCAAATCCACCGTTGCCGTCAATTTGGCACTGGCCTGGGCCGCCGCCGGCGCCCGCGTCGGCATCCTGGATGCCGATATCTACGGACCCAGCCAACCGCTGATGCTCGGGCTGGGCAGCCAGCACCCGACTTCCCCGGACGGCAAGCGCATCCGGCCGCTTGCGGCCCACGGGGTAGAGGCGATGTCGATCGGCTTTCTGATCGACCCGGCGCAGGCCATGGTCTGGCGCGGACCGATGGTCACCCAGGCGCTCACCCAGCTGCTCGGCGACACCGCCTGGGGCGAACTCGACTATCTGGTGGTGGATATGCCGCCCGGCACCGGCGATATCCAGCTGACCCTGGCGCAGCGGGTACCGGTGGCCGGGGTGGTCATCGTGACCACGCCGCAGGACATTGCGCTCGCCGACGCCCGCAAAGGCCTGGTCATGTTCGAGAAGGTCAGCGTGCCGGTCCTCGGCATCGTTGAGAATATGAGTACGCATATCTGCAGCGCCTGCGGGCACGAGGAGGCGATCTTCGGCTCTGGTGGCGGCGCACGCCTCGCGGCGGAGTACGGCGCGCGGCTGCTTGGCCAGCTGCCGCTCGATGCGCGAATTCGCGAGGAGGCCGACGGTGGCCGGCCCACGGTGGTGGCGGCACCGGACAGTCCGCGGGCGCTGGCCTACATTGAGATGGCGCGGCACACGGCCGGCGCGCTCGCGACGCGCAGCCGCGACCAAAGCGCCGTGTTTCCGAAGATTGTGATCGAACGCAGTTGAATTCAAAGGACACCGAGTGAGCATCAAGTCAGACAACTGGATCCGGCGCATGGCGGTCGGTGCGGGAATGATCGAGCCATTTGAGCCTGGCCAGGTGCGAGCCGTGGAAGGCCATAAGATTATCTCTTATGGCACGTCGAGCTACGGATACGACGTGCGCTGCGCCCGGGAATTCAAGATCTTTACGAACATCAATTCGACCATTGTCGATCCGAAGAATTTCGATGAGCGCAGTTTTGTTGATGTGGCCGGGGATACCTGCTTGATTCCGCCCAACTCCTTTGCGCTGGCCCGCACGGTGGAATTTTTCCGCATTCCGCGCAACGTGCTGACTATCTGTCTTGGCAAATCCACCTACGCTCGGTGCGGCATTATCGTCAACGTGACGCCGCTCGAGCCCGAATGGGAAGGCCACGTGACGCTGGAATTTTCCAATACGACGCCACTGCCGGCGCGCATCTATGCCAACGAGGGCGTCGCGCAGATGCTGTTCTTTGAGTCCGATGAGGTCTGCCAGACTTCCTACCGCGACCGCGGCGGCAAATACATGGGTCAGCAGGGCGTCACGCTCCCCAAGGCCTAGGGGGTAGCGGGGCGCTTGACGGCAACGGCGCTCAACAGCCACTCCTGACTCGATGCGCCGTCGCTGCTGATCTTGCGCTGTTCGGCACGCAGCGGCACAAACCCGAGGGACGGCGCGCACCAGAAGCGCGTGACGCGCGGTGAACCGTCTTTCTGGCTGCGATAGACGATCGTGGCGATCTTGCCCATCGGCGTGTCCAGCACCTCGGCACTGTCGCGCGAGTAGCGGTAATTACGCACGCCGCTTTTGTCGTACAGCAGAAATCCCGTTGGCGTCACGCCATGCAAGAGCTGGAATACCAGTGCCACCTGTACTGACAGGTCATTTTGAACGCCCGGCTGCAGTGGCATGTCAATGGCCTGACCCTGGTCCGTACCGGTCACCCGGCTCTTGTCCCAGTCAAAGTGAACGTCGACGCCGCGATTGCTGCGCCCGGCGGCATCATCGGCACGGTAGCTCAGTGGCTCGACGCCGTTCGCGTCAATCCGCAACCGGCTTTCGCTGACGATTTTCGCCGGCAGCAGCAGCCGCAGGATGCCGTGCGGCTCCTCCGTCGAGCTGTAGGTCCAATCCTGCGGCCCGGTTTGCGTCAGCCGCACGACCGAAGTGCCGCCAAAACCATGACCGCTGGCCGCATAGGTAGCTTCGAAGGACTGCAGTTCCTCGGCCGCGCCGCACTGGCTGGCGAGCATCATGGCGGTAAGCCAAAGCACTGGCCGGAGGGCATGACGCATTGCGATTTGGGACATGAGATTCGCTTGCTCGAGCTGACTAGCTTGCCACGATCGGGCCACTGTGGGATTGACCATCCAGCACAAAAAAAGCTCCCTGCTGCCTGAGGCGACCGTCGGCATACCAGCCGATGGCCTGCGGAAATATCACGTGCTCGCGCTCCAGCACGCGCGCCGCGAGGCTTTGCTCGGTGTCGGTCGCCAGTATCGGCACTTGCGCCTGCAAGATGACCGGGCCGCCATCAACCTCGGTCGTGACAAAGTGCACGCTCGCGCCGTGGCGCGGCTCGCCGGCTGCGAGAGCGCGGCGGTGGGTGTGCAGACCGCGGTAGGCGGGCAGGAGCGATGGGTGGATGTTCATCAGCCGTCCGGCGAAGCGTGCCGTGAAGGCAGCGGAAAGCACGCGCATGAATCCGGCCAGAACCACGAGCTCGGCAGCGCAATTGTCGAGCTGCGCGCTGAGTGCCGCCTCGAAGCGCTCGCGATCCGGATAAGCGGCGCGCGGCACGATCGCCACTGGCAGGTGCAATTTTGCGGCGCTGGCGAGGCCCGCGGCGTCTGGCCGGTCAGCGATCACCCGGGCGATGCGCGCTGCGATCCGGCCGTCGGTGCAGTGGCGCGCAATCGACAACATGTTGCTGCCGCGGCCGGAAATCAGCACGGCGAGCCGCAGCTTGGCCGGCGCACTCATGTCTCGAAGCTGACGGCACCGTGGCCGGGGCGCACCTCACCGATGAGGTGGGCGGTCTCGCCTTGTTCGCGCAGCAACTGCAGTGCCGCGTCGCGCTGCGCGGCGGCCACGATTACCACCATGCCGATGCCGCAGTTGAAGGTACGGTGCATCTGCTCATCGCTGATCTGCCCGTTGGCGGCCAGCCAGTCGAATACCGGCTGGCGCGTCCAGGCGCTGCGGCTCAGGTGCACCTGCTGGTCGGCGTGCAGCACGCGTGGAATATTGTCGCTCAGACCGCCACCGGTGATGTGCGCCAGGCCGTGTACCGGCAGGGCTCGACACAGCGTCAGCAAGGGCTTGACGTAGATGCGCGTCGGCTCAAGCAGCAGATCAAAAAGGTTGCGGCCCGCGACCTGGGTGCGCTCATTCGCGCCCGTGACGTCGATGAGTTTACGGATCAGCGAATAGCCGTTCGAGTGCGGCCCGGAGGATGCAAGGCCGATGACCGCATCGCTTGCCTGCACCATTGAGCCATCGATGATGGCGGATTTTTCGACGACGCCGACGCAGAACCCGGCCAAATCGTAATCTTTACCGTGATACATGCCGGGCATTTCCGCAGTCTCGCCCCCGACCAACGCCGCGCCGGCTTGCTGGCAGCCTGCAGCGATGCCGGCAATGACGGTCTCGGCGACGGCAACGTCGAGTCGCCCGGTCGCGAAGTAGTCCAGGAAAAACAGCGGCTCGGCGCCCTGCACGACGACGTCGTTGGCGCACATGGCCACCAGGTCGATACCGACGGTGCCGTGCCGCTGCGTGTCGATCGCCAGGCGCAGCTTCGTGCCCACGCCGTCGGTGCCGGAGACCAGCACCGGATTGCGATAGCGATGCAGCGGCACCTCGACCAGCGCGCCGAAGCCGCCGATGCCGGCCAGCACTTCCGGTCGCATGGTTTTCCGAACGATCGGCTTGATGCGCTCGACTAGTTCGTCGCCGACGTCGATATCGACACCGGCATCTCGATAGGTG
>DASWBL010000225.1:0-7171 GCA_036390615.1 Steroidobacteraceae bacterium | reverse complement strand
CGAAGGGCCATGGCTATTTGGCACTTACTCGATCGCCGATGCGGCTTACGCACCGGTGGTGCTGCGCTTTCGCAGTTACGGCCCGAAGCTCGGCCCGGTGGCGCAGCGCTATCAGGCGACCACACTCGCCGATAAGCACCTCATTGAATGGCTCCGCGCTGCAGCGGCACCGGGCGCCTGAGGCGCGCGGCCTCGAGCGCCCTCAGGTGCCTTCGGCGCCGCCGGGACTGCGGCCGTGAACGCCGATTCTGAGAGCGGCAGTGGCGAGAAAGATCTCGCGCAGGAAGCACAGCATCGCGCTGATGAAGCTCAGCATCGCCACAATGAACAGCACGCCGATCGGCCGGGCGAGGCGCACTTCGAAGAATGCGCCGAGGAACAGCAGCATGATCACGACCGAGACCAGCAGCGCGCACAGCGTGCACATTGTGATGGCAAAATTCAGCAACCGGCCGCGGCGCGCCAGCACGTTCAACTGGGCATGTAAATCGGCGGGCCATTGCTCCAGCGGCTGATGGAGGTTGGGCGCCTCGAGGTGCCTCGACCGATCAACGGCACGCCCGAGCCGGTTGGTGAGCACGGCCAGCATCGTCCCGACACCGGTGAGCAAAAACACCGGCGCGACCGCGAGGCGGATGACCTCGACGATGATCTGGATCTGCGCACCACCCAGATCGGTCATGGCGCGCCGCTGTCAATCCGCAGGAAGCGGTTAAACGGATCGCTGGCGACACCGGGCACGGGCTGGCCGCTCGCGTCGTAGTGCAGTTCGGCAATGGCCAGCTCCGCCCCGTGTTGCTCAAGCCGCTGCCACACGACATCAGACTGCTCACTGTCGCCATCGCGGCGCCGGCAGCTGCCCCGGCTGTTCTCGCCAGCAAAGCCCCGGGGCGCGATTTTCCAGATCACCTGGCAGCCGCCCATCGGCTGCAGGTCCTCGAACTGCAACGCCTCGAACAGCTCCGGGTTTTGCATGATGTTGCGCCAGCGCTGCGGATCGCGGAAGCGGTACACGACCTGCACGATCTTGCCGGTGCCGTCCATTGCCAGCGCCCAGACTTGCTGAAAGACCAGCCGGCGCCCCTCGGTGGTGGCGCGCTCCGCCACGTACAGCACGTTCTCGCCAACTAAGCCGTTCTTGAATTTATACACGGTCAGCGCCAGCGGCGTGTGCGCCGGCTGCACGCTGGCGCGGGCGTCGGCCTGGACCTGCGCGTTGTTGTCGTACTCACCCGGCAGCGCCGCGACCAGCAATTTCAGCTGCTGCTCCTGATTGTGCTGCTGCGAGGCGCAACCGGCGAGCGCGAACGACGCGGCCACTGCGCCAATGGCAAGCGCGCGACGCGCGCCCGGTATTGTCAGTCGCCGGTCGAACCAATTAAACATGGAAAGTCCGCCATTCAGCCCGGTAGGCCAGCCCGAGCCGCATGATACGCTCGAGCAGTGCCGGATACGGCAGTTTGGCGGCCAGCGCCGACGCGGAAAAATCCTCGGCGCGCGCCAGGTTCGGATTCGGATTGGCCTCCAGAACGTAGACACTGCCGTCAGTGCGAACCCTAAAATCAATCCGTGCATAGCCGCTCAGGTGCAAGGCCCGGTAGATACGCCGCGATAGGCGGTCGAGCCGCAAAACCAGCGCCGGCGACAACTCGCTCGCGCCGGCGGTCGTAATGCCGTATTTATTCTGGTAGGCGCGATCCCACTTGACCTTGCGCGTGGCGATGGCCCGCTGGGTTTCAGGCATCGAGCCAAAGTGCATTTCCCACGCCGGCAGCACCGAGAGCCGGTCGTTGCCGAACAGCCCGACGTACAGCTCACGCCCCTCGATGTATTCCTCGACCAGCGCATCGGAGCCGATCTGCTCGTGCATGAACTGCACGCGCTCGCGCAGCCGCTGGGCATCGTCGACCACCGAGGCCTGGGCGATGCCTACCGAGGCATCTTCGGTCGTGGATTTAACGAACAGCGGCAGGCGCAGACGCCGCGGCAGGTGAAAGCGCTGCCCGCGCCGAAAGACCGCAAATTGCGGGCTCGGGATGCGGTGAAACGCCAGCAGCTGCTTGCACAGCACCTTGTCCCGCGACAGCAGCAGGCCGCGGGGGTTGCAGCCGGTATACGGCTGGCTCATCAGCTCGAGAAACGCCACCACGTGCTGGTCGTAAGTGGCGATGCCATTGAATTCCTCCAGCAGGTTGAAAACGATGCTGGGCTTGTTGTCGAGCAGCGCCGTGCGCAGTTCGGTCAGTGAATCGAGCACGCCTAAGATCTGCACGCTGTGGCCGGATTTTTTAAGCGCCGTCACCACGTCGTATTCGGTACGCCATTCGTCAATTTCCTTGTCGCTGTAGCCTTCCAGGCTCTCTGGCGGCACCAGACTGTTGTGGACTACGACCAGGATGCGTTGCGATTTCATAAGTGCCAGTGCAGGCCATTGCTAAGTGCATAACTGCGCACCAGGCGCGCCAGCAGCCGGCGCAGCTTAGCCAGCGCCGCGCGCTGCGTACCACGCACGTACAGCCGCTGGCGCTCACAGCGCTCGATCGCCAGGCGCAGGATCTGTTGCACCAGATAGCGATCGGCGCTGCCCTGGCGCAGCAGGTAATCACGCAGTCGCGACCGATGGGCGCGCACGAAGCTTGCCGCGGTGGCGGCGCGCCCCGAGGGCTTGCCGGTGGCGAACAGCCGGCCGAGCAGCCGATCCGCGAGTGCCCGGCGCAGCGTGCCGCGCCGGGCGAGCTTGGCGCGGTAGTGCTGGGCGAGCGTGCGCTCGTTGTCCGCTAGCAGCTCGATCTGATCCCGGCTGCGAACCAGCGGCCGGGCGGTACCGATCTCGGCCCCAAGTTCCGCCACATACGTGAGCTTGTGGTAGGCCGGCCAATTGGCGTAACGGCGCCGCCAGTCCGAACGCGGCTGCAGCCACACCGCAAAGGTCTCAGCGAAATCCTCGGTCGGGTGCGCCTGGGCATACCATTCGCCCAAATACTGCACAAACTGGCGGCTGGCAGGGCGCGCCCGGTAGCGCCGCGGGTAGCGGCGCGAGGCCGGACCGAACAGCGCGCGCCACTGCGCGCGCCGGCGCAGCCGGTAGGCCGAATCGATCGCATGGCCGGCTTCGTGGCGCAGGATCCGCATCAGCCAGTTGCTGTTGCTGCCCTCGGCTTCGCGGGTCATGCGCCGCTCGAGGCGCAGCAGGCGCGGGTGGGCAAGGTAGAACGGCACCGCAAACCCGGGCACGCCGTCCGGGGAAAACCACTCTTCGGCCAGCCAGACATGCGGCTTAAAGCGGATGCCACGCCGCTCAAGCTCGCCGTACAGCGCCTGGATATGCCGGTAAATCGGCAAGCGGCGAAGATTCAGGCGCAGGTCACAGAGCCGCGTGTCGAGCAGCTCGGCATCGCTTAAGTTTGACCAACCGTCCTTAAGGCCGCTCACGGGCGGTGAACTCCCTCGCTCAGCCGGATCACGGCGCAGTTCAGCAACCGGTCCGCCAGCGCTGCAATCTGCTCGCGTTGAGCGAGCGCCGCAAGCCAGGCGCGCGGTAATCCGCGCACGCCGTAGTGGGCACCGGCCAGCTGGCCATAGGCCGCGCCGATGACGTCCGCGTCGCCGCCCAGATTGACCGCCCGCAAGGCGCCGTCGCGAAAGTTATCAGTTGAGCCAAAAGCCCAGGCAGCGAGCTCAAGCAGCGCCGGCGCACCGGCTGTTGGCGACACCGCCGGCGCGGCAACGGGCGGCTCGGCAACCCCGAGTACCGCCTGACGGTTATAGCCCTGCAGCGCCGCGTGCACCATCGCCGCCAGCCGCCGGCAGGCGTCGAGAACCGGCGGGGCATGACAGGTTACCCGCGTGGCCTGCAGTACCTGCTCGATGATCAGTTGCGGTTCGGCGAATGCGTACATGACCACCGGTGCGACGCGCGACAGCGGCTCCGGGTCAAGCGAGCGTAGGGCGCCCTCGCCCGTTGCCGCAGCCGCTCGCCCCTTAAGCGCACGCACGGTTGCAGCGGTAATGCCGACACACTGGCCCGTGGCGGACGGGTAGCCTTCGCGCTGCCAGCGCGCATAGCGCGCGAGCTGGTCGTCAGGATCGCCGCCTCCTGTCTCGACCAGGCTTTCGGCGAGGCACAGCGCCATTGCCGTATCGTCGCTCCACGCACCGCGTGGCAGCTCGAACGGTCCGCCGCCGAGCAGATCGCCGACCGGCGTGAAATGGCCCGCACGACGGTACTGGGTGGCAGCGGCGAGCGCATCGCCCAGGGCGAGACCCAAGAGCGCGCCTTCAAAGCGCTGGCGCAGTGAAGCGACCGCGCGCAGATCGACCGGGATCACCGATCCGATCGCTTCCGGCCGGCGGCGCCAGCGGCGGATGTATTCGGCCTGCTCCTCGGTCTGCGGCACGGTTGGCCAGCTGGCCGCGCGCGCCGATTGCTGCCACAGTTCATTGAGCCGCGTGAGCGCCGATCCGGGCTCCAAACCCTGTTCGGACAGGAAGCAGCCGACCGCCGTGCCGGTACGGCCAATGCCGGCTCGGCAGTGCACGTAAACGCATTGGCCGGTACCGATGGCCGCGGCGATTTCGGCCTGAATCCGCTGCATGATTTCGTCGTCCGGGACGCTCTGATCGGCCACTGGCAGACGTACGTAGCTCGCGCCGTCCGGCAGCAGCGACTCATAGGGGGAGCATTCGTCGGGTTCGGTCAGGTCGACAAACAGGCTGACGCCCGCGGCCACTAGCTGCTCGAGGCGCAAGCGCTCATCGCCGCCCTTACGGCCGAGCGGATATTCACCGGCCAGCAATTTTCCCGGCACGACCCAGTAGCTGTTTGGCAGCGGCCGTTGCACGGACAGTCGGCTCAGGCTCCGAGCCCCAGCAGGGCTTCTTCAGGCTCACCAAGCAAGAGCTGCTCTTCGGCCTCGCTCATCGGCTCTGCCGCGCCCGCTGGCAGGGCCTTGAGGCCGGCGAAATCGAAGCAGGCCGGGTCAGCCAGGTGGGCCAGCTGCACGCTGCGCAACGCGCTGAAAATCGATGCCGTGCGCCCCGGATATTCCGCTTCCCACGCAGCAAGCATGCGCTTGACAGTCGCGCGCTGCAGGTTGGGCTGCGAGCCGCAAAGGTCGCAGGGGATCAGCGGAAAGGCCCGGCCGCGCGCGTACCGGGCGATATCGCGTTCGGCGATATAGCAAAGCGGCCGGATGACGATGTGGCGGCCATCGGCTGAGCGCAGCTTCGGCGCCATGGCCTTGAGCCGGCCGCCGTGAAACAGGTTCAGGAATAGCGTCTCGACGATGTCGTCGCGGTGATGCCCGAGCGCGATCTTGGTAATGCCGTGTTCGCCCGCAAAGCGATACAGCGCGCCGCGGCGCAGCCGCGAGCACAACGAGCACATGGTGCGGCCCTCGGGAATGACTCGCCGCACGACCCGATAGGTGTCCTGCTCGATGACGTGAAACGGAATCTGTCGCGCCGCGAGGTACTCGGGCAGCACGTGCGCGGGAAAGCCAGGTTGCTTCTGATCCAGATTGACCGCAATCAGTTCGAAATCAATCGGCGCATCGCGCTTGAGCGATTGCAGCAGATCGAGCAGCGTGTAGGAATCCTTGCCGCCGGAGAGGCACACCATCACCCGGTCGCCCGCTTCGATCATCCGGTAATCTTCAATCGCCTTGCCGGCCAGACCACGCAGGCGCGCGCTGAGGCGGCGCAAGGTCGATGAGTCGTGCGGCATTGCGCCGCTCATCCGGAGCTGCCTAAGTATTTGCCGGACAGGTAACGGAGCAGCGCGTTGGCACCCATCGGCTGGTCGGTGGCCTGTTTGACGAGCTCCTTGATCGGCACCTTGGCGCCCATGCCGTGCACGTTCTCGCGCAGCCAGTCAAACAGGCCAGTGAATTCGCCGCGGCTGATCTGCAATTCAACCTCCGGCAGCTGCGCGCGCAGGCTCTCCCACACCTGCGCAGCAATGACGATGCCGAGCGCGTAAGAAGGAAAGTATCCAAAGGAGCCGAGCGCCCAGTGCACGTCCTGCAGGCAGCCGTCGACATAGCCCTGCGGCTCGGCACCGAAGCGCTGCTGCATGCCGGCGTTCCAGGCCGCGGGCAGGTCGCGCACCGCAAGTTCCCCGGCCAGCAGCTGCTTTTCGAGTTCATAGCGGTGCAGGATATGCAGCGGATAGCTCATCTCATCGGCATCGACGCGGATCAGGCCGCGGTGCACGCGGTTAAGCCGCCGGTAGACATTGTCGGGCTCCCACTCCGGGCCCGTGACCGCGAAATGCCGCAGCAGCAGCGGCTGCAGGTATTGCACGAAGGCCCGGCTGCGGCCGACGATCATCTCCATCAGCAGTGATTGGCTCTCCTCGAGCGTCATGCCGCGGTCGCGGCCAACCGGCTGATCTCGCCAGGCGGCCGGCGTGCCAAGGTCATACATCGCATGCCCGGTCTCGTGCAGTGCGCCGAGCATGCCGTTGAACGGGTCGGCCGCCTCATAACGCGTGGTCACGCGGATGTCGCCGATAACCCCTTCCGTGAATGGGTGTTCGGCCTCGTCGAGCCGGCCGCGATCAAAAGGAAAGCCAATCGCTTTCATGATTTCGACGATCAGCTGGCGCTGCTTGCCAGGGGAAAATTTGCCGGCAATCGGCAATACCGTCTCGCGACCCTGAATCTCCATCGCCTCACGGATCATGGTCGGCAGTCGCCGCGACAGCGCCCGGAAGATGACGTCGATGTCGGCCGTGCCGACGCCGGGGCTGAACTCATCGACCAGCGCGTCGTACGGCGGCAGGTTAAGCGCCTGACCGAGCCTGCCGGCCTTTTCGCGCACCAGCTCGAGCACCTCTTGCAAATGAGGCGCAAACAGCTCGAACTTATTCTCGCGCCGGGCTTCGGCCCAGAAACTCTCGGCCCGGGCCGCGGCCCGCGCCAGGCGGGACACGAGCAGCACCGGCGTCGCCATCGCCTGGTCGCGCTGCCGGCGCATCTCGCGCATGTTGGCCAGCTGCCAGTCCTCCAGCGCCTGCGAATTGGCCTGAGCGCGCTCGATCAGCCGCGTGATCTTCGGAGCCGTCAGCAATGCATGGGATTCCGTCTCAAGTGCCGCGAGCTGCTCGCCGCGCACGTCGGCGCTGCCTCGCGGCATCATTACGGCCGCATCCCAGCGCAACAGCGATATC
>DASWBL010000224.1:0-14869 GCA_036390615.1 Steroidobacteraceae bacterium | reverse complement strand
CAGTTCGGAAGCATTGAAGGAATAGGAAATCAGCACCAGCATCGGGATGTACAGCACGGCAATGCCGAAGCACAGAATTGTCACCAGGAAAATGGATGGTCGTTCAGACATGCTCAGGCTTCAAGATCCTTGACGTTGTAATGCTGGTACAGCGCGATTGGACCGACGAGGAATACCAGGAACGCGATCGAAACGGCTGAGGCCACGGGCCAGTCACGGTTACTGAAAAACTCGTCCCAAAGCACGCGGCCGATCATCAAGTTGTCGGGACCCCCCAGCAGCGACGGGATCACAAATTCGCCGATAGCCGGGATGAACACCAGCATCGACCCGGCAATGATCCCGGGGACCGACAGCGGCAGCGTGATGTCGAAAAAGGTGCGCCACGGCGGGCTGCCAAGGTCGGCCGCCGCCTCGAGCAGCGTATGGTCAAGTTTTTCCAGCGTGGCGAACAGCGGCAGCACCATGAACGGCAGATAGGTGTAAATGATGCCCAGGTAAACCGCGAGACTCGTGCGCATGATGCGCAGCGGATGATCAATCACCCCGAGCCACAGCAACGTGGTGTTGAGTATGCCGTTTTCGCGGATGATGCCTTCGAGCGCATACACGCGCAGCAGAAACGAAGTCCAGAATGGCAGGATGATGATCAGTAGCAGTATGTTCTGCGCGCTTTTGGATGAGCGCGCGATCGCATAGGCCATCGGATAGCCGATGACCAGACAAATGAGCGTCGAGAAAAACGCCGTGCGCAGCGAATACAGGTACGAGACCGCGTAGACCTCGTCGGTCAGCAGATAGCGGTAGTTGGCGAGTGTCAGCGAAAAGATGACATGGTGATCGGGCGACACCTTAAGCACGTCGGTGTAGGGCGGCACCCGCAAGGCTATTTCGGCCAGACTAATCTTGAAGGCAAAGGCGAAGGGGATCAGGAAGAAAATCAGCAGGAACAGCAACGGCGGCAGAATGATCAGCCAGCGACCGGAGCGGCGCGCTACTGCGCTAACGGTCCGGGACAGGCGCGGGGCGGCGCCGGCCGGGCTGGTCGGATCAGCGGTGCTCAGCATCTAGTAAGTGGTCCCGATCATAATTCCTAGCCCCGGCGCGCGCGGCGTGCGGTATCCGGCAGCCATGCATGCCCAACCAGTATGCCGCACCAGTGCAGTTTTTTCTGGTTCTGGTGACAATCTGGCATAAAATTCCCCGCTTGAAAACCGGCCGGCCACGGCCGAGAGACATAGCATTGGAAAAATTTCATGCCAAGAAGGCCAGGCCGGGCCGCAAGCCCAGCGGCGGCCGAGCCTCCAGTTCACGTCAGCGACTGCGGCTGATCAACGCCTGCATTTCGGCGCTGCACATCCACGGACCGTCGCGCACGACCGTCGAGAAGGTGGTCGCCATTGCCGGCATGTCCCCCGGGATCGTGCGTTTCTATTTTGCCTCCAAGGCGGCCATGCTGGTCGCATCACTGCAGTTTTTGGCGGCTGAGTTCGAACAGCGGGTGCTGGTGCCTGTGGCGCAGCTGCGCAATGAGCCGGTGCGGGCACTGGCGACGCTGGTGGATCTGTACCTGGACCCGGATATCGCCAGTCCGCGCAAGGTCTCGGTGTGGTATTCATTCTGGGGTGAGGCCAGCTCGCGCCAGGAATACTTCGACATCTGCGGCCAGAAAGACGCCCGCTTTGCCGAGATGGTACGGGAACTGATCGGCAACCTGATCACCCAATCCGGGGCTACTCATCTGGATCCGGCTGGAGTCGCACTGGGCCTGATCGGCGCACTGGAAATGATGTGGCAGGATTTCGCGTTTCAAACCGAAACGCGCATCGACAGAACGGCGGCCCGCCGGCAATGCATGGGCTACCTGCGCTCGGTTTTCCCGCAGCAATTTGGCCGCTTGCCGGTCCCGGTACGAACCGCCGCCGCCGCGCCGCCGGTGTCCGTGCCCGGCCCGCTGGCACCCGGCGCGGAAGCGGCCACGGGCCGCGAGCAACAGTGGCTGGCAAATAGCTGGCAAATTGCTGCACCGGAAAGCGCAATTGCGGCACCCGGTGATTTTGTCGCGGCCGAACTGGTCAGCGGGCCGGTGCTGATCGTGCGCGATGAAGAAGGGGTCGTGCGCGCCTTTCGTAACCAATGCGGCCAGCGACCGCACGTTTTGACCGTTGTGCCGCGCGGCCACTTTAGCGGCGCGATTGAGTGCCCGATCCACGGCTTTGCCAGTGATCTTCGCGGCCGCGCCTTGAGTGACCGCGCCAGCGAGGGCCTGATCACCTTGCACTCGCATATTCAGGACGGGCTCATCACATTGCGGGCCGGTCGCTTTGGTGAGGGGCCGCCGGCGCTGTCGCTGGAGTGGGGCACGGCCCAGCCGCTGGCAGCAGGTTTTGCCTCGATGGATCTGGTGGTTTACGCGCCGTGGCGGATGCTGGTTGAACATTGGCTGGAGTTTGAGCTGCCCGAACAGCCCGCGGGCAGGCTGGCCGGCCTGCTGGCAGAACCGCAGCTGCACCTCGAAGAAAGCTCCGGCCGTATCCGCTGGCGCGGCAGGATTGGGAGCGAGGCGCGCGGGTGGTCAGCCCGGCGCTATGCAACTTTGGCGAACCAGCCGGGTTCGGCGCACTGGAACCGGCTGTTCGTGCCGCCCAATGAATTCATCGAGCGGCGCGACGACGGGCTTAGCGTCCTGCAGGTGATTCCGGTTGCCGCTGATCAGTGCCGCGTCCGGTGGCTGGAATGCCGGCCAGCCAGCGAAACTGCGCGAACGACGGCGATGCATTATTTGGCGCACCGGCTGCGGGCCGCCTGGCTTGCGCAGGACACCGAAGCCGTACAGTCCGCGCACAGGGCCCGGCTCGATGCAGGCCCCCGTGCCGGCAATGATTTGCCCGTGGTCATTGCGGTGGCCGCCTTTCGCAGTACTCTGGCCAGACACTTGCGTGATGCCCGCGTGGCAGGTCTACAATCCGGGCCCTCTTAACGAAATCCAGTAAGCCGCGGCCGGCCAATGAATTGGCTTCGGCACGCGTTGTTCAGCCGCAGGAGAGCACTATGAATGCTGTACCAAACACCAAGACGCATTGGCACGACCGCGCCGGCGCATTGCGTTACCAGACGCGTCATTTCATCGATGGCGAATGGGTGGATTCGCTCGAGGGCGGGCGGTTCACCGTCGTCAATCCGGCCACCGGCGAACCGCTTTGCGAGGTACCGGCCGGAACGGCTGCGGATATCGATCGCGCGGTGGCCTCGGCCAAGCGCAGTTTTTACTCACGCGCCTGGAGCCGCATGGCGCCCCGGGACCGGATGGCTGTGCTCGCGCGGCTGGCCGCGCTCATTGAGAGCCACGGCGAGCAGTTCGCGCTGCTCGACACGCTGTGCATGGGCAAGCCCATCCGCGACATGGTCTCCGGCGATGTACCCAGCTCGGCGCTGACGTTCACGTACTTTGCCGAGCTGATTGACAAGATTGACGGTGCGGTCACGGCGACGCCGAGCGACGCGTTTCACTACATCCTGCGCGAGCCGCTAGGCGTCGTCGGCGCGATCGTGCCGTGGAACTATCCGTTGATGATGGCGGCCTGGAAGGTGGCGCCGGCGCTGGCCGCTGGCAATTGCGTCGTGCTCAAACCTGCAGAACAGTCGCCGCTTTCGGCGCTGCTGCTGGCCGAATTGTTCGTCAAAGCCGGCGGTCCGCCGGGGGTATTCAACGTCGTCAACGGCTTGGGCGAGCAGGCCGGCGCGGCGCTCGCACTGCATAACGACGTGGCCAAGATCGCCTTCACCGGTTCGACCGAAATCGGCAAGATGATGCTGGTCTACGCCGGCAAGTCAAACATGAAGCGCGTCGCGCTGGAATGCGGCGGCAAATCGCCGCAGATCTTCCTCGCCGACCTCGAGGATCTGGACCGGGCGGTGCAATACGCGATCAATGGCATCTACGGGAACATGGGCGAAGTATGCAACGCCGGTTCCCGGCTGCTGATCGATCGACCAATTGCCAAGGAATTCATGGCGCGGTTCAAGGAAGCCGGGCGCAACGCTTACGTGCCGGGCGATCCGCTCGATCCGGAGACCAATCTTGGGCCGCTGGTCACCGCCGCGCAGCAATCGCGGGTGCTCGGCTATATCAAGCGCGGCAAGGACGAGGGCGCGCGTCTGGAATTTGGTGGCACCCGGCCGCAGCGGCCCGGCAGTTATGTCGATCCGACTTTCTTTTCCGGCGTAACGAATAAGATGACGATTGCGCGCGAGGAGATCTTTGGCCCGGTGGCGTCGGCCATTGAAATCGACGGCCTGGAAGAAGGGCTCGCCATCGCCAACGATTCGATCTATGGACTAGCTGCATCTGTCTGGACGCGCGATCTGAACCGCGCGCACCGCGCGGTCCGCGATCTGGAAGCGGGAGTGATCTGGGTCAATTGCTTCGATCACGGCGACATGACGCAGCCCTTTGGCGGCTATAAGCAATCGGGCCAGGGCCGCGACAAATGCCTGGAGAGCATGCTCTCCTACACGCAGACCAAATCAGCGTGGGTGCACCTCGGCTAGCGGCGCCGGTCGATCAGGCAAAAACCGCCGGCGCCTTCGGGAGGCGGGATTCAGGAATCTGCTGGCGCAGCCGGTTCTGGAACTCGAGCATCCAAGTCTCGATGGTCGACAGCGGGCCTGGCTCGTAGCTGCTCGATGCCAGACCGCGCTGCACGCGCTCGCACAGCGCGCGGTCCTCGTTGTTGACCTGCCAGTTGATCCGGTCGCTCAGATAGCGCGCAATCCGCATCTCGCGTCGGTCGTCCGGCAGGCCGAACACCGCACCGCGAATGATTGTTCGGCCCGCGCCGCGCGGCAGTACCTGGAAGAAGTCCATCTGATCCGGATAAACATCGAGGCCGAGGTTTGGCAGCATGCTGTAAAAGCGCCAGCAGCGCCGGTTGGGCTCTGGCAAATGGCCACTGACTGAACCGATCAGCTTCTGGTACGTCCGCTCCCGCCAGCGAGAGGAGGGCTGCTCGCGCAGCCAGCTCGTGCCGCGGGCGATGCCCGGGTGCCCCTTCTGGTCATCATAATCGGGCGTGAACATCCGCTGCAGACCGGGATGCCCGATCGGCACGTGGTAGGACTCAAGATAATTGTCCATCACCACTTTCCAGTCGGCCGCCCACTCTTCGGTATAAATGGGGCAGAGCGGCACCATCTCCTCGGTCCGGTATGGCGCCAGCTCATCCAGCAGCGGCCCGAATACTTCACTAGGTGGCGGCGGGTCGCCGGCCAGACAGACAAAAACAAATCCCCCCATCGTGGCAATGCGCACCGGGCGCAGCCCGAGCTTGCTTTTATCGAGGTCCGGGAATGTATCGGCGCGGGCGACTCCGACCAGCGAGCCGTCCTGGCGATAGGTCCAGCCGTGGTAAGGGCAGACGATATTGCCGGCACAATGACCGTGGCCGTCGAATATCTGCGCCCCGCGGTGGCGGCAGACATTGTGGAAGGCCACGACCTCGTTTTGCCGGTTGCGCAGCACCACCACGCTTTCCGGACCAATCGCGAGCGTCACAAAATCGCCGGGCTTCGGCAGCGAATTTAAGTGGCAGGCAATCTGCCAGCTTGGCTTGAGGATCCGCTCGATCTCAAGCCGGGTCATTTCAGGATGGTTGTAGACCCAAGCGGGCAGTGCCCGGGGTGAAACGCGCAATGGCAGCGCATCGGCCTGTACAGCTGAGGCAGGGCTCATGTGCGTCGCTCCCGGGTAAATTCAGCGGCTATATGAATGTATAATTTTACGCTTCGCGGTGGGGTCGGGCAAGCCGCCGCTGGTCTCGTCGGTCCGCAGAAGTATAATCGACTTAAGTAATTGAAAGATATAATAAAATAATGGTCATTTTTTGACCATTTAACCTGCGATTTTGGTCAGCAGAATTTATATGTCCATATAAGTTTCAATAGACAGGTTGCAGCCGCGGTGGTAGGGTTGTGATCACAACAAACCGGTGAACGGAGACGCGGCCATGACCCGAAGCCTCGCCAAATCCAACGCACATTTCAAACGCGCCGTGACCCGCCTGCCGCTCGGCGTGGCGTCCAATTTCCGTTACTGGGGCGAGGATCGCACGATCTACGTCAAATCCGGGCGTGGCGCCCGGATCATCGACCTGGACGGCAACACTTACGTCGATTACCGGCTCGGCTATGGACCGGCGATCCTCGGCTATGCCGATCCGCGGATTGATGAGGCCGCGCGCGAAGGGATGCAGGTCGGTGGGGTCTTTGCGCTGTCCACTGAGCGAGAATTCGAAGTTGCCGAGCGCATCGCCAAGATGGTGCCGGCGGCCGAACTCGTGCGCTTTTCCAATTCCGGCACTGAAGCGGTCATGGCGGGGCTGCGCCTGGCCCGCGCCTACACCGGCAAGGACGATTACATCATCTTAGAAGGCGGCTACCACGGGCTGTTCGATGCTGCCATGTGGTACACGCCAATGGACAGCTGGACGCAGAAGGGGGATCCGGAGATCAAACCCTACAGCGAGGGCGTGCCGCTCAGCAGCCGCAGTTTTGCGCATTTTGTCCAGGCCAACGACGCCAATCAGCTCGAGGACGTATTCAAGCGACATGCCTCGCGTATCGCCTGCATGCTGATCGAGCCCATCATGGGCAATTGCCTCGGCATCGCTGCCGAGCCCGAGTATCTGCGACTGGCGCGACAGCTGTGCGATAAGTACGGCGTCATCCTGTTTATCGACGAGGTCAAGACCGGCTTTCGCGTGGCGCGCGGCGGCGTGCAGGAGCTGTACGGGGTGCAGGCCGATATCTGCACCTTTGCCAAAGCCGTAGCCAACGGTTATCCGATCTCCGTACTCGCCGGCCGGGAAAAAATCATGCGTAAACTTGGCCGCGGCGTGGCACACGGTGGCACGTACACCGCGCACGCCGTCTCGCTCGCGGCCGCGGCACGTTGCCTGCAGATTCTGGATGAGACCGACGCGCTGGAGCGCATAGCCGATTACGGCACCCGGCTACGCGCGGGCATGCATGCGCTGCTTGGCGCACGCGGGATTGCGCACAGCTTTGTCGGTCATCCGTCGATGAGCGGGCTGTATTTTGCGGCACAACCGCCGCGCAATTACCGCGACTGGAAGAGCAGCGATTATTCGTACTACGACGCGACCGCGCGGGTGCTGCACGATGAGGGCGTGTTGTGCGAGCCGGACTCGCGCGAACCGTGGTTCGTGTCGGCGGCGCATGATGCTTCATGCCTGAGCGACACGCTGCGTGCCTTCGAAGTGGCGATCGACACGACACTTAAAGCGGGCGTCACCGCCCACAAGGTACCGGCGTAAGCATGGGCGGCGCAGCAGCGAGACGCCCATGGCTGCGATAGCCAGCGGCGCGCAGCGCCACGACGCAATCATCGTCGGCGCCGGGCACACTGGCCTGGTCGCCGCGTGTTATCTCGCCCGCGCGGGGCTGAAGGTGCTGGTACTGGAGCGCAACGATTACATCGGTGGCGCTGCCGTCAGCCGGCGCCTGTACGAGGATTTCACCTACTCAAACTGCTCCTACGTCTGCAGCCTGCTGCGTCCGCAGATCATCCGCACGCTGGAGCTGCCCCGCCACGGTCTGCAGATCATTCCCTACGAAGGTGGCTGCACGATGATGCGCGATGGCGGGCATCTGGCTCTCTACGACAACCACGACGCGCTGCGCCGGGAAATCGCCCGACACTCAAAGCGCGACGCCGAGGCCTACGAGCGCTACTCGCGCGACGTGATCCGCCAGTGCAAGTTCATTAAGCCACTGCTGATGCGCGAGCCACCGGACCCGACTTCATTCAAGCCGCGTGACCTGCGCGAACTGCTGTACATCGCCCGGCGCTTCAACGGCCTGGGTGCCGAGCGCATGTACGACACGCTGCGGTTCTGGACCATGAGCTGCGCGGACTTTCTGGACGAGTACTTTGAAAGCGATATCGTCAAGGCGCATTTCGCCGGCAGCTCGATCATCGGCACGGCTCTCGGCCCGCGGTCGCCGGGCACCGCCTACGTGCTGCTGCACCATTACATGGGCGATATCGATGAGACCGTGGGAGCGTGGGGTTTTGCCCGTGGTGGCATGGGCTCGGTCAGCAACGCGCTGGCAAGCTCGTTGCGTGCCTCAGGCGGCACCATCCGCAGCGGCGCTGCCGTCGACAAAATACTGGTGCGCTCCGGGCGTGCGGCCGGCGTGACGCTGGCGAGCGGCGAACAGCTGCTGGCTCCGATTGTGCTGTCGAATCTCGATGTGCGCCGCACCTACCTTGAGACCATGGATGCGAACGACCTGCCGGCTGAATTTATCCGACAAGTGCGCAATTTCAAGATCCGCGGCTCTTCGGGCAAGTTGAACATCGCGCTGAATGGCCTGCCGGATTTTCCAGCCATCCCGGTCGGCTCCCCGAGCATACGTGGCGATCTGCACGTAACCGACACGCTCGAGATGATGGAACGTGCCTATGACGACTGGAAGGAGGGCCGCTGGTCGCGCGCACCGTACATTGACATGCTGATCCCCTCGCAGATTGACCCGACCATGGCCCCTGAAGGCAAACATTACATGTCGGTATTCGTGCAGTATTGTCCCTACAAGCTGGCCGAGGGTGAGTGGAACCCCGAGCGGCGCAAGGCGTTCGGCGAGACGGTGCTTAACACCATCGGCGCGCATAGCCCGAATTTCCGCGATCTGGTGCTGCATGCCGAGATCCGCACGCCGTGGGACATTGAAAATGAGGTCGGGCTGACCGAGGGCAACATCTTCCAAGGCGAACTGACGCTCGATCAGCTGATGTTCAACCGCCCGATTCCCGGTTACGCGCAGTACCGCGCGCCGGTGCGCGGGATGTACATGTGCGGCTCGAGCACGCATCCGGGAGGCGGCGTGATGGGCGCGCCCGGAGCCAACGCCGCCCAGGCCGTGCTGCGCGATCTCGGCAAGGCAAATTGAGCATGTCCCCGCCAGCAAATTCACCGAAGCCGTATGAATGCATCGTCATCGGCGCCGGACATAACGGTCTGATCTGCGCCGCGTACCTGGCGGCGGCCGGCCGCAAGGTGCTGGTGCTGGAGGCGGGCGAAGAGGTCGGTGGCGCCGCGCTCACGCGCGAATTTTCGCCGGGCTATCGCGTATCGGCAGCGGCTCATCTGCTGCACCTGATGCCATCGAGCATCGTGCAGGACCTGTCGCTGCACCGGCATGGGCTCGTGCTCGCCGGCAGCCAGTTGCCTACTACGGCGCTATCAGATGCCGGGCCGCTTACGCTGAGCGGCGGGTCGGAAATTGCCCTCGCGGGCGCGACGGCGGCGGATGCAAAAGCTTACCCGGAGTATGTGGCACGGCTCAGGCGCCTGGCGGCCGCGTTGCGCCCGCTGCTTGAGCAAGCGCCACCGCGCCTCGACAGCCAGGCGTGGGCCGACCGCTGGGCATTGATGAAAATCGGCCTGCGGATCCGGCGCCTGGGCCGGCGCGACATGCGCGAGTTGCTGCGGATCGGCGCCATGAATGTTTACGATCTGCTGCAGGAGCATTTTGAAAGCCCGCTGCTCAAGGGGGCGCTGGCCTTTGATGCCGTGCTCGGAACCAATTTCGGTCCGCGCTCGCCGGGTACGGTGCTGACACTGTTGTACCGGTTGGCCGCGGAGGGCGGAGCCGGCACTGGCGGGGTCAGCCAGGTGCGCGGTGGGATGGGCGCCCTGTCCAAGGCGCTGGCGCAGGCCGCCCAGATCGCCGGTGCCGAAATCCGCACCAACGCCGAAGTGCAACGCCTGGTAGTGGACGCCGATCGCGTGGCCGGCGTCGAGCTGCGCTCCGGCGAGATCATTGCGGGCGCCACCGTAGCTTCGAGTGCTGATCCGCACACGACTTTTTTGCGATTGCTCGGCGCCGAACATTTGGACGCCGGTTTTGTACGCCGCATTACTCATCTGCGATCGCGGGGTCTCGCTGCCAAGTTGCACCTGGCGCTTAGCGATCTGCCCGCATTTGACCGCGTACCACCGGCTGCGCTGGGTGGTCGGCTGCTGATTGCGCCGTCGATGGAGTACCTGGAACGCGCCTACAATTTCAGTAAGTACGGCGAAGTGTCTGAGGAACCGGCGCTGGAAATCTCGGTGCCGACGGTGCGCGATTCGTCACTCGCACCGGCGGGCCGGCATGTACTATCAGCGATCGTGCAGTATGCGCCGCACACGTTGAAACAGGGCTGGGGCGAGAGCCGGCAGCGCTTTACCGAAGCAGCCATCGCAGCAATTGCCGCGCATGCACCGCGGCTCAGATCCCTGATCGCCGCCACCGAGTTGCTCACGCCGGCGGACCTTGAGCAACAATTTCGCATCCACGGCGGTCACTGGCATCACGCCGAGCTCGCCTTTGATCAGTTTTTCATGGTCCGGCCGGTGCCGGGCGCGGCGCAGTACCGCGGCCCGATTGACGGACTGTACTTGTGCGGGGCCGGCTCGCACCCCGGCGGCGGCGTCATGGGCAATGCCGGCCGCAATGCCGCGCGCCAGATCCTGCGGGAGGCGGCCTGAAATGAGCAGTAATACGGTCCCGCATTTTGTTCAACCCCTGCTGAAGACGCCGTTTCACGAACGGGCGCGGCTGCACAGCCAGATCGACAGCTTCGTGCCCTGGGCCGGGTACACGACAGTGGACGTCTTCAGCACGGTCGAGCAGGAATATTTTGCGATCCGCAATGCCGCGACGCTTTACGACCTGACCCCGATGGTTAAATACCGGATCAGCGGTCCGGGTGCCGCCCGATATCTGAACCGGTTGGTCACGCGCGATGTCGGCAAGCTCAAGCCGGGTAGGGTGTCCTATTGCGTCTGGTGCAATGACGCGGGGCACATCATCGACGATGGCACGATCTTCTGCCTTGCAGCGGGCGAGTATCGCCTGTGCACAGCTGAGCGGCAGCTCGACTGGTTGCTGGACTCGGCGGTGGGCTTTGACGTGCAGGTGAGCGAAGTGACCGAGCAGATCGCGGCGCTCGCGCTGCAGGGGCCAACCTCCTGCGCTGTGCTCAAGCGCCTCGGGCTCGCCGGTGTCGAAAAGCTCAAACCCTTTGAGATTGGCCAATTCAATCTGCAGGGCATGGCCCTGACGGTTTCCCGTACCGGATTTACCGGGGACCTGGGTTATGAGCTGTGGATGGATCCGCAGCATGCCGAAACTCTTTGGGACCTGCTGCTGGCTGCCGGGCGCAGTCGCGGCATCCGGCCTATCGGGTCAAGGGCGCTGAATATTGCGCGCATCGAAGCGGGCTTCTTGTTACCGAACATGGATTTTGTCAGTGCCGAGCATACGATCCGCACCGGGCGCGACCGCTCACCGCTCGAGCTGGGGCTCGGCTGGCTGGTGGACTTTGGCAAGGGGCACTTCACCGGCCGCCGCGCGCTGTGGGCGGAACAACAACGCGGACCGGCGCGCCAACTGGTGGGCCTCGACGTCGAAGGTAATAAGCCGGCACATAACGCCTGGCTGTATTCGGATCAGAGTGGCAAGCAGCAGGTTGGCAACGTCACCTCGGCAACCTGGTCTCCGACCTGCAAGCGCAATCTGGCGCTTGCAATAGTCGATGCACCATTTATTCGCACCGGCAGCCAGGTGTGGGCCGATATATACCTGAGTCGCGAACTGGTCTGGGAGCGCCGCATGGCAAGTGCGCAGGTGGTGGAGCGGCCGTTTTTCCTTCCCGAGCGGCGCAGAGCAACGCCGCCGGCAGATTTTTAAGGAGTCGTTGGCGCATGGCGAGGAATGAATACCCGGGGTCGCCGGTGGCAATGGCGGATTAAAGCGGTATGCTCAATTCATATGCATGGGCACCGGCAGCACCTCGGACCCGGTTGCGCGATCATTCGGCGCTGGCATGCGACCGGCTGCTACCGGGGCGCATGTACAAGCGGGAGTCTGCATGAGCCCGACTGATCCAAAATCGCTCACTGACCGGCCGTGGCTCGACCCAAACAAGAAGCCGCAGGTCGTAATTGAGGGGGTTACGAAAACCTACGATGGTTTTACGGCCGTGGACGCGGTGGGACTTAAGATCTTCAAGGGCGAGATGTTTGCTCTGGTCGGGAGCTCGGGATGCGGTAAGACCACTTTACTTCGCATGTTGGCCGGCTTTGCACAGCCGAGTGCCGGGCGGATCACGATCGACGATGCGCCGATGAACAATGTCCCGCCCCACGAACGACCGGTCAACATGATGTTTCAGTCCTACGCGTTGTTTCCGCACATGACGGTCGAGCGAAACGTCGGCTACGGCCTGCGCCGCCTGCCTCTCGATGCCGCGGCCAAGAAGCAGCGTATTCAGGAAGCGCTCGAAATGGTTCAGCTTGGGCCACTCGCGCAACGCAAGCCCCATCAGCTTTCCGGCGGCCAGCGGCAGCGCGTGGCGCTGGCGCGGGCGCTCATTCGCCGGCCCAAAGTGTTGCTGCTGGATGAGCCATTGAGCGCGCTGGACAAAAAGCTGCGCGAGCAGACGCAATTTGAGTTGATGAATATTCAGTACCGGGTGGGCACAACTTTTATTTTCGTGACCCACGATCAGGATGAGGCCATGGCGCTCGCGAGCCGCATCGCTGTTATGGATCACGGCAAGGTCATCCAGGTAGGTACGCCGTCTGAGATATACGAATTCCCACAAAGCCGGTTTATCGCCGATTTCATTGGCACAACCAACATGTTTGAGGGAACGGTTACGGGTACGGAACCGGGCCAGATCCGGGTTAACTGCCCGGATGCCGGCGGCGAGCTGCTGGTCGATGACGTTGGGCGCGTGACTTTTGGGCAGCGCGTGTGGGTCGCGCTTCGGCCGGAGAAAATCCGGGTCACGAAGGAGCCGCCGGCGGGCGGGCGAGTCAACCAGCTGAGGGGTTTGGTCCATGAGCTTGGGTACCTGGGCAATCGCTCGACTTACCGCATTAAGACTGGCTCTGGAAAGCTAATTACGGTATTTGCCCAAAACGATCGACGCACGTCCGAATGGTCTATAGATTGGAGTGACGAGGTGTACGTCAGCTGGAATGCCAATGCCGCCATCGTGCTGCAATCCTGACGCGGGTATGGCATAAAGCATGACTATTAAGTCCAAGGCGAAGAACCGCCCAAGCTGAGCGACGGGGTCTTACGGGGCAGGAAACATGAGTCGGCCGCAGAGCCGGTTGAGGGAGCGATCATGAATGCCATCGAGCCATTGAAATCATGGAAATCGGCCTGCCGCAGGCCATTGCTGGGCGCGGCCATGGCGGCCACAGTTCTGGCATTGGGGCTGAACGGCCTTGCTGTGGCGCAAAACGCTCAGACAGCACAGGCCGGCGCATCGGCCGGCGGCAACGAGCTTGAGGAGATCGTGGTTACTGCAACACGCCGCTCCGAGAGCCTGAGCAAGGTCCCCATCAGCGTCATGGCGCTCAGCCAGGACGATATGGATGATCGCGGCATCAAGGACTTTCAGGATATCGCGCGCTTTACTCCTGGTGTCACGATCGACAACACCGGCACGAACGCGATCTCGATCCGTGGCATTTCTTCATCGGGCGGTGCCGGAACGACCGGAATCTACCTGGACGACACACCGATCCAGATACGGGCCGTAGGATTCAACCCTGACGATACCTTGCCGAAGACCTTTGACCTCGATCGCGTCGAGATATTGCGTGGGCCGCAGGGCACGCTGTTTGGAGCCGGATCCGAAGGCGGCACGGTGCGTTACATCATGACGCAGGCCCCGCTGACCGGCTCGAGCACGTACGCACGCGGCGAACTGTCCTTCACTGAGGGCGGGCAGCCAAGCTATGAAGTTGGTGTTGCCCACGGCATGGCACTGGCTGATGGCGTGTTTGGGATCCGCGCCAGCGCCTGGGCGCGTTATGACGGCGGCTGGATCAACCGCGTCGATCCAACCAACGGCGTCCTGACGGAAAAATATGCCAATTTCGCCGACGCGTTGAACCTGCGCCTGGCGGCAACATGGAAGCCGGCATCGGCAGTGGTCATTACGCCGAGCATCGTATTTCAAAAGGACCAGAAACACGACGAAGGTGACTATTGGCCGGCGTACTCAAACCCCAGCAACGACGTGTTTAACAATGCCACGCCCGAGCGGATGCCAGTGCCCGATCAATATGTTTTGCCGCAAATGAAAATTGATATCACGCTGCAGAACAGCGAGATCATTTCAAACTCTTCGTATTACAACCGCAAGGAAAAAACGGCCTACCAGGGCACTGCATACGACCTAATCTATTACGAATCACTGCCGTGGGACACGAACCAGAACACACTCGGCATCGCCTGCCCCGACACGGGACTAGTACCGACCGGTGTGCCATTTGGACCGACGTCGCCTAATCCGCCTAATCCGCCTTGTTCGTGGTATCCGCTGCTCGACGTCAACGGCATACATCTGCCGACCGGCCTCCCGGCATCGGTTTACCAATATTACGAAAACAATGGCACTCCCAATGTGATCACCAACCGCCAGACGAGCTGGACGCAGGAGGTCCGCTGGCAATCGACCAATGACAGCTCAAAATGGCGCTGGACGGTGGGCGCTTTCTGGCAGCTGTCGAAGGAGCAAAGCATCGAGGAACTGAAGGATAACAACATCAATCAGCTATTTAACTATCTGTTTGGCGAAGACGCCTACGCGGTGTACGCCGGCAACTATTACACCTGCCCGGGGTACGCCGACCCGTTTGGGGTGGCCTATACCGCCATTCCGGCTTGCGATATTTATTACAACAACAATCAGACAACCGATCGGCAGTTCGCCGTGTTCGGCGAAGTGGGTTACTCATTCACAGACAAATTGCGACTGACCCTTGGCGAGCGGATA
>DASWBL010000223.1:0-1770 GCA_036390615.1 Steroidobacteraceae bacterium | reverse complement strand
ATCTCGATTTTGAGGAGGAGAAACGTCCCGCCCGTGAGCAGCATGTGGTGCTGGCGGAGCCCAACGAAGTGAGGCGCTTGCTCAAACGAGCAGATGTTAGATCGTCGTCCGTGAAGAACGCTGATCAAGCGGCCTGAGGACATAATGCGGAGCTGCTGTCGTTGTTATTGGTCGCGAATGCGCTGAGGCTGACGATCCGCAGCAGGCACAACAAAGCTGCGAGCCAGGCGATCAGGCGGCGGAAGTTGTATCCGACGGCTGCCAGGATGGCGTTGGTGGCATCGCCATGCCGGCCGAGGAGGTAGTTGCGCCCCATCCGGTGTTCGGCCTTCACATGACCGATCACCGGCTCGACGGCGGCGCGCCGTCGCAGTTCACGGCGGATCATCGCGGTGACGCCGCGCTTCTGGCCTGAGATGAACACACTGCGGCCTCGAGCGGGCGGCGCATTGTGTCCGCGATATCCCTTGTCGGCGATGAGGCGTGTCAACGACACGCCGATCTGCTGCTCGATGGCGGGAACCACCGCGGCCAAGGTGTGGCCGTCATACGGGTTGCCCGGCAGGGCGGCGACATGGGCGATGAACTGGCCGCCCTTGCAGCGGCGCAGCGGTGTCGCCACCGAGACCTTGACGCCGAACTCGTAGGGCTTGTGCGGCTTGCCTTTGCCGATGCACTCCACCTCGGGGGCGTGCAGGCTGTAGATCTTCGGTCCGCGCTGCCTCGGACGCTGCCCGTGCACCCGTCGGGCGAGCGACAGCGGCCAGTCGAAGACCGCCCGCAGGCGTGCATCCTCGCCGATCTTGCGGGCGATATCGCGGATCACCCGGCCAAGCTGGGTGCGCAATGTCCGCAGTGCCCGGTTGGCACGCTTGAACTGCTTGGCGTGGGCATAGCGCTGATGCTGGATCAAGGCCCACTTGCCGACACGGCGATAGGACTGGCGCAGCCTGACGCCATGCCTCTGTGCCAGACGCACCAGCCGCTCGCGCGCACGATGCAGCAGCCTGGCATCGGTCGGGAAGGCCACCGCCTTGGGCTGCACCGTGGTATCGACAATGACGCGGGTGAAGTCCGCCGGCTTCGCCGTGCCGGTGCGCGTGGCCAGCGACAGGCTCTCCTGCAGCAGCGCGGTCAGCTTCGCTTCGCCCATGCGCTGGCGCCAGCGCGTCATCGATGAGCGGTCGAACGGCAAGGCATGACAGAAGAACTCCTCGCCGCAGAACAGCTGGTAATAGGGGTTCTCCAGCCAGCGCTCGCACAGCACCTCGTCCGACAGGTCATGCGTGTGCTTCAGGATCGCCAGCCCCGCCATCAGCCGGGTCGGCAGCGGCGGGCGGCCGGGCTGGTCGGTGTAGCCGGCACCAAATTGCCGTTCGAGGAACTGCCAATCCACGCGCCGCGCCAACTGCACCAGCGGATGCTTGGGATCGACAATCTGATCAAGTCGCGATCGCAGCAGGTCCTGTTGGCCGCTGTCCCGACGCTCGTGCGGTCGCATGCGATCCTCGCGCGCTGCCTCGAATGCACAGAATCACAGCCCGCCGCGTCGGATCAATTCGCCAGAAATCGACGCCAAACACGCGGCTTTCCGGCAATCGCAATTACTCAATAATCAGCAAAATACCTTGCGGAGCAGGCATTTCCGCATTGTTCACGGACGACTAACTATTCCGTTACTCAATAGGCCATCCACAACCGGCACCGTCGATGCCAGCGGCGCGTTACCGGCGTCGTCACCCAACATTACCGGCCAAACCCGGATTTATG
>DASWBL010000222.1:0-4081 GCA_036390615.1 Steroidobacteraceae bacterium | reverse complement strand
CGGCGCCGAGCCAGCCTTGCTAGGAGACCTGCAGCAGCGCGGCGTGCGCCGATTCCAAATGGCCGCTCAATCCGCGCAGACTTTGAATGCACAGCATGCCGAGGCGGGTCTCCACAATGTGCGAGAACTGTTCGCAGGCGGCGCCGGCCTGCGGATAGCGTCCCAGTACTCTCAGGACCGTTGCCTGGATCAGCAGCGCCTGCGGGTCCTTGGGACGCACGCTGAGCGCGCGCTCCAGCGTAGCGAGCGAGGCGCTGAATTCGTGACGGCTTTGCTGCAGCGTCGCTTGCAGAACCAGGACATCAGGCAGAGGCGGAGTTTGCTCGACCCAGGGTGCGAGCACGGCTTGCGCATAGCCGAGATAACGTAGATCGCCGCGCAGACGCGATTGCTGAATATAAAATTGGGCCAAGGGGATCGCCACATCGACCCGACTCCGGGCCAGATGCCGCGCCGACACATCAGAGTAGCGAGTGCCGGCGGGCAACTCGGCCAACACCGCGCTGTCGCTGCTCGGTAGGTATGGCGCGGCATGCGCGCTGGTCACCGCGGCGCACCACAGCGCTAGTACGCCGAGAGCGATCAGCCGGCCCCGCTGCGTGCCGGGCCGGCGAATACCGCTACTCATGTAGCATCCACATTGATCGGCGCGCCGGTCTCATCGAATACCGGTGTTATCTCGACAGCGGCATCATCGACTTGAAGAGGTTGGGTCGCATCGGAGGTCTGCGTCTGCACGATGGCCAGCACCGCGGCGGTGTCAAGATACATCGTCATCGGCGCTGGCGGCGGCGGGGCTGCCGGAGGCGCCGTGGGCGCCGCTGCCGGAATGCTCGCGCTGTTCATTCCGCAACTCGCGAGTACCATGCAAACCGCGGCGGTAGTGCTGATCAATAACGTAATTCTTGCTCTCATGATGGTTGACCTCAGCGCTTGGCGACGGCGGGCGCACTCGCGCCGGCGAGCGCATCGGGTGAGCCAGGCAGCGGCGTATTCAAGTACGGGAACGCCGTCAGGAAGTTGGCGGGATTCGCCTGCACTCCGTCTGTATAGCCAAGCTGCCGGGAAGCGTCGGAAGCCGGATCCGGATCCTTGGCGCTGCCGTCGTACGGCGTGAGCAGCACGCCCATGGCCACGCGCAGCGTGATATCCACCACATCGTCGATGGGCCGTCGCCCATTGGGGAAGCCGCTGATGTCGCCGCCGAGCACGCCGAGATCGTTTTGCGACGCGTACGGCGTCACGGCGGTACTGGTGTTCAAGCGCAGCTCTTCAGCCGGCGCAAGCACCTTCGCCGGCTGATTCAAGCCGGAAATGCCTGTGAGGAATACCGCTTCAAGGTCAGTTCGCGGATACACGTTTGGCGCCTTGACGCCCGCGCTTCCGAACAGCGCCTGTACCAGTATGGGCAGCGAGGGATTGGTCACATAGTCGGCAAACTGTGCATCCTGATTGGGGGTCGTGGTATTCCAGCGATCCTTGTCCGGCAGACCAATCACGAGTTCGTTGACCAGGGGCATGCCGAGACGCGAAACCTGGGTCCAGGCGCCACCGGCCAATTCGGGTCCGGTCGGAGGATTCACGGGACCGACGCTGGCGACACTCTTCGCGCTCTGCGGCACCGGGTTGAGCACCGATGCTTGCCGCAAGCTCGCCGTGGTGTAGGCGCCGATGACTGGATCCGATCCATTGGTAAGACATGCGGCGGGAATTTCCAGAGCCAGGGTCGTCACGTTGAAGCCCGACAGTGAATTGGTGGCGTAGTTGCGCGGACTTGTGCCGGAAGGAACAAGCTGCGTGACGGGATACGTGTAGTTGACCAGATCGAACGTACCGCCGAGATCAAGAAAGAAGGGGTCCTGGCGTTGGCCGACGAACACCTTCCCTTGCCCGGCGCTGCAGCCGGGAATCGTGATCGGATAGATGAATGCGCTGGCGTAGGCCGCGTAATTTGCAATCGACTTATTGCCGATATTGTCCAGCGGCCTGGCGAATGTCGCACTGCCGGTGATGGCGTTGGTGATGGCGCTGGCCGTACCGGTGCGACGATCGCCCGTGACCAGGGTCAATGTATAGGTTTGCGCAACGTTTTGCGCAGCGCTGCTCCCGGCACTCACGGGCCCGATGTTGGTCAAAGGCACCGGCACCATTTTCGATCCCACCGGGACCGAGAGGCCCGTGGTCGTCGTGGTGAAACGAAACTGAAAGGTTAGATCGCCGCTACCCGCGCCTAGATTGTCGACGGAAATCTCGTACAACGCATTATCATCGAGCAAGAAATAGTTTGGTCCGCCCGACGGATCCTGCAGCGGAATGTAGTTGGCAAGCAAAGTTACGTATCCCGCTCTACCGGCCTCGTAGCTGTTGAACATGTACAAATCGGTGCCGTCCACGCTCGGACGCGTGCTGATGAACGGCGCTTCCCGATGGCTGGATGCCAGCGCGCCGCCCGCGGCGGTGGCGGCAAGCACCGCGAGGAGTAGTTGTCTGCGTTTGATCAGGCTCATCGAGAAACTCCCTACGTAGGTGAACGAAGTAAATGCGCGAAGTAGATGCGTACTTCGCTTAATACGTAGAAACCTGCCGATTGGATGCAGCCTGGGCGCGAATAAATTCGCCGCAGCGCGAATCTGAATGATGGACAGGTCGGCGCAACCGCTCCTTGGATGCCGTCCGCTCAAAGGAGCGTCATTCCCGGTCAGGGTCCGAATTGTTTGGAAATTGTAAAACGCGCCATGAGCGGTTCGAGCGGATGGTCGTGCACGCCGGCTCTACCCTTAGGGTAAGCAGCGATCTCGCTTTGCAGCCGATCGACATACCAGAACTCCGCCGCTGAGGCGTGGGTATTGAGCAGATTGTAAATGCCGAGAGAGGCGCTCCAGCGCGCCGGCAGGGCATAGTGAACGTCGAGGTTCAGTTGTCCAAAACCTTGAGCGTTGACCTGTCCGAGCGCGGTCGGGGCGTTTGCGCACGATGTTGCGACGCCGGGGAAATCATGCGCGGCGGCCGAATCGACGCAGGGACCGGAAGACAGCGGATAGTGGCCGAGATAGCGATAGTTGAGGCCGCCGCTCCAGGGGCCGAAATTTGTCAGGTACAGCGCCAGTGAGCCGGTCGCGGCCGGCGCGTCCGTGATGTAGGTGCCCAAGTGTCCGGTGCCGTCGTCGAAGGGACGGGTAAAGCGCGTATGGTCGCCTGAGTAGCTGCCGTAGAATTCCAGCCAGCGGTTGATCTGATAGGTCACGTTGATCTCATAGCCATAACGGCGGCTCGGGGGGCCGGCGATGTCCTGGCCGACATCCGGGTCCAGGATGGTCTCGGATTGCTGCCACAAGTTATAGATCGCGAATGTAACGGTGAAATCTTTCGCGACCGCGGCGCGCATTCCCAGCTCTTGACCTTCTTGGCGCGCGAGCAGCGGCGTGTGCGGCAATCCGAGATCAACGCTCGTGTCTTGATTGACCCCACGCAGGTCCGCGCTGTGGAAACCTCTGCCGGCGCTCAGGTAGAAGGCGAGAAGCTCCGTCGGCGTGTAGATCAGGCTGCCCTTGGGTTGAACCAATGTCTGCGCAGCCGTGCCACCATTGCTGTACCCGACGGCCTGGTGCAATGCCGCCAGGTAGTCAACATCGGTGCCGTGCTGATAGTCCGCGCGAACTCCGAGCACGCTGCGAAAAGTGGAGGTCCAGTGAGTGTCCGCCTGCCAGTACGCCGCGCCGGCAAACAGATACACCTGATCATTGTCGGAAAAAGACGCGGGATCATTCTGCCGCGGCAGCGGCACTTGGCCTTCGCTTGGCAGGCGCCCGACGCCCAGCTGGTCATAACGCGCAAGCGCGCCGACGGAAACTTCGCTTTGAATCGCGCCCAACGGCACCGGCAGCGTGTAATCGGCCGCGCCGCCGCTTGCGCGGCGGTTTTCAAATTGTTCTTCCTGATCGCCGTGAATCGGATCGACGAGGAAATGCGTGAAGTCATTGTACAGATGCAGCTCGTTGTTGATAAAGAACGAGCTGGCCGAGAATTGACCACGGCCCAGGCTCGCGTGGTATTGCGCCGAGATGCTCGCGCGCTGCGCGCG
>DASWBL010000221.1:0-4563 GCA_036390615.1 Steroidobacteraceae bacterium | reverse complement strand
TGTCGCTGACCACGAAAATACCGCGCACCAGCAATGCCACCAAAGCGGCGACGGCAAGCAGCACCCCGAGGCGCTTGAAGTTCATCAGCGGACGTCCCGGTCGCGACTGCGCGGATCGGCTTCGGCCGCTGCAGGCGACGGCGCGGCCGGCGCCGCTACGGCGGCGGCATTGGCTGCGCCGGCTGGCGCGGCCGAGGCCGCTGCAGCGCCGGTGGGATTCACCAGCTTGTCGATCGGCAGGTAAATCATGTTATTGGCGCCGCTCTTGCCGTCAATGATGACCTTGTTCGGTCCGGACAGAATGGACTTCATTGTTTGGACGTACAGCGTGTTGCGCGTGGCTTCTGGTGCTTGCGCGTAGGCGCTGGCCAGCTGCGTGAACCGCGCCGCCTCCTCTTCGGAGCTGGCAATCAACTGCGCCTTGTAGACTTCCGCTTCCTGCAGCTGCGTCTCGACGGTGTGTCGCGCCTTGGCCGGCAGGTCGTTGGCATAGGTCTGCGCCTCGAGCACGACGCGCTGCCGATCCTCGATCGCCTTGCTGGCGCCGCTCCACGCGGCCTGCACCGGCTCCGGTACCTGAATATCGGTCAGGTTCAAAGCTACGAGCTTGATGCCGCTGCCAGCGGCGCCGAGTGCGCCGTCAATAAGGCGCTGGGCAGTGGCAGCGAGGTCCTGTCGCTGCGGCCCGGACAGCGCCTGATCGAGCGTCATGCCGGCCAGGGTCTGACGCACGGCGCTCTCGGTCAGCGCACGCAGCTGTAGCTCCGGATCCCGATAACCATACAGCGCCCGTCGCGCATCATTGAACTGGAACTGGACCGCACCGCGGACATCGAGCAAGGCCAGATCTGCGGTCAGTGCCCGCGACTGGAAGTCGACGCTGGCGATTCGCTCGGTGTTGATTCGAGTCAGGGTCTCGATCGGCCAGGGCCAGTGCACGCCTACGCCGCCCGGACCAATGTCGGTCACAAACCGCCCGAAGCGCTGCAGCACGCCGTGTTCCCCCGGCTCGAGCTGGTACAGGCCGCTGAGCAACCACACGCCAACTACCAACAGCACGCCCCACAAACCCATCAGCGCATTGCCACCCGGCGGCTCGCCGCCAGTGCCGCGGCGACGCCAGATTGCCATCCGATCCAGCCACGATCCGGATGGCGGCGGCGGGCGAGCGGGGTCACCCTTGGAATTACCGGGTTCGTTCCAGGCCATAGGATTCGCCGCGGCCGAGGGTCACGGCACGAGCGCCGCGCCATGCGGCACGGCGCCGGATTCTAGGTATCCGGACTTGGGCGCACAAGCCGCCTTCGCAGCTTTACGCTCCTTAGGCAGTAGGCGGATTCCGGGCTGGCGCGCCAGCTGCTCGAATTCGGCGGCTGGCAGCTGTACCTGCAGCCTGATGTGTCCGTCTGCCGTCGTGCGTTCCTGCTGCACCACTCCGGCGGCAAAAAGCCGGGCCCGCAACGCGCCGGCCGCAGCCGGCAACTCAAGCCACCGACGGTGCACCGCCATTCGCAGGCGCTCGGCAATCGCCGCCTTGAGCGACTCCAGTCCGGCGCTACGCGCGGCGCTGATCCACACCTGCGAGACGGCACCGGCAGCGTCGCGCTCGAGCTTCGGCGTCCGCCTGAGCCGGTCGATCTTGTTGAAGACGCGCAGCTGCGGCACGGCGCCGGCACCGATTTCGGCCAGCACGCGGTTGACCTGCAGGATGTACTCGTCGCGGCGCGGATCGGCGGCATCGATTACGTGCAATAGCAGGTCGGCGCTGCGTACTTCCTGCAAGGTCGATTGAAATGCCGCGACCAGCTCGTGCGGCAGCTCACGGATAAACCCTACCGTGTCGGCAATGACAACGCTGGCCCCGCCGGGCAACCGCAGCTTACGCACCGTCGGATCGAGCGTGGCAAATAGCTTGTCGGCGACGTAAGCGTCGGCACCGCTCAGCGCATTGAAGAGCGTCGACTTGCCGGCATTGGTGTAGCCGACCAGGGCCACGGCGGGGACCGGAATATCGGCACGCACGCTGCGCCCGGTGTCGCGTTGCTGGCGGATCTTTTGCAGCCGCCGGGTCAACGTGCGTACCCGCGTGTCGAGCAAGCGACGGTCCGTCTCCAGCTGCGTTTCGCCGGGACCGCGAAGCCCGATACCGCCCGATTGACGCTCGAGATGGGTCCAGCCGCGTACCAAGCGCGTGGACAGGTGCTTGAGCTGCGCCAGCTCCACTTCGAGCTTGCCCTCGAAGCTGCGGGCGCGCTGCGCAAAGATATCGAGAATCAAACCGCTACGATCCAGCACGCGGCGGCCGATCAATTTCTCGAGATTGCGTTCCTGACTGGGTGAGAGCGGATGATCGACCAGAATCACGTCGGCCTGCTCGGCCTCGGCGACCACGCGGATCTGCTCCGCCTTGCCACTGCCGACGAAAAACCGGGGTTCAGGGCGGTGGCGACGACCGCTCACAACCGCAACCGGAACGGCCCCGGCCGAGCGCGCCAGCTGCTCGAATTCCTGCAGGTCATCGGGCCTGAGCGGCCGGCCCAGGCCGAGGCGCACCAGCACCGCCCGCTCGCCCGTCCGTGGGCGTTCAAACATGCCGCTGTCCGCTTGGGCGCATTACTCGGCAGTGGCCTCCGCGTTGTCCTCGCTCGGCAGATTCACAGCCCGCGCCGGCACGACCGTGGAAATGGCGTGCTTGTAAACCATCTGGCTGACCGTGTTTTTTAGCAATACGACGAATTGGTCGAAGGAATCGATCTGCCCTTGCAGCTTGATGCCGTTGACCAGGTAAATCGAGACCGGAACGTGCTCCTTACGCAGTGCGTTAAGAAACGGGTCCTGCAGTGATTGGCCTTTGGCCATATAAATTCTCCTTATTTTCAGGCGTCGCTGGGGGACGACGCTAACGCGTCAGCGCGTTGGAATTAGTCTAGCATGCCGGGCCGTCTGCTCGCACCGCCGCATAGGCTTCCTGCAATGAGCGGTTGAGCTTTTTTGACAAATTGGGGTCTTCCCAGTTGATACATGCGAGCCCGGGGTCGGCCTTGATCCAGGTCATCTGCCGCTTGGCAAGCTGCCCGGTCGCCTTAAGCGCCAAGTCGCTGGCCTCCTCCAGTGTCGCTTTGCCAGCTATGTGCGCCCACAGCTGTCGATACCCGACCGAGCGGATTGCCGGCAGATGCTCGTTCAGGTCCGGGCGATGGTGCAGTGCGCGCACTTCTTCAAGCAAGCCGGTCCCAAGCATCGCTTCCCAGCGCAGTCGTAACTGCCGACGGTGCGCAACCCGATCAGCGACCACCAGCGCCAAACGTAACCAACGAAAGTCGTCCGCTACTACTTTGGTCTGTTGCTGCCAGGCCGTAATAGGTCTACCGGAGAGGCGGTAGACCTCCAGCGCTCGCTGGATTCGCTGCGGATCGCGACTGTGGATGCGTGCGGCGGCCAGCGGATCGACACGCGCCAGTTCGCGATGCAGGGCTTCCCACCCGTCGCGTTCCGCCCACGCCGCGAGTTCCGCGCGCAACGGCGCAGAAGCCTGCGGGAGCGCCGCAATGCCGTGCAACAGCGCGCGAAAATACATCATCGTGCCACCGACCAGCACCGGCAGCCGGCCGGCAGCCAGGCTGTCGGTGATCGCCGCCCGGGCGTCGCGGACGAATTCGCCCGCTGAATAAGCTGCGGCCGGATCGCGGATATCCACCAGGTAATGCGGCACGCGCTCGCGCGTGGCCTTATCCGGCTTGGCCGTGCCGATATCCAGGCCGCGGAACACCTGCGCCGAATCGACGCTGATGATCGATAGCGGCCACTGTTCGGCCAGGCGCAGCGCCCACTGGCTTTTGCCCACGCCGGTGGGGCCGCACAGCACGACGACCAGCGGCCGTGCAACCGCTGCAGCACCCACAGCTAGCGGCCCCGCAAAAACAGCTGATCCAGTTCCGGCAGCGACAGTCGCGTCCAGGTCGGGCGGCCGTGATTGCACTGGCTCGCCCGATCCGTGCGTTCCATCTGGCGCAGCAGCGCGTCCATCTCCGGCAGGCTGAGGCGCCGGCGCGCATGAATCGCGCTACGGCAGGCCAACGTGCCAAGCACGCGGTGCGCAGCACCGTCGAGGTGATGGGCACCGTGCTCCTGGCCCAGATCGCGCGCCACCTCGGCAATCACGGCGGCCACGTCGGCGCCGGCGAGCAGCGCCGGAACGGCGCGGATTGCCAGCTTGTCCGGCGCCAGCCGCGCCAGCTCAAAGCCGAGCCGCGAGAAGTCCGCTTCATGTTCGAGGAGCAGTTCGACCTCGGCGGCAGCGCAATGGACCGCGAGCGGCTCGAGCAGCCGCTGCATGGCGGGCGCTGCCCCTTCGTACTGCAGCTTGAACTGCTCGTACAGCACGCGCTCGTGCGCGGCATGCATGTCGACGATCACCAGCCCGGTGCTGTTTTGCGCGACGATGTAAAGTCCATGCAACTGGCCGAGCGCCGTGCCGAGCGGCCGCTCGGCTTCAGGCGCCGCCTCGGCTAGCACCGCGGCGTCAGCGGCACCACGCAGCCAGTGCAACTGCCTATTCACGTC
>DASWBL010000220.1:0-2512 GCA_036390615.1 Steroidobacteraceae bacterium | reverse complement strand
TAGCTCATCGAACGCCCGTCCGGGTTGATACCCTCGCGCAAGGCTCTTGCCAGCGTTTTGTCGTTGTAGGCACTGCGGGCCACCGGCGCGCCTCCTGAATGCCCAGCCATAGGGGTTACCTGGCCGGTTACGCCGTTGAAGAGGGAATCGCCGGCAATGGGTGGGATGACCGTATCCCCTTCGATCGTGCCAAGGCCGCTGCGACGGTGGCAGTTGATGCAGGCAGTCGCGCGACCTTGCAGCGGTTCGCCGCTCGACCGCTCGCCGCGCAGTGCGGATCCGTCGGGGAGCAGCCCTTCGCGATAAATTGCCTCTGCTGCCGCCGACACGGGCGCGGGCGCCCGGCTCCGGCCTCCTGGCCAGGCGCTGCCCGCCATGGTCAGCGTCAGCAGGCACGCAACGAGGGTGCGCCAGCAGGAGCTTGATGGCTTGAGGTGCAACATTGCAGTCCGGTTTGCTCCGTTCGCAATCTGTATTTGCTTACTGTTCAATGTGCTTAGCGCGATATCCTGGCTCGCACGACCACACTGCGTGAGGGTAACAGGCACGTGCCGATGCATTGGGACCGAAGATCTCCATCATCGCCGATCAGGGCATGGAAAATTACCGGCGTGAAATCCGCGTGCGATCCGGCCTTGGCGGGTAGAGCTGAAATCGTTAATGGGATTATAGATAGTATAGCGTTTCCAAGATCAACCGACAGTTGCCGCGAAATGCGTGCTGCGCCCCGCTCGGATCCTGCGTTACCCGAATCGTTAAGCCGGTGTAGCTGACCTCCATCGTGCTTTGCGTTGAATTCATGCCACCAGCAGCCGGGTGCCTGATGGCGGAGAGCAGGCACTACAGTGAAAAGGAGCCGCCGCTCTGCTATACCGTAGTCTGGGCGCTGGCGATCGCCGCCCGCGGCATTGCGATTGCCAACCAATCCGCATCGAGTCAATGACGCAGAATGTAGGTTTCTGCATTGAAAATCCGAGCGAGCATTTATTGCTCCAATAGCCTTATCAAGGTCGCTCGATACTTTCATTGATCTCTAATTCCGCTGGCGGGGTTTTTGTCGGCGGCTGTATCCTTTTGTTGCCCCATCGACCGTCCGGCCAGTTAACAAGATTTACTACATGGGGAAAAATGGATTTGGTGCTTGCGGCCTGTTCGGGAGGCAAGACTGCATTTAGGCGGTAGGAATTATTGTAGTCCGGCCGCAGGACTGGCAATTCAGGCGCGGATACGTAGTATGAGTCGCAGCAAATTCATGGGTTTTCACAGGCGATTTACCAGGAAAGCGCCGCCTGCGCTGCACTCAATCGCCGTCGTAAGGTAAACAGATTATGTTTCACCGTTGTCATACTTTAGTGGCGAAGACTATCGCGCTGACCGTTGCAATGCTCGGCGCAGCGCTCGCCGTCGGTGCCGATGCGGTTGAGCATCGCGACGGCCAGCAGGCTCCGACCCACAATTCGGTGTCGGCGCTGACGATACCCAATGTGCCGCTGCTGCGCGCCGATGGCCAACGGCTGACCTTGGGTGCAGCGCTCGATGATGACCGGCCCGTGGTGCTGAATTTTATTTACACCAGTTGCAATTCGATCTGTCCGCTGCTGAGCGCGGTGCTGGCGCAGTTTCGCGAGCAGCTGGGAGCTGAGCGGGCTTCAGTGCACGTGGTGTCGATTTCGATTGATCCAGAACAGGACACGCCGCAGGAACTGCGGGCCTATGCCGCGCGCTTCAAGGGTGGGCCGGGGTGGGATTACTTTACTGGCAGCGCCGCGGCGAGCGTGCAGGTCCAGCGGGCCTTCGAGATTTATCGCGGCGAAAAGATGAATCACACGCCGGTGACTTTCATTCGTCCAGCGCGCGGCGCGCCGTGGACGCGCATCGATGGTTTTGCGTCCGCCGAGCAACTACTGCATTCCTATCATCAGCTGGTTGCGGCGCGCTAGGCCTCGCGATCGTCTGCGGCCCGACGGTGGGCGCCTTGTGTGTCACTGGGGGGCGGCCGGCAGGATGACCTGTACGCGCGTCCCTACCCCCTCGGCGGAAGTAATCTGCATTTGGCCAGCCATGTTACGGACGAGCTGCTGCACAATCGGCAGGCCGAGACCCGTGCCGTGCTGCGCGTCGCGGGTGGTGAAGTACGGCTCGAAGATCCGCTCAAGCACGGCCGCGCTCATGCCAATCCCGGTGTCGTTGATTACAAGGCTCACATAGCGGCCGGGCGGCAAGGTCGGAAACGATTCATCGGCGCTCACCGGCGCCATGGTTAGCGTCAGCGTGCCGCCATCGCGCTCCATGGCTTGAACCGCGTTAATGCCAAGATTGACGATCACCTGGATAAGCGAGGCCGGGTCGCCCAGCAACATGGGGCAGTCGGGGCCGACCTGTGCCTCGACCGCAATAATTGGCGGCGCCAGTGCCACGATCCGTTGCCGGGCCTCCTCGAGCGGCCCGCCGGGCGCGAAAACCTGCCGCGCCTCGGCGCCCGATGGTCGCGAGGGAACTTTATGCCGCGCGC
>DASWBL010000219.1:0-5258 GCA_036390615.1 Steroidobacteraceae bacterium | reverse complement strand
TGATCGCCACCTGGCCGCAAGCGCTCAATATCTGCCATGCTGATGGCCCAACAATCGCCTGCCACCCGCTGGTCCCCGACAGTCATAGCCTGTTTGGCAGCCACCTGGCTGGTCTGGGGCTCGACTTATCTTGCGATAAAGTTTTCACTCGCCGGCCTGCCACCTTTTTTTGGCATGGGTACCCGATTCGTGGTGGCCGGTGGCGCGTTGCTGCTCTGGGTGCACGGGCGCGGCGCGGCCGCATCGAGCCTGCGACAGTGGCGCAACGCGCTGCTGATGGGCGGGCTAATGCTCGGCGGCGGCATGGGCTGTACCGCCTTTGTCGAGCAGACTGTGCCCTCCGGGCTCACAGTTGCCTTTATCGCGGTGGTGCCCGCACTGGTGACTGTGATCAGCCTGCCCTTTGGCCTCAGACCCACAATATTGGAAGTGGCAGGCCTGACGATCGGGCTGGGCGGCACCCTGCTGCTGAGCCGCGGCGCGGGTTTCGGCGCCTCGCCCATCGGATTGCTGGCGCTATGCTTCGCAACCAGCTGTTGGTCGCTCGGCAGCGTGCTCAGCCAGCAGCTTTTCAAGCTTGCGCCCGGCGGCGTTGGCTACGGTGCGCAGATGCTGTGCGGCGGCTTGGTGCTGCTGACCATCTCGGCGCTGCGCCACGAACCAGTGCACTGGCCAGTACCGATTCTCGCCGGCGTCGCCTGGGCGTATCTGGTGATTTTCGGCTCGCTGATTGCCTTCACGGCCTACATGATGCTGCTCGAGCGTACCAGCCCGGCCATTGCCGCGAGCTACACCTTTGTCAATCCGGTGATCGGTCTGCTGCTTGGCATAGCCCTTGGCGGCGAATCAGTCAGTGCCTACGAGTGGCTCGCGGTTGGCGTGATCCTCGCCGGGCTTGCGCTGCTGCTGTTCGGCCGCCAGCGGCGCGGCGGCCACTAAACTCGCACCGAGGTCGACGGCGTACAGGTCAAGTTCAGCCGGATCGCTGGGCAGGCGCATCGATTCAACCCGTTCCATACCGAGGCGCTTAAGCAGCACAATCGAGTGGCGATTTTTCGTGTCCACGATGGCCACGACGCGCCGCAGGCCGAGCGATTGCCTGCCATGCTCCAGCACGGCTCGGGACGCTTCGAGCGCATAACCGCGCGAGCGGTACGGCGGCAGCAGCGCAAACCCTAGATCGACATCCGCAAGCAACGGGCGCCGGAGCAATCCGCACATCCCGATAGGCGCGCCGTTGCTTTGCAACTCCACGGCGAGCAGCCCTACGCCGTGTTCGGCATACATGCGCTGCGGACCCTGCTCTATGTAGCGCCGCGCAGCGTCCAGATCCCTCGCGCCCTTGTCGCCGATGAATCGCACGTAATCCGGGTCATTGAGCAGCGCCAGCGTAAAAGGCGCATCGCTCGCTTCCAGCGGGCGCAGCGTCAGCCGCGCTGTCTCAAGCCTTATCAAGTGCTGCTCCGGCAAATCGACCCGCTTGTCTGCCTGGTTGACTGCATTGCCACATCCCACCGATCCCGCGCCGCATCGCGGCCAGGCGCCATTTTGGAGCAAATTGCTGCGCAGATCCCAGCCATTGGCAGGATTCGGCTGCAGCCTGTCAACAGGCCCCCGCCGCAGCCGTTGTGGGAAGCTAGGGACCGGCAAGGATAATTTCAGTGAGGCAGACTGCGTTGAGTCAAATTGGAGCCTAATCAGTGCCGAACCGAGATTTGATGCTGAGGCCATTGCTGTGGGGCGCCCTGCTGCTGCTTGGCTCCTGCGCCTCGGCGCCGCCGCCGCGGCCGCTACCGGCTCCAGCCGACGCCGCGGGCAGCGATCTGCTGTGGCTGGAGCGCGTTACCTACGGACCGACTTCGGCCACGCTGGCCGAGTACCGGCGCGTCGGCCGCAGCGCGTTTCTGGAAGAGCAGCTCAATGCGGGCAGCGAGCAGCTGCCGCCCGAGATCGCCACGCAGCTCGAGCAGCTGCAGATCGCGCACGAAGATGGCGCTGGCATGCTTGCCCGCGAACAGGTCGAGAACAAGCGCGTCAACGACATGAGCGCAAGCGATGACAAGGACGCCGCGCGCAAAGCGCTCAATGAACGGAGCAATAAACTTGCTTACGAGGCGCAGCGGCGCGAGCTGCTGCGTGCCGTCTATTCGCCCAATCAGCTGCGGGAACAGATGGTCGGCTTCTGGCTGAATCACTTCAGCGTCTATCAATACAAGGCCAATGTGCGCTGGCTGGTCGGCGATTACGCCGACGAGGCCATTCGCCCGCACGCGCTCGGGCACTTCCGCGACCTGGTGATGGCAACCCTTGAGCACCCGGCCATGTTGCAGTATCTGGACAACGCCCAGAACGCGGTCGAGCATGTCAACGAGAACTACGCCCGCGAACTGATGGAGCTGCATACGCTCGGCGTCAACGGCGGTTACACGCAGCGGGACGTGCAGGAACTCGCGCGCATCCTCACCGGCGCCGGCATCTTCCGCGGCGGCAATGGCCCGCGTCTGCGGCCCGAGTGGCAGGCGCTATACCGCCACAAGGGCGGCTTTGAATTCAATCCCTACCGCCATGATTTCGGTCCCAAGGTATTCCTCGGCACGCATATCGAGGGCCACGGCTTTCCCGAGATCGAGCAGGCCGTAGACCTGCTGGTGCACCGGGACGCCTGCGCGCATTTCGTCACGCGAAAAATCGCCATGTATTTCGTGGCTGATGATCCGCCGGCGAGCCTGACCGACCGCATGGCCGCAACGTTCAAGTCAACCGACGGCGATATCGCCGCGGTGTTGCGCACGCTGTTTTCCTCCAGTGAGTTCACCGCCTCGCTCGGCCAGAAGTTCAAAGACCCGATGCATTACGTGGTCTCGACCGTACGCCTGGCCTACGATGCGCGGCCGATCGTCAACGCCCATCCGCTGATTAACTGGCTCAATGGGATGGGCGAGGCCCCGTTCGGCCATCAGACCCCGGACGGCTATCCACTGACTGAATCAGGCTGGGCGAGCTCGAGCCAGATGACACGGCGCTTTGAAATCGCCCGTACCGTGGGTTCCGGCAATGCCGGGTTGTTTGACGCGGAGGACGGCACGCCCGCCGCTCCCGCGACCGGTTTCCCGAGATTGCAAAGCCGGCTGTATTACGACGCCATTGAACCGATTCTGTCCAAGAACACCCAGGTAGCCCTCGATCAGGCCAATTCCCAGCAGGAGTGGAATACGTTCCTGCTGGCCTCCCCGGAACTCAATTACCGCTAAAGGCAACCCGAGGTAGCCACCATGAAACGCCGTGACCTGCTAACAATGGCTGCCACCCTGCCGGCGCTTGGCCTTGCAGGCCGGCTCTACGCGATTGGCGACAGCCCGGCGCGCTTCCTGCTGGTATTCCTGCGCGGCGGCTACGATTGCGCCAACTTTTTGATTCCCTACAGCAGCCAGGACTACTACGCTGCGCGCCCGACCATCGCGATCGCGCAGCCTGACGAGAACAAGGCTGGCGGCGCGCTGGCGCTCGATGCCGACTGGGCGCTGGCGCCGGCCGTGCGCGAGACCCTGGGCCCGCTGTATGCGCTGCGCCAGGCGGCATTCATCCCTTATGCCGGTACCGATGATCTGTCGCGCAGCCATTTCGAAACCCAGGACAGCATTGAGCTTGGCCAGCCAGTGAACGGACCGCGCAATCTGCGCTCCGGTTACCTCGGTCGGCTTGCCGGTGTGGTCACGGGCGCCAATCCCATTGCTTTCACCGACGCGCTGCCGCTGGTTTTCCAGGGCGATACGGACATTCCCAACGTATCACTCAAGTCGGTCAGCAAGCCGGTGTTTGATGATCGCCAGGCCAAGATCCTCACCAGCATGTACTCGGGCAGTCACCTGGAGCCTGCGGTCGCTGACGGCCTGGAAATGCGCCAGGAAGTCTCCAAGACAATGCAGGATGAAATGGTTACGGCCAATCGCGGCGCGGGCAACGCCAAGGCTTTTGACATTGAAGCTGAACGGGTCGGCAAGCTGATGCGCGAACAGTACCGGCTTGGCTTTATCGACGTCGGCGGCTGGGACACGCACGTCAACGAAGGCGGCGCGCAAGGCGCGCTCGCCAACAACCTTGGCAACCTGAGCCGAGGCCTTAATACCTTTGCCCAGACCTTAGGCACCGAATGGCGCAACACGGTAGTGGTGGTCATCTCGGAATTCGGCCGCACGTTCAGGGAAAATGGCAACAAGGGCACCGATCACGGCCACGGCTCGGTGTACTGGGTGCTCGGCGGCGGCATCAGCGGCGGACAGATTGTTGGTCGCCAGCAGCGCGTCGCATTCGGCTCGCTGCTGCAGAACCGTGATTACTACGTGCTCAACGACCACCGCGCCGTTGTCGGCGGACTGTTCAAGGCCATGTGGGGCCTCTCGGTCGACAATATGGAGCGGGTGTTCCCCGGCGTTACGCCGACCGATCTGCAGCTCGTCTGAAGCGCCGGCGTTATTTGTCGCGCTTCGGCGGCAGCGCTTGCCGCGACGGCAGCAGCTGAATCGAAACGCTGAAGCGGTGCAGTTCGGCCGGTTGCAAGGCGCCAACACTTACGACCTGTCGCGTTATCTTGTCGCCGCGGGCATTATCGACCGACAGCACGACGCAGTACTCGCACGCCTCACTTGGCTCACGGTGCTGAATCGTGCCGGCGATCTGCACGGCCTCGTAGCCGGTGGGTGCCGCCTGCGCGTCCGCCTGATTAAACCGCAGATGGTGCTGGCAGCCGGGACAGACGCTGGCGCTCGCCAGCACGGTCGCCTTGCAATGCGGACAGACGCGTGTCGCACCCAGGGTGTTCGCACGCGCCCCGCTCATATCGGCCGACCGTTCCCTCCGATCTTGCCGCCACCGACTTCACCCCAGCCAAACTCCACGTGGCCGCGCATGCGCGAGCCGGCCGCGACCGTGATCGTCTCGGCCTTGACGTCACCGACAATCACGCCGCTTTGCAGCACATCAATATGCTTGGCTGAAATAATGTTGCCGTTCAGTTCGCCGCCGACGGTCAGCGCGCGGGCCCGAACTTCGCCGTCGAGTTTCGCGCCGGGCTCGAGAGCTACGTCGCCCTCAACGTGCACATTTCCCTTAAACCTGCCGGCCATGCGGATGTTGCCAACGCCCTCGATCTTGCCTTCGATCGTCAGTTCCGGGGTGATCAGCGATTCCTTGGCATCCATCCTCGGCTCCTTCGGTCGGCGGGTCGCCTCGGCCGCATGCGGCTCGATAGCGGGTCGTTC
>DASWBL010000218.1:0-3349 GCA_036390615.1 Steroidobacteraceae bacterium | reverse complement strand
GACATTGACCTGCCGGCAGCGCTCGATCGGGCGTGGCGCGGCATCGGCGCGCGTTACGAGGATCACCGGCACGACGTTGAGCGGCCGCTGCTGCCGCCCGCGGAGGCGTTCGTCCCCGCCGAGCAGATCCTGCCGCTGATTGATGAGCACGCGGCCGTCAGCATCGAGCGCTTCCGCGACCCGGGCGCCGCATTGCCGGCCGACGCGGCAGCCGAATTGAGCCTCGCGGCCGGCGTACCGGTGCAGGAATTTAGCTCGCGGCTCGCGCCAAGCTTCCGGCTCGACGCGCGTGCCAGCCGGCCGCTCGCGCCGCTGCTTGCGTTCATAGCCGATTATCCGGGCCGCGTGCTGATCGTGGCTGACTCGGCCGGCCGGCGCGAAGTCATCGCCGGCATGCTCGCCGCCCAGGGCCGCCCGCCGCGGGCCCTGGCCGACTGGGCGCAATTTGCCAGCGGCGACGCGACGCTTGCCGTCACGGTGGCTGAGGACATCGCGGGATTGCAGCTGAACTCGCCGCCGCTTGCGCTGCTCAGCGAATCGCAGCTGTTCGGCACGCGCGCCCCGCAGCAGCGCCGTCGCCGGCGCGCAGCCATCGACCCGGCCACGATCCTGCGCAACCTGCAGTCGCTCGAACCCGGCTCGCCGGTGGTGCACGACAGCTACGGTGTTGGTCGCTACCAGGGCCTGCAGCTGATGGAGATCGGCGGGCAGACGGGCGAATTTCTGGTGCTGCAATACCAGGACGGCGATCGCGTCTACGTGCCGGTGCATGCGCTGCACCTGGTCAACCGCTACACCGGCGGGGCGCCGGAGAGTGCACCGCTGCACCGCCTCGGCACCGATCAGTGGGCCAAGGCCCGCCGCCGCGCCACCGAGGCGGTGCGCGACGTGGCCGCTGAGCTCCTCGACCTGCACGCCAGGCGCCAGGCGCACCAGGCGCCATCGCTGCAGGCGGCGGATCTTGATTACCAGAACTTTGCCAACGCCTTTCCGTTCGAGGAAACCGCCGATCAGGCCGAAGCGATCGTGCGGGTGCTCGCAGATCTCAAGGGCAGCCGCCCGATGGACCGGATAGTCTGCGGCGATGTTGGCTTCGGCAAGACCGAGGTGGCGATGCGTGCCGCCTTCGTCGCGGTGGAGGCCGGCAAGCAGGTGGCGCTGCTGGTGCCGACCACGCTGCTGGCCGAGCAGCATTTGCAGAGCTTTCGCGACCGCTTTGCCGACTGGCCGGTGCGGATCGAAGCTCTGTCGCGCTTCCGCTCGGGCCGGGAAAGCGCCGCCGTGCTCGAGGGGCTCGAGAAGGGACAGGTCGACATCCTGGTCGCCACTCACCGGCTGCTGCACGCCGATGCGCGCTTTGCGAACTTAGGCCTGATCATCGTCGATGAGGAGCATCGCTTCGGCGTGCGCGACAAGGAGCGGCTCAAGGCGCTGCGGGCCGAAGTTCACGTGCTGACGCTGACTGCAACGCCGATTCCGCGCACGCTCAACATGGCGCTTGGCGGGCTGCGCGATTTGTCGCTGATCGGCACGCCGCCCGTGGGACGGCTGGCTATCCAGACCTTTGTCACCGAATGGCACGGACCAACGCTGCGGGAAGCGGCGCTGCGCGAATTGCGCCGCGGCGGTCAGCTGTACCTGGTGCACAACGAGGTGCAGACGATCGAGAAAATGGCCGCGGAGTTTGCGGCGCTGGTGCCCGAGGCGCAAGTGCGCGTCGGCCACGGCCAGATGCGGGAGCGGGATCTGGAGCAGCTGATGGTGGATTTTTATCACCGGCGCTTCAACGTGCTGGCCTGTACCACCATCATCGAGAGCGGCATCGACGTGCCGGACGCTAATACCATCCTGATCAATCGCGCCGACCGACTCGGCCTGGCTCAACTTCATCAGCTGCGCGGCCGGGTCGGCCGCTCGCATCACCGCGCCTATGCCTATCTGATCGTGCCGTCGCGAAAGGCTCTGACCGCCGATGCGGCCAAGCGCCTCGAGGCGATCGAATCGATGGAGGAACTTGGGGCGGGATTCGTGCTCGCTACTCACGATCTTGAGATCCGCGGCGCCGGCGAGTTTCTCGGCGAAAAACAAACCGGCGAGCTGACCGAAGTGGGCCTGAGCCTGTACCTCGACATGCTCGAGCAGGCGGTCAAGGCGTTGCGCGAGGGCCGCGAGCCGCAGCTCGATCGGCCGCTGGCTGCGGCCACGGAAATCGACCTGCACGTGCCCGCACTGCTGCCAGCCGACTACGTCGCCGATGTGCACCTTAGGCTCGCGCTTTACCAGCGCATGGCGGCAGGCGATGCGCTGCAGCTGCAGGACATGGAAGGTGAGCTGGTTGACCGGTTCGGACCGCTGCCGGCGGCGGCCCGCAACCTGCTCAAGCTCGCGGAACTGCGGGTGCAGTCACGGGCGCTTGGGCTGCGCCGGCTAGATCTTTCCGCCACGGGCGGCAGCGTGCAGTTCGAGGAGCAGCACCACGTCGATGCGGCCGCAGTGATCCGGCTCATCCAGCGCCAGCCGCGCGAGTACCGCATGGACGGGCCGTTGCGGCTTCGCATCACGCGCGCCCTGCCGCAACCGACCGACCGCTTTGACTTCGCTGCGCGGCTGCTCGAGCAACTGGCCGGCCCTGATACAATAAAGCCATGAAATTGCGCTTAACGTGGGTCGCGGTGAGGCGACTGTTGCTCGCCGCGCTGTGCCTGCTCGCGCTGCCCGCCGGCGCCGATCCCGGCCGGGCCAGCGGCGTGTATCAGGTCGAAGTCATCATTTTTGCCAATCACGCCGGCAACTTTGGCGAGGACTTAAGCCGGCCCGCCGAGGGCCGCAATTTCAACGGCGTGTTTGACAGCTCCGATCCGCCGCCCAAGGTAGTGCGGATCCTCGATACCTCGCAGATGCAGCTTGGCGGCATCGCCGCACGGATGCAATCAAGCGGCAGCTTTGAGGTGCTCGCGCATGCCGGCTGGGTCCAATTGGCCACCGGCTGGAACCGGCACGCGGGTCTGCCGCTCGATCAGGTCGGGATCGAGGTACCGGGTCTTGCCGGGAACCTGTACCTGGAACGCGGCCAGCTGCTGCATTTTGGCGTGAACCTGACCTACGGCACCGATCCGGTCAACGCGCTGGCGGAACTACGGCTGATCAAGCTCAATGACAAGAATTACTTCGACCATCCGGCTTTTGGTGTGATCGCCATGGTCACGCCGGCCTCGGCGGCGGACCAGCAATAGATTAGCGGCGCGCTGCGGCTCAGTGGCCGGGCGGCAGATCCATCTCCGTGCCGGTATAGCGGGTCCATAGCTCGGTGCGGCCGAGCAGCGAGAAGCCGATGTAGCCGCGCACTTTC
>DASWBL010000217.1:0-10343 GCA_036390615.1 Steroidobacteraceae bacterium | reverse complement strand
AATTCCTGCGTCAGCGCGAAGCCGATGCCGCGGTCGGAGCCGGTAATCAATACGACCGGCGCCACGCTCTTGGCATCAGTTGGCGCCGGCGCCGTCGCCGTCGCCGAAGCGGTAAGGCACATCAGCAAGGCGACAGGCAATGACACCGACAGATATCTCATGGCAATTCTCCAGTTCAAACGGAGTGGTGGCCGCTTTGATTCGGCAAGATCCATGATCCCACATTGCTACCGCCTGCCGGCACCGACCGCCAGATTCAACCGTGCGTCACCTGCAGGATGCTGTGGCGGATTTGTTCGGATAGCACAACCTCGGCGTCCTCGGCCACGCGGATCAGCACGTCGTCAAAAACCAGCAGGCCCTGCTCATCGGTGTGCAGCACTTGCCGACTGCGCAACAGATTGATGTAGTTTTCAAACAGCGAGCGGTCGAAAAATTCCGGCGCGTTCAGTCCGTACAGCCGGGTCATTCGTTGCGCCATCAACTGGCAACGCTCTTCCAGCGCTTTTTGCGTGATCTGGGCGCTGCCGGCGCCGATCAGCACCGCGATGGCCATGTAGTAACGCTCGATGATCGACACCGTGGTCTGCGCCAGCAGCGACAGCTGCATCGCTTCCGCCGACCGTGGCTGCGGCCGCCGCCACAGGCCGGTCTCCGGCGAATAATGCAGCAACCCGAGTTGCACCAGCGCGGTCAGCGTCTGCTCGACAATTGAGGCCACGCTCGCCTCGTCCCAGCGCATGAACAGATCCGCCGCGATGTAGGGATAAATGCGCGACGCCAGACGTTGGACATCCTCCGTACGCATGGCGGCATTTGACAGGAAGCAGCAGGCGATCATCGAGGGCAGCGCGACCAAATGCAGCACGTTGTTGCGGTAGTAGGTCGCCAGGATCGCGTTCTGCGGACTCATGCAGACGAAATCCCCGGCGCCTTGGCGTTCGCGGTAGACGATTTGCAGCGCCACGCCGTAATCGATCACTTCGCTCGCGCCTAGCGATGTCACCGTGATGCGGGGGTCGTAGGGCACAGCCTTCATCAGCGCGACCAGTAGCTCGACATGACGCAGCAGATCGGCCTCGAGCAACGTCTGGCGCGGTGTAGTCGGCAACGCGAGCGCCAGCAGATTGACAGGAGTCACTGCCGCCGCCGCATTGATGTGTCGCATGATCGTATGAGCCAGTTCATCGACCATGTCGCCGATCCAGCGCGGCCGCTCCGATTCCAGCGGCTGCGCCTTGCGCCACTCTGGCGCGTGCCGCTCGAGCAGCGCGTCGAGGTGGATCGGTTCGCCCAAGTTTACGTGTACGCGCCCATAGTGCTCGCGAAACACGCGCCGGATGCTGCGCACCAGCCCCCAGACCGACTCCTTTTCCTTGGGCTTGCCGGACAGCTCACCAACATAGGTCGAGCCTTCCATGATCCGCTCGTAGCCAAAATAGACCGGCACGAACACCACCGGCCGCACCGGTTCTCGCAGGTAGCTGCGCACGGTCATCGACAGCATGCCGGTCATCGGCGCCAGCAGCCGGCCGGTACGGCTGCGGCCGCCTTCGATGAAAAACTCGATCGAATGGCCCCGCGCCATGATGGCGCCGAGGTATTTCATGAACACGACGGTGTACAGCGAGTTGCCGCGGAAGCTCCGGCGAATGAAAAACGCCCCGCCCTTGCGCAGGAAGCGCCCCACCACTGGCAGGTTTAGATTCAGCCCGGCCGCGGTGTGCGGCGGGACAAAACCCCGCTGGTAGATGGCATAGCCCAGCAGCAGGTAGTCCATGTGGCTGCGATGGCAGGGCACGTAGACAATCTCGTTGCCGTCGGCGACCTGCTGCAGCGTTTCCGCATGGTTGAATTCAACGCCGTCATACAGCCGGTTCCACAGCCAGCCCAGCGCCTTGGACATCAAAGTGACAAAGGTGTGGGAGTAATTGGCGGCTATTTCCATGGCGATGCGCCGCGCCTCGAGCAGTACCGCACGCCTATTCAGCGTCGTGCGCTCGTGCAACTGCTGCGCCACGGCCGCCCGCACTGCCCGCGTGCGCAGCACCTCGGCCACGATCGTGCGCCGGTGCGACAGATCAGGGCCGATGCGCGCCGTGCGGGCGCGAGCAAATTGTGCCCGCAGCGATCGGGCCACGCGCCGCGCCGCGACGGCGGTATCGGCGCTGTCGCCGAGCAGCGAGCGCAGCGACAGCGGGCCGCTGAGCTGCACCATCGCGTTGCGGCCGTTGACGAGTACCGTAAAGACATTACCGAGCCGGCTGCCGATGCCCCAGCTCTCGGACAGCAGCAGGCGGATGATGGAGCGTTCCTTCTGCGGTGCGCGCCCCCAGTAAACGGAGGTCGGCACCAGATTGACGTCGAGCTGCGGATCCTCGCGTAGCGCGGCCACCAGCTCGGTCAGTTCGGCGGGCACGCGCCGGTCAACGCGCCGCCGCCACAGACCGAGCGTCCGCTCAAGCGCAAAGACCGCACGCCGGCCACTCAGCTGCTGCGCTAGCAGTCGTCGCGTGGGCCGCGGCAGGCGGGCGCTGCTGCAGACCTTTTGCAGCACCGCCAGATCCGCGGCGCCGCGCCGCTCCAGCACGTAGCAGACCGGATTCGGCTGGTCGCGCAGGCGTTCGGCCGCATCCTGCGGTTGCAGGCTGGGGCGCGTCCACAGTCGCAGGAATCTGCCAAGCACCAGGATTCTCCGCTAGCTTCGGGGCCGCGGAATGAATCGCCCGCCGAGCCCAACGGCCATGCGTCTGTTCACCGCGATTCCGGGGTCAGATCCAGAGCGATCAGAAAGTGCTCGAACAGGTACTTGATCATGCGCATCTGATCGTGCAGGCGGTGATCGCCGTTGACGAGGTGCAGCACCGAGCCGTGTTCGCGCGCGTAGCGGATGCTGTGCTCGACCGGGATGACCTCGTCGCGCCAGCCGTGCACCAGCGCCGCCGGACAATCCAGTGACCCGGGCCGCAGCGGCGCCAGACCTTCCATGTAGATCGCCGGCGCCAGAAGAAACACGCCGCGGGCATGCAGGAGCGATGCCGCCGACAGCGACACGTAACCGCCGAGGCTCGAGCCGATCAGCACCAGCTCGCCGTGCAGGTTCTGGCAAACGCTCACCAGCTTCTCGACGCGGCCGCGGGCGGTATCGATACCGCGATAATCGACGGATTCGACGGTATAGCCCTCACTGCGGGCCGTTTCCGCCAGCGTCGTGATCTTGTAACCCCACGGCTCGCCATCCTTGCCATGGGAAAAAACCGCATAACGATCAGCCACTTAGAGGGCCTCACCGGGTTGAATGAATTGCCATAAACGGATCGCGCCGGGTCGCGACCTTAGCCCCTGAGCGATCCGCTCCCGTACAGCCGCGCGCGAGCGAAGCTTACACGGACGGGGGCAGGCCCGCAGTGGCCTTACGTGCCGGGTGCCGCTAGCCGTCGGCGGTCAGGCCACGCAGGATCGCCGTTTCGATCCGCTCTTCCAGCCGCTCCCAGGGCATCGCCAGGTGATTGACGGTCACCGGTTTGATGCGGCTCTCCTCCGGCGTGTGGGTCACCAGAAAGCACTGGAACTCTTCCGGCTGACGCAACGCAAAGCCGAACAGCAGGTCAAAGCGCACCTTGCCGGCTGCATTGGGCTTGTTCAGCCGCTCATCGCAAATGACAAAATAACTTTCCGCGGCAGTGCCGCCGACAAATGCGCCTTCCTGGTCGAGCGACTCCAGGAACGCCTCGACCTGGGCGCGGGCGCGCTGCCAAAGCGCCGGGCCCGCCGGCTCGAGCACAGTCCAGCGTGTCCCGCGCAGCACACTGCCGGTCACGCACAGCGTACAGCGGCGCGCCGCCAGGTCCCGCCCTTCGCTGCGCGCGCCTTCATCGGGCAACAAGGTGCAGGGGCTGTAATTCAACCGCACCGGCGAGCGCGCGCTGAGCAGCGAGTTGACGCCGAGCCGGCCGAGCCTCAGGCGCTCCTCGGCTGTCAGCTCCAGCGCCGGGCGCAATCCGGGCCGCAGCACCGGATCATCGGCCGCCAGCGGCGACCAGACCGGACAGGATTCATCGCCGCGCGCAAGCATGCCGGCGGCCGCGGCGCTTGCGCCAAAGGTTTCAGGGCGGCCGCGCAGCCGGTCCTGGGCGACGATGCGCGGAAAATACATCAGCGCATCCTCGCTGTGCAGCGGCCAGCCGCGCAGGCCGGCCATCGCTTCGCTGACGCTGCTCCATGCCGCCGGCGGGTCGATCAGCAGCATCGCCTGGCGCCGCCGGCACAACCGTGCCGCCACCAGCAGTGCCGGCAGTCCGACGTCGCGCTCGCGGCTCAGTGGCGGCAGGCAAAGCAGGTTAAATTCGGGCGCTCCGTCCAGCGCAAACAGGCCGCTTCCTACCTCGGCGGACCCGATCAGATCGTAATCGGTCAGCTCATCGCCGTCGTCACCGTCAGCGGCACTGGCGATATAGCCGACCACACTGCCCGGACCGGGGCCGCGGGTGCGATCGGGCCGTTCGGCGATCACCGGCTCGACGACGCGGGCCAGCGCCGAGTTGATCAGCACGTCGGCGACATAGCGATCGGTCCCGCTGCGCACCGATACGCCGCGGAATATCTCCTGATCCTCGATGAACTCGGAGCCCGGCGCGCGCACCCGCTGGATCACCAGATTGAACCGCTCGGAGTCAACGACGCTGATGCCATCGTAATCAACGGAGGCGCGCAGGTACTCGCGTGTCCCGGCCGAGCGGCCGCGCAGGCGCAGCGCGCCGGTGGGAGTCGGCAGACTGATGGTCGGCGGGCAGCCGCGATTCGTCACCCGGACTATCAGCGCTTCGCGCCCGCCACTATCAAAGAACTGCTCGACCGCGTAGGAGACCGTGGACGGCTGCCACAGGCCGCCAAACAGCTGCTGAAACTGGATGAAGCTTTCGACTCCGACCGGGCGGTTGACCGGGCCTTTCAGGGTGCGGCCGACGAAGGCGGTGACGGCGGTGCTGATCCGCTCAATCGACGGTGCGGAGCGCAGGAAGATTTCGGATTGATCGACGGCGGATAAACGCTCGGCCACAGTTTGCCCCCGGGACCTGCCGCCAATTTACCACATTGACGGGCCGCGACGGGCGCTGCTTGAAGGAGCTGAACCTTAACTGCGGGGCGGATCAACTCGGGCGGCCAGCTCCCGCTCGCGACGCTGCTGCTCATCGAGCGCCTGTCGTTCGGCTTCGCGCTTGCGGACTATTTCCGCGTGCATCAGCTCCAGCCAGGCCGAAAGTTTCGGTAATTTCGCCTCGTTCATGGCCACTAGCCGTGGGGCGGCGCGACCGCGGGGGCCGGCGCTGCCTTCTGCGGTTCGCGCTCGGACAGCAGCTGCTGGTAGCTTTGCTGATCGGCGTCGTTCTCGTCCTCACCGTTCCAGTTCGAGCCCGGCGGTATGCGGTTCTGGACCTTTGGCGCCGCCGCCAGCACCGCGTCGACCGACTCGACCGCTCCCGATACCGGCGCCGCGATACCGCGCGGCTCGTGCGTTATCTGCGAGATGGCCTGCCAGTCGACCTGATTTCCGCTTGCCTTCAGCAGCTGCTGCAGACGTGGTGACATCGATTTGGCAAGCAGCGTCTTGGACGACTTCTGCCAGTCGCGCGGATCATCCTCCAGCACCGTGTAGGCCTGCAGGTACAGCCGGCCCTCGTGCCAGCCGAACAAAAACGGCTGATTGACGACCCGCACCTGCGTGCCGAGCGGCACCATCTCGTAAAGCTTTTCAATGTCCTCCGGATAAAGCCGGATGCAGCCGTGGCTCGAGCGCAGCCCGACCCCGTACGGCTTGTTGGTGCCATGAATCAGATATTCAGGCCAACCCAACGTGAACTTGTAGCGGCCGAGGGGATTGTCCGGGCCCGGCGGCACCACGGCCGGAACCGGATCACCGTTTTCCTCATGCTCCTGGCGCACGCCAACGGACGGTCGCCAGGTCGGGTCGGTTTCGCGCGAAACAATATGAGTGACGCCTTCGGGCGTACGCCAGCCGGCTTTGCCAACCCCGATCGGATGCGTATAAACCAGCTGCGGCTCGCCCGGCTTGTGCTTGGGAAAGTAGTACAGCCGCATGGCAGCCAGATTGATGACCACCCCGACATGCTCAGCATTGGGCAGCACAAATTGCGATGGCACGACAATCGCGCGGCCGGCGCCGGGCAGCCACGGGTCGACGCCTGGGTTGGCGCGCACCATCTCCTCGTAGCCGACATCGAAACGCCGGGCGATATCCGGCAGCGTGTCTTCCTTGGATGCGACTGTGATTTGCACCCGGCCAAACAGGTCATCGTCCTTCGGAATCTCGAAGCGCAGCGTCGCCACCGGCACGGGGAGCAGCTCCACCGGCGCGGCGGGGGGCGCAGCCGGTGATGCCGCCGTTGTGGCCGGCGCCTGCCGGTGCCACGGCGAGCTCAACAGCGAGCAGCCGGTAAGGCAAAGCGACAGAGCCAGTGTAGCGGCCGCGGCGCGGCCAAAGGAATTAGCCTTCATGGCTGTGGATATTAAAGAAGAACCGGCTGGTTGGGCAGTTCATGCGAATGCGGCGCACCAACCGGAAAATGCACGGCCAGATGTTGCGCCACACCGCGGATCGCGACGCGCGCGCCTTCGGTGTAATCACCGGCGCCGAACAGGTGCTCGACCTGGCGGCACAGGCCGCGCCATTCCTCGGCGGGGACCTTGGCGCTGATGCCCCGGTCGGCCAGAAACTCGACGCTGCGGTCGGCGAGCAGCACATAGACCAGCACGCCGTTGTTGGCCGAGGTGTCCCAGATGCCGAGCAGCGAAAACAGCTGCACCGCCCGCTGGCGGGCGCTCAGGTTGTGCCAAAGCTGCCCAAATGTCAGGTGGCGCTCGACCACGAAGCGAATCTCGCCACCATGGCTTTTTTCCGCGGCGCTGATCTCGGTCTCGATCATGCGCAGCGTTTCGGTTTTGAAAAAATGGTGCCGCGACCAGAAGCTGGCCGCCAGATGTCGCATCAGGCGCGATAGGTTCATCACCATCTCCCCGAAGCACCGCCGCCGCCGAAGCCGCCGCCACCACCGCCACCGAATCCGCCGCCAAACCCGCCACCACCGAGGCCACCACCGCCAAAGCCGCCACCTAAGCCGCCTAGGCCGCCAAAGCCACCACGAAAGCCGCCAGTGCCGCCGGTCACGCCCATGAACAGCGCAACCAGAAAGGCTACCGCCGCTGCACCCAGGGACACGACGACCGTCGAAAACAGCAGCCAGGAAACCACGCCGATGAGGCCGCCGGTAAGCCCGGCGCCGAGCACGCGGCCGAACATGGAACGCAGTAAAGCGGAGCCGGCCAGGAACGCGACAAACAGCAACGGCAGCGCATTGTGCAATGTGCGGCCATGCTGCTGCTGCCAGTTCGCGTCCGGCGGCGGCAGTGGCTCGCCGTCGACCACGCGTATTACCTGGTCGACACCGGCATTGATCGCGGCAGAGAATTGACCCTGGCGCAACAGCGGCACCATGGTCTCTTCGATGATGCGCTTGCTCGTGATATCGGTCAGCGCGCCCTCGAGTCCGTAGCCGACCTCGATACGCACGGTGTGATCGTCCTTGGCAAGCAATAACAGCACGCCGTCGTCGGTTTTCTTGCGGCCGGGCTTCCAGGCGTCGACCACACGGATCGAGTACTGCTCGATCTCCTCCGGGCTCGTGGTGGCAACGACCAGCACCGCGATCTGCGAGCCCTTGCGGGCCTCGAAATCGGCCAGTTTCTGCTCGAGATCGCGCTGCTCGCCGGCTGTCAGCGTGCCAGTCAGATCCGTCACGCGCGCTTCGAACTTTGGAATCGGCTGCAGTGCCTGCGCCCCGGCGCTCACGCACGCCAGACCGAGCAACAGAGCGATGGCAACCGCGCAGGCGCGCAACGGCCGGTGGCGGCCGGCGCCGCTGGCAGCCAGCCGGTTCACGTCACTTGCTCGCCGGAGCGGCGTCGAACTGCACAGCCGGCGGCTTGGCAACGGCCGCTTCGTTTTCGACCGTGAAATTCGGCTTGACCTGGTACTTGAACAGCATCGCCGTCAGGTTATTCGGGAAGGTGCGGATCAGTACGTTGTAATCCTGCACTGCCTGAATATAGCGGTTGCGGGCCACGGTGATGCGGTTCTCCGTGCCTTCCAGTTGCGACTGCAGGTCGAGGAAATTCGCGTCGGATTTGAGCTGCGGGTAATTCTCGGTCACTGCCAGCAGGCTCTTCAGCGCCTGGCTCAGCTCGCCCTGCGCGGCCTGGAACTTCTTGAACGCCTCCGGATCGTTGACCAGCTCGGGAGTGGCCTGGATTGATCCGACTTTGGCGCGGGCCTCGGTCACACCGATCAGCACCTTCTGCTCCTGTGCGGCAAAACCCTTGACTGTATTGACCAGGTTTGGCACCAGGTCGGCGCGGCGCTGGTACTGATTGATGACCTCGGACCAGGCCGCCTTGACGCCCTCGTCCTGCTGCTGCATCCGGTTGTAGCCGCAGCCGCTGACCAGCAGCACCGCTGCCAAGACCACGAAATAGCCGATAGCGCGCATACCTTGAATTCCTCTTTTATGGGCTGGCCAGGGGGTATCTGCGGCCAATGTGAGCCCGGGCGCCGGCCAATTCAACCCCTTGGGGATAAATACCGCCCCTGCAGGTCGTTAGGCGGTGTGTCGGGGTACGCGACCCCGGAGGGTATCGGGCCAAGCCCGCCACGGAGGGGGCGTCTGGCTGGGTTTTGGGGCAAAAAAAGCCCCGGGGATTACCCGGGGCAGATAAAAAGCGGGCCTTCAAGAGGGGAGAAAGCCCGCCAGGGGATTCGTCAATGCAGTGGCGACCAGTCCAGTATCCGTATGTCGCCCGGTTCCAGCTCCAGGCTTCCCGCCAGTACCGCCGACAGCTCCCGTTCCTCGAGGCTGCGGCTTAATGGGCGGCTCAGTTCGACCACACCGTGCCATTCATCGCCGGCGCAAACGGCCTCCGGCTCTGCGATAAAATGGGTGTAGTACCTGTTACCCATGGGCCGAGCTTATGCCCGGCCCCCGGCGGGGGGCTGTGAGGCACAGCACACTTATTGACCCGTTTGACAGGGCTTGAAGGAAAACCGTGAGCCGCTACCGGCCACCCCAGCCGCAGGGATCCAAATACATCACCGCGGCCGGGGAGCGGCGGCTGCGGGCTGAACTCGAGCAGCTGTGGCGCGTGGAGCGCCCGGAAGTCACCCGCGCCGTGGCCGCGGCCGCAGCCCAGGGCGATCGTTCGGAAAACGCCGAATATACCTATGGCAAGCGGCGGCTGCGGGAGATCGACCGGCGGGTGCGATTCCTGCGCAAGCGGCTTGAAGGCATCGTGGTGGTCAGCCGCCCGCCGAGCGATCCGCAGCGTGTGTTTTTTGGCGCGCGCGTGACGTTACGCGACGACGCCGGGGCGCAGCGCACCTACCGGATTGTCGGCCCGGATGAACTAGACCTGGAAGCGGACCGGGTCAGCATGGATGCGCCGCTCGGCCGCGCGCTGCTCGGCCGTTCACTGGATGATGAATTCGCGGTAGATCTGCCGACCGGGCCTAAGCAATACGAAATCGTGGCTATCCACTACCCGACCGACGAGGCGCTTTAGCTGGCCCGCACGTTCTTGAACTGCCACGGATCGGTCTTGTCCAGATCCTCGGCGAAAAGCCGTTCCCGGTCCGACAGCGGCGTCCATTCCGTGTAGGTCCCGGACACGGTGCCGAGGTACGGGCGGCAGATGTCCAGGCAGCGGCGAAAATCCATGTCCTCCGGCTCGGTAACGCCGTTGTTGGGATTTTCCATCGCCCAGACCATGCCCGACAGCACGGCAGCAGTGACCTGCAGGCTCGTGGCATTGTTGTACGGCGCCAGTCGCCGCGCTTCCTCGATACTCAAAGTCGAGCCAAACCAGTAAGCGTTCTTCTTGTGGCCGGCAACCAGCACGCCGAGCTCATCTTGCCCGGAAATCACATCATCCATCATGATGCGCTTGCGATCCTGCAGCTCATAATTCCGGCCCGTAAACTCGTGCAGCGACAGCACTGCGGCGTCCGACGGGTGGTAGGCGTAATGCACGGTCGGGCGGTAGATCACCTGATTGTCCTTGCGCACCGAAAAGTAATCGGCGATCGAAATCGCTTCGCCGTGGGTGATCAGAAAGCCATGCATCGGGCCGGCCTGCGGCGTCCAGGTGCGAACCCGGGTCGCCGCGCCGGGCTGGCCAAGATAGATGGCCGCGCCCCCGCCGAATTCAAAGCGCTTGCCGTCGCGCGGGAAGTTCTTCTCGTGCGAACCCCAGCCAAGTTCGGCCGGTTGCGAGCC
>DASWBL010000216.1:0-17858 GCA_036390615.1 Steroidobacteraceae bacterium | reverse complement strand
AGGTTCACGCGACTGACGCAACCAACGCCTCACGCACGCTGCTGTTCGACATCCACCGCCAGCACTGGGATGAGGAGCTGCTGCGGCTCTTTCGCGTGCCGCGATCGCTCCTGCCGGACGTGCGCGATTGCAGTGAAATCTATGGGAATACCGCCGCCGGCATGTTTTCGAAGCCGATCCCGATCGCTGGCATCGCCGGCGATCAGCAGGCAGCGCTTTTCGGACAGGCCTGCTTCGCGCCGGGGATGGCCAAATCAACTTACGGCACCGGTTGCTTCATGCTGCTCAATACGGGCGAGCAGGCGGTACGCTCGAACAACCGGTTGCTGACGACAACCGCCTACCGGTTGAAGGGCCGCACGACCTACGCATTGGAAGGATCGATTTTTGTCGCCGGGGCGGCGATTAAATGGCTGCGCGATGGCCTTGGGCACATCACCCATGCCTCACAGACCGATCAGCTGGCACGGAGCCTGAGCGGCAATCACGGCGTCTATCTGGTGCCGGCCTTTGTTGGACTCGGTGCACCGCATTGGATGCCTGACGCCCGCGGGCTGATCTGCGGATTGACACTCGATGTGACCGGTGCGCATCTGGTGCGCGCGGCCCTTGAGTCGGTGGCGTATCAGACGCTCGATCTTTGTGATGCCATGGTGCGTGATGGGGCCGAGCGGGTGCGGGATATCCGGATAGACGGGGGCATGGCGGCCAATGAGTGGTTTTGCCAGTTTCTGGCTGACATGCTTGGCGCGACAGTCGAGCGGCCGCGCCAACTCGAGACGACCGCCCTCGGCGCGGCTTTTCTGGCCGGGCTCGCCGCCGGCGTATGGTCCGATCTGCAGTCGTTATCGGCAACGTGGTCAAAAAGCGCGGCGTTCGCGCCGCAGATGGCAGGATACGAGCGGGCCGCATTGATCGACGGCTGGCGTACCGCGATGCGTCGGACGCTGATGGAATGAATTCGAGTACGCGAGTTAGCTGGCCAGCGTTCACGTCCGCATGCGCGCGCCGTCTGGGTCAAAGGCTGCGGTCGCCAGGCGCACCGCGGGACAGCGCTCGCCAATCAGTTCGACTTCGAATCCGACCGATTCGCCGGCAATTTCGCGTTCGACATAGCCGAGCGCCAGGGACTTTTGCACGCTGTGTCCGTAGCCGCCCGACGTGACCCAGCCCACGACACGGTCGGCGTGCCAGATAGGCTCATCCCCGATGGCATCGGCGTCACGCGCACTTACATCGAGCGTGATCAGCCGCCGCTCGCCGCCGTGGGTCTTTTCCGCGGCTGCCGCTTCGCGCCCAATAAATGTGTCCTTGCGCAGATCGATGAAGCGGCCCAATCCTGCTTCAATGGGGCCATAAATGGGCCGAAATTCGCGCGCCCAGGTGCCAAAGCTCTTCTCGAGCCGCATTGAGTTGAGCGCGCGGCCGCCGAAGTGGCGCAGGCCCAGATCTTTGCCCGCGCCGGTGAGCAGGTCGTAGAGGGCGCGCTGGTAGTCGGTCGTCACCCAGAGCTCGTAGCCCAGATCACCCGTGAAGGAGACCCGCCCGACATAGGCAGGCACCATGCCGACATCCAGCTGCCGGAAGGACATGAATGGAAATGCGGCAGTGGCAAGATCGGCGTCAACGAGGGATTGCAGCAGGTCCCGCGACCGTGGGCCGGCCACGGATAAGCCCACATATTCGCTCGCGCAAGGACGTACGCTGACGCCCGATGGCGGCAGATGCCGCTCGAACCAGCGCAGGTAATAGCGCTCCGCGGCGTAAGTGCCGATCAGGAAAAACCTTTGCTCTGCCGCCCGGCACAGCGTGAAATCGCCGATCAGGCGGCCGCGCTCGTTCAACATCGGCGCGAGGCTGATGCGCCCGACCGCGGGCACACGGTTGGCCATGATAAGCGATAACCACTCGGCGGCGCCCGGTCCGGTGACCTCAAACTTGCCGTAATTGGATATTTCCAAAAGGCCAACCGCGCTTCGTACGGCGCGGCACTCCTCGGCGACCGTGGCATGGGCATTGGAGCGATGGAAGGTCACGTCCTCGCGCGGCGCGACGCCCTTGGGCGCGAACCACAGGGGATGCTCGAGACCGCAGTATTCACCGAAGACGGCGTTCTGCGCCTGCAGCCGCTCGTAGATAGGCGTCGTGCGCAGTGGCCGCGCCGCATCCAGCTCTTCGTTGGGGAACCGAATCCGGAAGCGCCGCGAGTAATTCTCACGCACCTTGGCGTTGGTGTAGGCGAGTGTGGCCCAGTCGCCGTAACGGGCGACGTCCATGCCCCAGATATCGGCGCCCGGATCGCCGTCTACCATCCAATGCGAAAGCGCCAGACCGACACCGCCGCCCTGGCTGAAGCCGGCCATCACGCCGCAGGCCACCCAGTAATTGCGCAGGCCGCGCACCGGGCCGACCAGCGGATTGCCGTCGGGCGCGAACGTAAAGGGACCGTTGACAACCTTTTTTATGCCGGCGCTGGCGAGGCGCGGAAAATGCTCAAAGCCGACTTCGAGGCTCGGGGCTATCCGGTCGAGGTCATTCGGCAGGAGATCTTGCCCGAAATCCCACGGCGTGGTGCGCGGTGACCACGGCACGCCGGCGCGCTCATAGGTGCCGAGCAGCATGCCGCCACGTTCCTGGCGCATGTAGATCTCACCCTCGAAATCAATGCAATGTATCTGTTCCTTCTGGCCCGCGAATTCCGGCAGATCCTCAGTGATCAGATACTGGTGCTCCATCGCCAGCACCGGCAGCTCAAGGCCTACCATGCGGCCGACTTCGCGCGCCCACAGGCCGCCGGCGTTGACCACGTGCTCGGCGCGCACGCTGCCGCCCGTCGTGGTCAGGTCCCAGCTGCCATCGGGCCGCGCCTGCATGTCGATGACCCGTGTCTGGCGAACGATTTCGGCGCCGGCGAGCTGCGCCGACTTCGCGTAGGCGTGCGTCACACCGTATGGATCGACGTGTCCCTCGATCGGGTCGTACATCGCGCCGACAAAATGGCGCGTGTCCATCAGCGGGTAGATTTTTTTGGCTTCGGCCGCCGACAGCAGCTCGAGCTCCATGCCGAGATAGCGCCCGCGTGCCTGCGCCATCTTGAGCCAGTCCATCCGTTGCGGCGTGCCAGCCAGCATGATGCCGCCGGTAACGTGGACGCCGCAGGACTGGCCGGAGATGCGCTCAATTTCCTCGTACAGCTTGATGGTGTACTGCTGCAGTTTGGCAACATTCGGGTCGCCATTGACGGTGTGCATGCCGCCGGCGGCATGCCAGGTCGATCCGGAGGTAAGCTCTGCCCGCTCAATGAGCATGACATCACGCCAGCCGGCTTTGGTCAGGTGATACAGCACGCTGGCGCCGACGACGCCGCCGCCGATTACCGCCACCCTGGTGTGAGTCCGCATACCGATCCTCAAATCAACGTGATTGATCTGCCGTCGGCACGAAGCCGGCCGGCATTGTGCCGTGCGATTTCAGCTTACGGGCGGCGCGCCACCCTCGGCGGTACGGCGTGCGACGTACTCATCCAGCGCCTCAATCACCGCCGGATCGCGCGCTGGCGGCACGTAGCGGGCCAGCGTCTCTTGCCACAACGTGCTGGCCCGTTCAGTGGCTGTATGCGCGCCGGCCTCGGTCCACTGGCCGAAGTTGCGCCAGTCCGAAACGAGCGGCGCGTAAAACGCGGTGCGGTACCGGGCCATCGTGTGAGCGCAGCCAAAAAAGTGACCGCCCGGGCCCACTTCGGCAATGGCCTCAAGCGCGAGATCCGATGCTGTCGTGCCCAGTGGCTGGAAGATTTCGGCGAACATCTGCAGCATTTCGATGTCGAGCATGAATTTTTCATACGAGGTCGTCAGGCCGCTCTCGAGCCAGCCGGCCGCATGCAGCACGTAATTGGCGCCGCCGAGCAGCGCGCCCCACAAACTCATCTCTGATTCGTAGGCCGCCTGTGCGTCCGGAGTGTTGGAAGCGGTTGCACTTGAGGAACGCCAGGGCAGGCCGATATGGCGCGCCAGTTGTCCGGCACCAAACGAGGATTTGACGTACTCCGGCGTGCCGAACGCGGGCGAGCCGGACTTCATATCGACATTGGAGGTGAAACTGCCGTAAACCACCGGCGCGCCGGGACGTACCAATTGCGCCAGCGTGATGCCGGCCAGCGCCTCGGCGTGCGCCAGCGTCAGCGCGCCGGCGACCGTAACCGGTGCCATCGCCCCGGCCAGTGTGAAGGGCGTGATGACCAGGACCTGCCCGGCGGCGGCAAACTCGAGAATGCCGTTGGCCATCGGGATGTCGAGCTGCAGCGGCGAGTTGGTGTTGATGATGGTCGAAGTGTAGGGCCGCGACCTGAACTGTTCCTCGCTCAGCCCGTAGGCAATTCTGATCAGCGCAAAATTGTCCGCGATCTGCGGCGAGCCGCGCGAGTAGATCTTCGGTATCTTGTCCGTCAGTACCAGCATCGCCCGCGTGGTCTCCAGGTGCCTGAACTGCACCGGGATATCCTGCGGTTCCACGCCGCCGCCGAGCGTGTGGAGCACTTCGTAGCTCTGGGCGATCTTCATCAGGTTGCAGAAATCCTCAAAGCTGCCGGCGCGCTTGCCGCGCTTGGTGTCCATGACGTTTGGCGGGCCAGAGGTCGGCGCAAACACTACGTGGCGCCCGAACATCGGCATGTTCCGTTCGGGATCCTTCGCGTGCAGCGTGATCTCGTGCGGCGCCGTTGCCAGCGCGGCCGCGACCATGCCACGGTCTATGCGCACCATGTTGGTCGATTCATCGACCAGCGCGCCGGCTTTGGCGTAGGTCGCGCGCCCCTCAGGCAGCAGTACCCGCATGCCTTGATTCTCGAGCACCTGCAGCGCCGCCTCGTGGATCGCGGCAACGTGATCGTCCGAAAATACCTTAAGAGGCTCGAACGGATTGACCAGGTGACGGTAACTGCGCGAGCGGTCGACCGTCGGGGCCGAAGTGCCGCCAGCCGGCCGGCGCCCGGTCCGCCGCGCTACGCGCTCGGTGGACTCGTTCATGGTTGGCCGCCGCCGCGCGCGCTGCTAGTCATTCGAAACAGCGAGCCGCACCGGTGGCTCTTCTGCGACCTTGCCCGTGCCAAAATGCTCAATGAGCCAGGAACGGAACAGTGCAATGGCCGTATCGCTCAACGCGTCCGGGTGCGTGACCAGGTAGTATCCGAAGCCGTCATCCAGGGAGGTATCGAACGGCCGCACCAGTCGGCCGGCCCGCAATTCCTCGGCGAACAGGTTGACATCGACCAGCGCCAGTCCCTCGCCGCTGAGCGCGTACTGGACAGCGAGCAACGCAGTGTCAAATACCAGACCGCGTTCGTAGTTGATCTGCCCAAGGCTGGCCTGCTTGGCAAATTGCGCCCACGAATGGTGCCGCGGCAGATCGGCAATACGTACGTGCATCAATTCGTTGTCCCGGATGAAGGTCGCAAGATCCTTGCCTGCGTGCCGTTGGGCAAGGTCGGGATGACAAAGAATACTGAGCTTGGCCTGCCACAGCAGGTCGCTGACCAGCTCTGTAACCGTAGGTTGTGAGTAGACCACTGCGACGTCGACATCGCTGGGCGGAGGACCTACGCCGTAAGGACTGACCAGATCGATTTCGACTTCGGAATTCGCGCGGCGAAAGTCACGCAGAATAGGTACGGCCAGGTGCACGGCAAAACTCGGCGGCATTTGCACGCGCAGCGTGCGCAACGTCGGAGCGCCGGCACTGCGAATCTCGTCGAGTGAGTACTCCAGACGGTCAAAACTCTTGATGACTGTCGGCAGCAGATGCTGCCCGGCTTTAGTCAACACCAGCGAGTGCGGCCGACGCTCGAACAGCTGCACGTCGATCAATCTCTCGATGGAAATGACGTGGCGCGACAGGGCGCTTTGCGAGATACGGAGAGCATTCGCTGCGCCGGTGAAGCTGCCGTGCTTGGCGACCGCCTCAAAGGCGCGCAACGCGTTGAGCGGCAGCCAGCGTCGGTCAATTCGTCCCCGCTCCATCTGAATCCTCCTCGATGCCAACGGACCGGTGCCGAGCGGAGTCGCCGGCAGCCGCGCTGTGTATTCTACTGCGGTTCAAGCCCGTGCCGCTCAGCTGGCAGCGCCTGGGCAAGAGTGACTGATCGGGCCGCGCCAGGCCAATGCCTTTTATTGATGCGCCCGATCCATTTTCTCGGCTTGGAGTCGTCCGGTAATATGTGGAACCATCGTCCTGGCAGAAACGGTGGGCGCGGTAGGGCCGGGCGGCAGGTCGTTGCGGCGGCCGGCACTTTGGAGCCAGAGTGTCGCTGCCCAGCCTGGCGGCAGGCGGTTGGAGCAGGGCCAGTCCTGAGCCGCTACGGATCTTCGGGTTACCAATCGTCACGGGTAGAGCATGAGTGCGATTCATCTGGCACGGGTGCCGCAAATCGTTCAGGGTGCCGGCGCGCTTGAAGAGCTTGGCGCAACGCTGGCTGGCCTGATCCCGAAAACGGGCCCGGTGCTGCTGGTAGCCGATCCGGGGCTGCGGGCCGGCGGCCTCATTGACGCAGTCGGCGCGGCGCTCCGTGCCGGCGGCTATGCCTCAATAGTTTATGACGACGTCAAGAGCGATCCGACTATGGAGCAGGCCGACGCCGCTGCAGCGCTGGTGCGGCGGGAGCGCGCCGCCGGCGTCATAGCAGTGGGTGGCGGGTCGGCCATGGATGTCGGCAAGACGATCGCCGCTGTTGCGACGGGTACCCAATCCGTCAGTCACTACGGACTGTGCGCCAATCCGTTCCCCGCGACGCGGCTGCCATCAGTGTGCCTGCCGACCACTTCCGGCACCGGTTCAGAAGCGACCCGCACGGCGGTGCTGGCGGCGGCCGATCACTCCAAGGTGTGGCTCTGGGGCGATGAGCTCAAGCCCGTGCTGATCGTGCTCGATCCGGCCCTCACCACCGGTCTGCCCGCGTCGCTAACCGCGGCCACCGGTATCGATGCGCTGGTGCACGCGATCGAAGCCTCGACCAATGCCAACGCCAATGCGGCCAATGATATGTATTGCCATGAAGCCATCCGGCTCGTGGTCAGGCATCTGCTCCGCGCGATCGAGGTTCCAGGTGATCTTCAGGCCCGTACGGGCATGCAGCGTGCGGCAACTCTGGCCGGCGTCGGTATCGACAATTGCGGTACCGCGATCGCGCACAATATAGGCCACGCGCTTGCCTCGCTCCGTCCGGTTCACCACGGTCGCGCTGTGGGCCTGGCGTTAAGGGCTACGTTGCCCTGGAACGTTACCGAGGACGCCGACGGGCGCTTCGCAGCGGTTGCGGCCGCGATGGGTGAGCCGCCTGAGGCCGGGCGGTTGCCGGCGGCCTTTGAGCGATTGCTGCGGCGCTCGGGCGTCAAAATCTCGCTCGCCGGCGAGGGGCATGATCAGCTGCGCCCGGCTGAGTTAGCGGCACAGATGGCGCGTCCGGAGAATGAGGCCATGCGCCGCTCCAATCGGCGCGCAGTGGCCGACGCCGACCTGCTAACCTTTGCAACCGCAGTCCTGACCGCGACGTGACGCCGTGAAAGAAAATCTTCTGACCCGCGACCGAGCGACCTGGGAGCGGTGCGCGGCGGCGCTAAGCGTCGAAGGCCGCGCGTTCATCAATGGGCGTCTCGTGCCGGCCCAGTCGGGCCGCACCTTTGAGGATATTAGTCCTATCAATGGCAAGGTGATCGGTCAGATCGCGCGCTGCGATGCCAGCGACGTCGCGGCGGCCGTCGCCGCCGCACGCAGCACCTTTGAAAGTGGCGTATGGCGCAAGACCGATCCGAAGCAGCGTAAGCGGGTGCTGCTGCGGTTTGCCGAGCTGATCCGCGGCGATCTGGAGCGCCTGGCGCTATATGAGACGCTCGATATCGGCAAGCCGATTCACAATGCGATCCGGGTGGATGTGCCGAACGCGGCGGATTGCTTTGCCTATTACGCCGAGTTTGCAGACAAGCTGTACGACGAGATTGCCGCGACCGGGGCGAATGAACTGGCAATGATCCGGCGTGAGCCACTCGGCGTCGTCGGCGCCATCGTGCCGTGGAATTATCCGCTGATTATCAGCGCCTGGAAATGTGCGCCGGCGCTGCTCGCCGGCAATTCGGTGGTGCTCAAGCCAGCCGAACAATCGCCGCTCGGCGGCATTCGTCTCGGGGAACTCGCGGTTGAGGCAGGGCTCCCTCCCGGCGTACTTAACGTCGTTCCTGGATTTGGCGAGGAGGCCGGCAAGGCGCTCGCGTTGCATGGCGACGTGGATATGATCAGCTTCACCGGCTCCACCGAAGTCGGCAAACTGATGATGCGGTATGCCGGGGAATCCAACCTGAAGCGCGTGGCGCTGGAACTTGGTGGCAAAAGCCCGCACGTGGTCATGCCGGATGCCGATCTGGAGTCCGCGGCCTCGGGAATCGCCTGGGGTATTTACTACAATGCCGGCGAGACCTGCCACGCTGGTTCACGCGTCATCGCGCACGAGTCCGTGCAACCAGCGCTGATTGCAGCGATTGAGCGTGTGGCCAGAACCATCACCCTCGGGCACCCCTTTGAGCCTTCAACGCAAATGGGTGCGCTCATCGACTCCGGACACCTGAAACGAGTGCTTGGCTACATTGACTCGGGCATCGCCGAAGGTGCGCGCGTGGCGTTCGGCGGCAAGCAAGCAATGAAGGATAGCGGCGGCTTTTACGTTGAAGCGACGGTGCTTGATCGCGTACGGCCCGAGATGCGGGTGAATCGCGAGGAGATCTTCGGGCCGGTGCTGACGGTAAGCGGCTTTCGCGAGGAGGCCGATGCCGTGCGCGCCGCCAACGATACGGTATATGGATTGGCAGCGGCGGTCTGGACCTCGGACATGAATGTTGCCCACCGGCTCACGAGCGAACTGCGCGGCGGCACGGTCTGGGTCAACACCTACGATCGGTCGACGCTGGCAACGCCGTTCGGCGGCTTCAAGCAATCCGGCTTTGGCCGGGACCGTTCACCGCATGCCATCGAAAAATACTGCGACTACAAAACGATCTGGACGGCCTACCGTTAGTTTTTGCCGTTGGCTGAACCGCCGGCCGCCAGTGGCCCGATCGCGGTTCCGGGGCATTTAGCTAAGATAGCGGCGCAACGGCAGGCTACGATAGCTGCGATTATGGCGGTTGCGAACGGCAAAACGGCATTTGTGCTCGCAGGCGGCGGCAGTCTCGGCGCCGTACAGGCCGGTATGCTGCAGGAACTAATTGCCTCGGGTGTGCGGCCGGACCTTGTTGTTGGCGTCTCCGCAGGCAGCATCAATGGCGCGTTCCTGGCGTACGATCCGACGCCGGCGACCGCTGAGCACATAGCTGAGCTTTGGCGGCGCGTGACGACGCGGGAGGCACTCGGGCTTTCATGGCGGTCGCTACTTGGACTGCTGGGGCTTCGCGGTCACGTGGCCGATGCACGCGGGATCCAGGGCATACTCGAGCGCGAACTTCCCTACCGCACCTTCGACGCCGCGCGGGTGCCGCTGCACATAGTGGCAGCCGATGAGGCGACCGGCGCCGAGGTCTTGCTGAGCGAGGGCAGCGTCGTGACGGCGGTGCTGGCCAGCACTGCCATTCCCGGCGTGTTCGCGCCGGTCACGGTCGGCGGCCGCAAACTGGTCGACGGCGTGATTGCCGCCGGCACCCCGATTGCAACTGCGGTCCGGCTGGGCGCGACGCGACTCATTGTGTTGCCGTGCGGATTTACCTGCGTGGGCAGGGCGGTCCCGCGCCACGCCGTGGGCCGCGCGATGCATGCGATCACGCTGCTGGGCGCACGGCAGCTGCGGCAAGACTACGATCACTACGTGGGGCGCGTCAGTCTGCGGCTCGTGCCGCCCTTATGTCCGCTCGATCAGTCGTCTTACGATTACTCGCGCGGCGCGCCGCTGATCCAAGCGTCGCGTGCTTCAACGCGTACGTGGCTGGACGCCGGCGGCCTGGAGCACGACGGGTTTCCTCACGAACTGCATATCCACACCCATTAGCACTGGCCGGTTTCTGGCGAGTGCAGGTTTCGCGCCACGGCCTGATCAGACCTTGACTCCCGTAGCGCGCTCCTGATCCGCGACGATGTTGCGGGCCGACCAGAAAAAATGGAAAGTGGCCCAAAAACCCGTAGGCACCAGCCACAACTGCGCCAGCCGCAGCGCCTCGGCGCTGCTGTAGCCGTGGGTGTGGAACCAGTCGCTCATGAATCCGACAAACTGTGGCGCCACCACCAGATTGAATATGTTGGCGACAAACAGCACGGAAGCGCAGAACAAGGCTCGCATGCGCGGTTCGGCAAGATTATTCAGCAGGCCAAAGCCGGGACCAATATAGAAATAAATCGAAGGAATAAAAAACCAGAAAAGTAGCCTGGCCAGCTCGAGCGAACGGGTCCAGTAAATGACGAAAGAGGCAATCGTTGAAAGTCCGATAACAATGCCGAGAAGCCAAACGATGCGCTTGGGGTTGGCCATCCACGGCCGGCCCAGCAGCCAGGCGGTCAATAGCGACGCGATGATGCCACCGTAAAGGTGCATCGGGGCCGTAACGCTGCCTGCCTCGCCCGCGCTCAGCGAATAAGTACGCATCAGGTAGGTCGGCGTCCATACCATCAGGCCCCAGCCCCAAAGCGCCGTGATCGATGTTGCCATGATTACGTGCACCGCTGAGCGCTGACTCCACAGGTAACGCATTGCAGCCATGAACGACGGCGTATCGCTGTGCAGGTTGCGATCGAGACAACCACGTCTTGGCTCACGGACCGTCACATAAATCCAAATGGCAAATACGACGCCGGCAAAACCCAACCAGATAAACACCTGTCGCCAGCCGAATTGATCGGCAACGCGACCGGCAAAGCTCGCGGCGATCCAGGAGCCGATCGGCGCCCCGAGCGCAAAGATGGTCAACGCCATCGGGCGGCGCACCACCGGGAAATAATCGGAAAGGATTGAGTTGGCGCCAGGTGTACCGCCGGCTTCGCCGACGCCCACACCGAGGCGCGACCACAGCAGTTGCCAGTAATTTCGCGCCAGGCCGGTGCTCAGCGTCATTGCCGACCAGCCCAGCACCGAGAACGTGATGACGACTCGCCGGCTGACCCGATCGATGAGCCAGGAAAGCGGGAATCCGAACAGCACATAAAAGATTGCCAGCATGGTGCCAGTTAGAAAGGCAACGCCCGAGTCGGTCAGGTGCAATTCGAGCCGAATCGGCTCCATGACGGTGAACACTGAGTAGCGGTCGGCAATACTGAGCGTATAGACGACAACCATCATCAACAGGACGTACCAGCGTGCGATCAGGGAAGCCTGGTTGGCGTCAGCGGGAGCTGGCGGTGCGGCGGCGACCACTGACATTATTAGATAGCCCCCATTCCTTATATATGTATGGCCTGCGGCTCCGGGCCAGCGGTCGTGGCGCGCCGAGCGCGCGATCCCGTTACCGCAGGTTCCTGCGCCCGCCCAGGCCCCAAGGGCGCGGCCGAAATCCATGGTACTGGTTTTTCGCCCGAACCGCAGGCTCATCGAGCCGCGGCCCGCTGCCGGGCGATTCACCGCCATGGCTCATGCCGCGTGCTGATGTGTCTTGAGGGAATGCCTTTTTTTGCTGAGCTATGACCTTTCTTGTATAGGGGGTGTGCGGTTTTGGGGTTCCAATTGCGACTATGCTCTGCTTCAGTCAGGCTGCGTGGCACACCGGCAGGCGGAGCAGGGCAGACCCCATGAAGCTGAAGGACATCAAGACTTTTGTGGTTGGCAATCCCCCGCCGCACTTTGGGGGCGAGTGGTTCGTGTTCGTCAAGCTGACGACCGACGATAACATCTCCGGTGTCGGCGAAGCTTACGGCGTGCCGTTCCATCCACAGCTGGTCGCCAAGATGATCGAAGATGTGTTCGGTCGCTATGCGGTGGGGACCGACCCGCACGATATAGAGGTTTTGTGGCGGCGGGTCTATTCCAGCGGATATACGCAGCACCCGGACCTGACCATGATGGGGGTGTTGAGCGCGCTCGAGATGGCGTGCTGGGACATCGTCGGTAAGGCCGCTGGTCAGCCCGTATATCGGTTGCTGGGCGGACAGGTGCATGAGCGCCTGCGGTCGTACACCTATATCTATCCGCGACCCGATCAGGGTCCGGAGATTTATCACGACCCGGAAGCATCGGTCGAACGTGCGCTCGATTACGTTCGGCAAGGGTTCACGGCGATTAAATTCGACCCGGCGGCGCCCTACAGCGCCTTTGACGGCCGGCAGCTCTCACTGCAGGCCCTCGCGCTTTGCGAGCGATTCGTCAAATTGTTGCGCGAGGCGGTCGGTCCCAAGGTCGACCTGCTGTTCGGTACGCATGGGCAGATGACGGCCGCCGGGGCTATCCGGCTCGCGCGCCGGCTGGAGCCCTACGACCCGCTGTGGTTTGAGGAGCCCGTGCCCCCCGACAGCCCGGAGGAAATGGCAAAAGTGGCGCGCGCTACTTCGATCCCCATCGCGACCGGCGAGCGCCTGGCCACCAAGTATGATTTCGCGCGGCTGTTGCGAGCTGACGCGGCGGCCATTTTGCAGATGAACCTGGGCCGGGTAGGCGGCATTCTCGAGGCAAAAAAGATTGCCGGTATGGCTGAGACATACCATGTGCAGATCGCGCCTCATCTTTATTGTGGCCCGGTAGCGGGCGCCGCCAATATTCATCTGGCCACCTGCAGCCCGAATTTTCTGATCCTGGAGAGCATTGAGCGTTGGCAGGGCTTTCACAGCGATATTCTGAAAAAACCGATTCAATGGCAGGACGGCTATGTCATACCGCCGACCGAGCCGGGACTCGGAGTCGAGCTCAACGAGGATTTTGCAAGCCGGCATCCGTACAAGGGCAATAAGCTGCACCTCGAGATGCACGGCCGGCCGATCACTTGAGACAGTGATGCATCAGTGAGCTGCCGGTTGTCCCGGTCGGTGTCATGCGCCGCAAGTGCCTGCAGCCGCGGGCGCCTGGCGATCGCGCCGATCTGATCTGCCCCGGACTTAAGCCTTGGAAGCATTCGATTACGTCATCGTTGGGGCAGGCACTGCCGGCTGCGTCGTGGCCAGCCGCCTGGCGGCTGATGGTCGGCACCGGGTACTGCTGCTCGAGGCCGGCGGTTCAGACCGGCGCCCGTATATTCAGTTGCCGATCGGCTACGGACGACTACTGTTCGATCCGCGCAGCAACTGGATGTACGAGACAGAAGCCGAGCCGGCGCTGGCCGGCCGCCGCGGCTTCTGGCCGCGCGGCAAAGTCGTTGGTGGTTCCGGATCCATCAACGCGCTGCTGTACGTGCGCGGTCTGCCGAGTGATTTCGATGAATGGCAGGCGCTGGGAAATCCCGGGTGGGGCTACCAGGACGTTTTGCCGTACTTCCTAAAATCCGAGGACCATGGTTCCGACGCTGGCCCCAATCACGGCCGCGGCGGGCCGATGCATGTCACGGATGTATCGGCCGATGCACACCCGCTCTGCCAGCTATACCTGAAATCCTGCGAAGCGCTCGGATTTCGCTATACGGCCGATTTCAACGGCGCTGCCGGTGAAGGCGTTGGCATCTATCAGATCAATACGCGGCGTGGTCGACGTGCTTCGACCGCCAATGAATTCCTGCGGCCGGCGTTGACGAACGCAAATTTGGTGCTGCGCCAGCGAGCGCAGGCAACTCGCGTGCTGTTTGAAGGTCGTCGCGCAGCCGGGATCGAATTCCTGCGTGGCGGCCGGCGATGCCAGGTGGCGGCAAATCGGGCGGTGGTGCTCTGCGGCGGCAGCATTAACTCGCCGCAGCTGCTGCAGCTGTCTGGCGTCGGCAATTCGGTGCTGCTGCAATCTCTCGGCATCCGGGTCGTAACGGATCTGCCTGGCGTCGGGCAAAATCTGCAGGATCATCTGGCTGTTAGCTACTTTTACAATTCCTCGCGCCCGACCCTGAACGACCAGTTCAACTCACTCGCTGGCAAAATTAAAGTCGGCTTGCAGTACCTGCTGCACCGTCGCGGCCCCTTGGCTATGAGTGTCAATCAGGGTGGCGGCTTCGTGCGCAGCGATGCTTCCCAGCGCACTCCCAATCTGCAGCTGTATTTCAACCCGGTGAGCTATACGCAAACCCCGCTGGCAGACCGCAAGCTACTGCGGCCGGATCCGTTCTCCGCATTTTTGCTGAGTTTTAACTCCTGCCGGCCGAGCAGTCGCGGTTCTCTGAAAATCACCTCTCCGGATCCGATGGTTCATCCGCGCATTGAGCCCAATTACCTAGCGACGGACCGGGACTTGGCGGATGCGCTCGCCGGTTGCCGGCTGCTGCGCCAACTGTCGGCGACGCCGCCGCTGTCGCAGGTCATCACCGGGGAGATTCAGCCGGGGCTTGAGGTACGCAGCGACGCGGAGCTGCTGCAGGATTTTCGTTCGCGCTCAAGTACTGTTTATCACCCGGTCAGCACCTGCACGATGGGTCCGGACCCGCGCTCGGCAGTCGTCGACGCCCGACTGCGGGTGCATGGGCTGAAAGATTTGTGGATAGTCGACAGCTCAGTTTTCCCGACCATTACCTCGGGCAATGTCAACGCACCGACCGTAATGGTGGCCGAAAAGGGCGCCGAATTGATCCTGCAGGATGGCGGGGCCGGCTGATGCCGCGCCAGCAGAGCGCGCGGGTCAGGCCGTCGACCGATCGCGTCGCGCCGGCACTTCGAAGCCCGGCCCTTCGGGCTCATCGTCAGTGATCTGCGCCGGAAAGCCTTGCCCCAGGACCTTGACTCCGCACGCGTCCTCGAGTCGCCGGATAATATTGGGCGAGAACTCGCGCGCACCGTAGCGCTGCTGTCCGTCCTGGAAAATCTCGAGCACCAGCGGCGCAAGCTCAAGCGGCACCTGATGGTCGCGGGCGAGCTTGTCGAACAGCCCGACGTCCTTGATCACCAGATCCATCGTGAAATTGATATCCCGGCTGCCGTTGAGAATGACCTGCGACTCGGTTTCGTGCACAAAAGAATTGCCGGAAGAGATGTGGATGGCTTCGTAAGCGGTGTTCAGGTCCAGGCCAGCGACCTTGCACGTCGTCAGCGCTTCGGCGAGCGCAGCCAGTTGGACGGTGCACAGGTAATTGGTGACCACCTTCAGGCGCGAGGCGCTGCCCAGTGGGCCGGTATGCAGGATGCGCCGACCCATGGTCGTCAACACCGGCAGTACGCGTTCAAAGGTTGAACGCTCGCCGCCGGCAAAGATTGCAATGTTGCCAGTAGCAGCGCGATGACAGCCGCCCGAGACGGGACAATCCATCACCAGGCCACCCCTGGCTTCCACCAGCGCCCCGAGGCGCAAGACTTCGGCGTGATCGGTGGTACTCATTTCGAGCCAGATCTGGCCGGGCCGCAGCCGCCGCAGAAAACCGTCCGGGCCCTCGACAACCGCGGCGGTGGCGGAAGGCGAGGGCAGGCAGGTGATGATCAATTCGACGGCTTCTGCCAGCAGTCCTGGCGAAGCGGCTGCTGACGCTCCCCGTTTCACGAAGTCCTGAACCAGACTGTCGTTCAGATCTCGAACGATCAGCTCGTGACCGTTGCGCAGCAGGGTACCGGCCAGCTTGCCGCCGACATTGCCAAGGCCGATAAATCCGATTTTCATGCCCGCTCACTCCGAGTTGCGCAATCACTCACCGCCGCCTTTGCGGCCACGCCGCGCGCGATGCCACAAAGACAAAATCGCAGATCAAGGAAATTTGGCTGATCAAGGCCTTGCAGCTGACCGCAGATCAATGCAGGAAGCCGCGGCTTCAGTATCAGGGCGCTGGGCCCAGGTCGCGGATTTCCACGCGCCGGTTGGCGGCATCATCCGGCTGGTCGGACTTCAGCGGCTGTTCAGAACCGTAGCCAACGGTGCTCATTCGGCCGGCGGCTATGCCATTGGCCACCAGAAAATTCTTGACGGTCTCGGCCCGCCGCAACGACAGCTGCTTGTTGTACTGCGGATTGCCCTTGGCGTCGGTATGCCCGGCTACGACGAACCGGTCGTTGCGCAACGCGTCGGATACAAAGGCCGATTCGAGCTGTTTCAGCTGTGCCGAGGCCTGAGGCTGCAGGGCGCTGGAGTTGTACTCGAACGGAATATTCAAATTGATTGACGGTGCAGTTTCCGCCGCGTCGCGTCGCGTCAAGCCACGCGATCCAAAGCTTAGGCTGCGGGTTGTGGCCGGGTGCAGGGCCTGCTCAATCTGCTGCTCGGTCATGACTCCGGTTGACGGATCAGGCGGCGGGGGATCTGCCGCCAGAGCCCCGAGCGGCAGGACGGCGGCGAGCAGCGACCCAGCCAAAGCAGCCAGGGACGTGCGGCGCCAAGCCGGTTCATTCGGCAGGGCGTTGAATACAAAATTCATTTGACGGGCTCCAGGCCAAGTGAACCACGAACATGATTGTAGCGATCAGTCGCCTGCGCAAGTTTTCGCGCCGCCTCGGCAGCGTCCGTGCCGGGAGCACCGGTCCTCGACGCGACCAGCGCATCGTAATATTGGGAGCGAGCCTGCTCGAGATCGGTGGCATCGGAGCTGCCGTCAGGTTCGGTGATGAGGTCGGCGGAATTTACCGATTTAGACAAGACGTCGGAGACGCTGTTGCCTACGGCCGAACCGACCATGTCGCTGTTGTCGTGGATAAAATCCGCAATCACCACGCGCGCTTTCTTCTCCGATTCCGTTTCCGTTACGGCGACCTCGATCGTGACTGGCATGTATTCCAGCGGCGCCCGCGGCAGATCCTGGTATTCAGCGTTTCGAGCGTCAAGTTCAGCGCCCTGCGCCTCGATCTGGACTTCGATTTGGGTCTTTTCCTTAGTTAAACCGGCTGCGACCGCCGGACTGGCCGCCGCGATGCGCGGATCCAATCCAGCCAGCATCCGCTGGTTACGCTGCAGCGCGCGTTTTAGCGCGTTGATCTCGCCCATGACTTCCTGCTGCACTTTGGTCTGCTGCTCATAGGTGCGGCGCGCCTCGGCCGATAACGGTGGTACTCGCAGCCATGGCGCCGAATCACCGCCCGAACCGGTCGAATGCGCGCCGGCGGTCACCGTCCCGAGACTGACCCAGGCGGTTGATATGGTGACGGGTTGATCGGTCGGGCCGGGCTCTGAAATCTTCAGCGTGTAAAGCGCGCTGCGCGAAGCGCCTTTTTCCTGAGTGGTCAGCAGGGAATTGATCCGATAGCCGGCATCCTTTAAGCGGTACGCCGTGGCATCCGTCGAGAACTCGAAGCGGCCTTCATACACTGCCCTGGCCGTGCCATCGACACAGATATTGGCGCGGCGCAGCTGATTCTCGACCGAATCGTCCTGGCGCGACGTTTTCCATTCGCTTTGAGGTTTTCCTTCGGACTCTGGCGCCAGTGCCTTGGGCACGTAGGCGGCAGTGCAGTCGGTGCCCGCCGGTTTAAGCGTGGCGGCGACTATGGTCATGCAGCCGAGCCTGGCGTTGATATGTATGGTCGGTGCCGGTTCGAACTCGGCGCGGTAAAAATTCATCTGCTTGATGCTGGCATAGCGCGTGTCTTTGCGCACGGCGGCGGCCTTGATCTTCTCAGCCGCACCTTCGATCTTGTGATTAATGTACAACTCGGCAATTTTGCCAACCACGAGGCCCAGCAGTGGCAGAAATCTCTGTGTGGTTCCGTCCGGTGACACTTGGCTCGCAGCGGCCGGAAAGAAATATGGCTCGTCCGCCACGATGCACGAGTCACTGACAAAGGCCTGCACGTCAACGCTGTCCTGTGCGGCCGGTGCGGCGTGCCACAGCAACGCCGAAGGGGCGAGAGTCAGCAGGACCCGCGGCAGG
>DASWBL010000215.1:0-3367 GCA_036390615.1 Steroidobacteraceae bacterium | reverse complement strand
CGCCGGCGCGGTGATCCCGATGGGACCGTTCGCGCTGAGCACGGCACTGGTGCCCGCGGATCAGATGCAGGTGCACGTATGGGTTGGGGCGAGCGGGAGTTTCGAACTTTACGAGGATGATGGGGCGACCGAGGCTTATCGCCACGGCGCATATTCGCTGACGCGCCTCGCGTGGGATGACGGCAGCAGGACGCTTTCCATTGCACCATTGCGGGGGACGTGGTCCGGGGCGCCGTCAAGCCGCACCTGGACATTGGTCATTCACGGTCTGGAAACGCCAACGACCGCTATTGTCGACGGGCAGCCGATCGCCAGCGGGCACTTCGATCAAGCGTCGCACACTTTAAATTTGCAGATACCACCGCGAGCGGTAGGGGCCGAACTCACACTTACGCTGGCTGCCGATCACTGACCATTGTTCATACGCGCGGAGCGCGCGCACGCCTACCTGCTGAGCGTCGACAATTGGCCAGGATCGCTACGTTGCAGGGCACTCGTCACCGAGATCATTCGGCGATTGATCCTGCGGCGCGTCGAGAGGCGGGAATGCCTGGCCGAACGTGAAGGCCTCTGGACTCGGACCGGCTTTTCGCAGCGTGTCAAGCTTCGCGATCGCCTCCGTCACATCCGGGCGGTGTCCCTTGGGTACCCACCAAAGCACCATGTACGCTTCCCGCATCGGCTCAAACCATTCCCGGCGCCGGCGCATGATCTCAACATGGGCTGAGCGGTAGACAAACCGCCTTAAGGACTCCATGTCCCGCCAGACCGACATGTTGACCAAGTTGTTTTCGTTCTCGAACGGACGTATCGCCGTCGCGTCGCCCGTCTCCGTCTGCAGGCGCCACACAAATCCCGGCGTGCCGTCCGCCAGAGCATTGATCCGGTCAAGGTTAGCGGCGAACTCTGCCATGACCGGCGAATCCATCGGTGCTCTGATGATTCCGACGTTTAATTGCGCGAGTTCGAATTGCGACATAGGTTTCCCTCGACGAGCTTCGTCGGTTCGTGCAACGGGCCACCGGGCCGCGCTAATGCGTTAAGGCTATTTAGAAAGCGGCGGCGATTCTTTCATCTTGGGTTTTGCTGCCTCGTAACTGGCCTGGTCTGATGGGGCAAGATGCGGGTGCCCGACCATTACGCCAGCACCAATGGAGCCTTCAAAATAATAAGTCTCCCCGGCGTCGGCTTCCATGGTCAGATCATCTTTGGCTTCAGAATGGACTGTAAACATGTGCTTGCCAGGCGGAACTTGGATCGAAAAATACGTTCCGCTTCGCAGCTTGCCAAGTTCGGTTTGGCCTTCGCGCACTATAAAGCCTACTGCTGCCCCCATAAATCGCGAGGCTCGAAAGAAGATCACAGTGGCCGTGCCAGGCGAGGGCATTGCAGATTGAGCAGCCGCGGCTGCCGGTGCGGCCGCTGCAGCCGGAGCCTTGGCCGCGCTCTGATCGGTACTGGCAGCATCCTCAGCGCCAGCCGCCGCAGCGAACGTCAACAGCATTGTCAGGCTCAATACGGATCTAATAACTCTGGGCAACATGATTGCAATCCTCCGTTGTCAAAATTTATTTTTGTTCGCCTACTGAAATTGCAGGCGCGACAAAGGTTTCGTCATTGGCGACCTTGGCGAGCACTTCGGTCTGCTCCGGAATCTCAGCCTGCTTTCCCCGGATGAAGGGCACGAATATCGCGGCCGAACTGGTATCGCGCCCAGTGCTACCCAGGTTCGATTTCAGTCGAATCTGCCGGTCACCGACAAGAACGTAACGCGCTGCGACAATCAATATACCAGGCTTGCCCAACATGCCCGCCGGACGGGCATCGACGATCTCGCCAATTGCCGGCGATCCGGCGGGTATGGCGATGAGATCATCGACCTGAATATCGTCGGTAACCTCCAGACGAAACTGCGTGCCGGACTTGTCGGTGGCAGAACTTAGCGCTTGCAGAAAGCGCAGCGGTATGCGGGTCCCGGAATGAAGCACGAGCTGTCGCGCCGTCGATGCCGGAGTCGCGTCGCTGGGCGCGCTCGCGGCGGCTACCGGTGGCGCTTGCTCTTGGCCGCGGGCCACGGCTGCGGCGATAGCGGCGGTAGTCAGCAGGCAACAGACTCTGAAATACATGACGTGCCTCTTTACCTGAATATCACGACGATTGTGTCTGTTGCATCCATGATGCGGCCGTCGGCGAGCGCCACGGTGAAGCGGAGGCGATTCTCGCCATCGTGGCAATATTGCAGTATTGACCAGCTGTCAAACTTCAGTTTTTGGCCCACTGGTCCGATTGGCAATATCGGCGCCGGTAACGGGGCGCCGTCAATGCTGTCTATTTGCCATTTCGTGGCATCCAGCTGGTCGGCGCCCAGCGCCGGGTCCGCACGCAGATCAAAATATACGTCGCCCAGCCGTGAGCTTTTCTCCAGATCGATCTTTACGGTGGCATTGGAGGTAATGTCGAATTTGTGCCCGGCTACGGCGCCATGAAAATCGGCTTCTCGGCGTTGCTCCGTATCAGCGGCGGTGCGATCGACATCGATAATCCGGTCACTTATAACCTCGACCGGAAGTACAGTGCCGCGGATGGCCCAGGCATTGGCGCCGTGCGTGAGCAATCCGAACGCGCCGAATAGCATGACATTTGTCGCGTAGGCAGCGTCACGGTCGCCGCCGCTGCGCGCCATGCTGCCAAATATGCGTATGTTCTGGCCGTCTACCGCCGGAACAAGATGCACATCAAATGCGAAGCTCCCCGACTGCGCCGCGCGCTGGCGTTCCTGCACACGAATCATTTTGCCGGTGACCAGTGTGCCCTGGCGCACCAATACATGGTCGGCGACATTTAAATCGTCCACGACCCGGAAGTAAATTGTGGAATCCGCGGCTGTGTAGGCAGAGCTGACGGTCTGTTGCAGCTCTAACCGGATCTGCGTGCCGGCCGACAGTTTGATGCCGGTGGCAATGACCAGTGGCGAGCCAAGCACGGCCACGATGGCGCCCGCGATTCGCCAACGTCGGTGTTGAGTCGGTGAAGTCGCCATACGTTTCGCGCGTCTGATCCGGACCGTGATTGAGTTTTTATATGTCCGTCATGCTTGGCGCAACGAGTCCGTCGCTGCGCCGTCCAAAGACTAACGTGGCGCTGCATTGACCGTCAAATCAGTACTCTGAGCGGCCCCGCTGTCAATGCTGCCCGTGGGAGCTCTGCCGGCTGACCAAGTTCAATTTCCTGCTGGCTTGAGCCCCGCCACCGCCAAAGTCTTGATTTTTTGAAGTATGCCCAGGTTGAACAGCACGTAATAGCCGAGCAGCACGCCAAAAATACCTGTGGTCAGCGGATTGCCTTGGTAACCGGCGAAAGGATTTTG
>DASWBL010000214.1:0-9898 GCA_036390615.1 Steroidobacteraceae bacterium | reverse complement strand
CGCTCAGGCTGGTCGCCGGCGATCGGCACTGCAATGCAGGCCGCGCCGCAGGCCAAGGCCTGCAGCAGCGTGGCGCCGCCGTTGGTCACGATCACCTGCGCGCGGCGCAGCAGCGCGACCAATTCATCGGCCGGAAGTCGCGGCAGGGCGATCAGCTTTGCATCGGCCGCGGCTGCTTGCCTGTCAGCACCAATCAGCACCGTGCAGTGGCCCGCCGTCGCGCACCGCTGGGCGGCGTCCGAAAATATCCGGACGGCGTCGAGCGCACGCGGATGATTCGTGACCCCGCCGGCCACAAACAGTGCAAAGCTCTGCGTTGCCGCGCCGAGCCGCTGCGTTACTCGCGCCTCGGTCTGCGGCGTCGGGGCCGGCAAAATGACATCCAGGTAACGCACCGTGCTTTGCGAATGCAGCCGCAGCTTGAATCGCTCCAGCCACGACAACGAGCCGGCCAGAAAGCGCGGATAGGCGATCCAGTGCTCGTCAATCATCGGCAGCCAGCGCCAGCGAAATGCCTTGCGCCGCTGCCGCGGGCGGGAGCTGATATAGACGATGCGGGCGCCCTCGGCACGCGCGGCGCGCAGCTGGCGCGTGCGGCCGGAATTATCAAAGATCACCACGTTGGGTTGCAGCTGGCCGATGAGCTGACTCACCTCGGTAGTGTAAAAAGTCGGCGAGCCAGGAAGCAGCGTGCAGTCGAAGGGAAAGTCGGCCGCCAGCGGCGACTCGCGGCTCAAAGCAAAATGCAGTTTTGCATCCGGCCAGCGGCGCCGCGCGGCGTAGGCAATCTGCATCGAGCGAACGGTCTCGCCCATTCCCGATGGCCCGGAGACCGGCAGAAACAGCAATCGCGGCGCACCGTTGATCAACGCGGCCGCACTCGGCGTGAATTTATCCGTGCAATTGCATCGCGCGACGCCATCACGCGGCACCTTGCCATCGGTGCCCAGAGCGTGCAAGCCGCAGGCTGCGGCGAGATGCGACCGCAATGGCGCCAGGCCAATGGCCAGAAAAAACTGCGGCGTGAATAAAGTAAGACGTATGCCCGGCAGAGGATAGGCAAAAAAAACCCCGCAAAGCGGGGCTGTTCAAGACTCAAACATGAGACCCGGTCTGCCACGGGCAAGCAATAACATGAACCGGACTGGCAACCGTGGCATCTGCCGGCCCCGCATGGTTGGGGCACTGCGCGTCAGTTCGCGCCTTTATCGATCGCCCGGCGGCAGCAAAAAAGTGCGCCCGCCTTATCCGTGCCTGCCCGGACAGCCAGATTTTTTCAAAATCCCTGCTGTCCCATTTGCGCATCGCCCGGCAGGCGACACGCCCTAAAATGAATCATACCGACCCTTTGCCAGGAAAGCCATACCGATCATTGGGTTGTCGCAAGTCGGGGACACTGGACGGCGTGCGTTTGCCGCCGGCTTATTTTTGGCTGTAGCGTCAATCAAACAATCGTCGCAGGCCTCGGTGGCCTAGTCCGCTTGCCGGGCGGTAACATGCGCCGGCCGCGGCGCGGGACTGACGGCCCATTTTTCAAGGACATACATGAGCAGCAGCGCGGACCAGCCTGTCAGCACGCCTGAGGCGCAGCGTCTTTACCGACAGGCGCGGCTTTACAGCCTACTCGGCGGGCGGCGGCGCGCCTCGGAGCTATGCCGCAGCGCTCTTAAGCTCGGGGATCACGCACTGGCGCGAAAGCTGCTTGCGCGCATGGAGTTGCCGGGAGAGGAATATTTCGACGTGCTGCGGCGCATGCACGGCTATCTGAAGCCCAAGAATTACGTCGAGATCGGTATCTGGAAAGGCAAGTCGCTGCGCCTGGCCGCTCCCGACACCCGCGTGCTCGGTATCGATCCGGCGCCACGCCTGAAACGCCCGGCCCGCGCGCACATGCAGATTTTCAGCGAAACCAGCGATGATTTCTTTGCGCATCGTCAGCTGCCGGAACTGCTGGGTGGGGAAGCGGTGGAACTGGCGCTGATTGATGGCATGCATAAATTCGAGTATGCGCTGCGCGATTTCATCAACCTGGAGCGCTACAGCAAGCCCGGCTCGATCATCCTGTTTCACGACTGCTACCCGATCGATGAGCCGAGCGCGCAGCGCGAGCGGCAGACGCTGTTCTGGAGCGGCGATATCTGGCGGGTCATTCTGCTGCTGAAAAAGCACCGGCCGGATCTGTCGGTGCACACGATCCTGACACCGCCGAGCGGACTTGGCATGGTGCTGAATCCAGACTCGCGCTCCACCGTGCTCGCAGAGCGCCTTGAGCAGGTCATTGCCGAGGGATTTGCGTTGACCTATGCCGCGCTCGCCGAGCGCAAGGCCGAATTGCTCAACGGCTGCCCGAATAACTGGAGCAAGATCCGCGCACTGCTCGATGCGCGCCGCGAGGCGTGGCGGCGCTGAGCGGGCGCGACGATCAGCCGCGGCGCAGCTCCTCCAGCAGCCGTACGTACCGGGCTTGATAAGCCGCAACCGCATAACGCTCCTCGACTCGTTGCCGGCCCGCAGCGCCAAGCCGGGCGCGCAGTGGCGGCGATTCGATCAGCCGTCCGAGGGCCGATTCCCAGGCGTCGCTGTCGGGCGCATGAAAACCGGTGACACCGTCAATCACGGCCTCGGTATTGGCGCCGATCGGCGAGGCGACACAAGGCAATGATGCGGCCATGTATTGCAGCAGCTTGAAGGCGCACTTGCCGCGTGACCACTCGTCATCGGTCAGTGGCATCACCCCGATGTGCGAGCCGGCCAAAGCCTCCACCTCTACTGCCGGGCTCCAGATCACCGGATCGATGTTGAGTCCCGGCCAATTTGGAAACCGCGAGCAGATCACGCGCAAACGCAGCTTGGGATAGCGCAGCGTCAGCCGCACCAGCGCCGGCCGCATGATTTCGAGGTAAATCAGGTTTTCCGGGTTGCCGATCCAGGCAATGGTCGGCGGATCCTCGGCGGTCGCGTGGCTCGCGCGGTAACGGGCTAAATCCAGCGCCGTCGGCAATACTTCAATGCGTCGCGCAATAGGCTCGGCCGCGCGGCGCAGCACGTCATTGCCTGCAGCGACCACGTCTACCACATTGCAAGTTGACGCAAATTTCATGCGACGCCAGCGCGAATCGCCGGCGGGCTCGCCCAGTTGCCGTGGTTTGCGCACATAAATGGCATCGTCGAAGTCAAACACCATACGGTGGGCGTAAGCCGACAGCAGCCACGCCTCGGCGGCACTGAGCTTGATCTGATGCAGGACCGTGACGTCGGAGCGGCGCAGCAGCGCGCGCCGCTCATAGGTCCTAATGCCATAACGGCCGGACGGAAAAGTTTCGGTCTGCACCGTCCAGCCGGCTGCCGCAAGCGGCGCGACCAGGCTCTGCATGCGATAACGATACGAAGGCAGGTTTAAGTTGTAGCCGAGGAGTGTCGCATGAGGGGGCAGATTCACCCGCCTATCATAAGGGGGGAGGCGCCAGGTCGCGCCACGCTCCGGCAACCGCTATGGACGCGGCCCCCGCGTCAATCACGCCGCCGGTGCCGGCAACAGATGACGCAACTTGGTAAAGGCCGCCACTTCAATCTGGCGGATGCGCTCGGCCGACACGCCATATTCGGCGGCCAGCTCATGCAAAGTTGCCTTCGGCTCGCTGATCCAGCGGCGACTCACGATTTTCCGGCTGCGCTCATCCAGCGCGCCCAGCGCCTGCGTGAGATCGCGCGAAGAGCGACTGTCCCACTCCTCGTCCTCTACCGTCTGGGCCGGATCCGCATCCGGAGCGGGCAGGTAGGCTGACGGCCCGAAGCTGTCCTCCTCATCCTGGCCGAGCGGCGCTGGATCAAACGACAGGTCGCGGGCACTCAGGCGCTGCTCCATTTCCGTGACTTCGCTTGCGCTCACGCCCAGGTCCGCGGCAACCGCCCGCGTCTCATCCGCGCTCAGCCAGCTCAGGTTCTTTTTCAGCCGGCGCAGATTGAAAAACAGCTTGCGCTGCGACTTGGTCGTGGCAATACGCACCAGGCGCCAGTTGCGCAGCACGTACTCATGAATTTCAGCGCGGATCCAGTGGATCGCAAATGACACCAGGCGCACGCCCATGTCAGGATCAAAGCGCTTGACCGCTTTCATCAGCCCGATATTGCCTTCCTGCACCAGATCGCTGACCGGCAGACCGTAGCCGGCGTAGCCGCGCGCAACGTGCACCACGAAGCGCAGGTGCGACAGCACCAGCTCGCGCGCAGCCGCAAGATCGTTATCCTTGCGGAAGCGCTCGGCCAGCTCGTGTTCCTGCTCGCGGGTCAGCACGGGAATGAGGCTGACGCGCTCGACGTAAGCGTCAAAGCTGCCTACCGGGCCGGCGAGGGCCAGCTCGGGCGAATGGGTGATCAGCGCAGTTCGTGCAGCCATGAGCGATGAACCTCCGGATGCCAGGGACGCATATTAGCACTCCGCAACTTTGAGTGCTAAATCCAGTCGTAAGTTCAACTATTTAGTTGTTAAAAACCAATAGCTTATAAGGCACCAGGCTCGATTCCGGCCAGGTGATGTGAAGCCGCCAGCAGGGCGCCCAGCCAACCCAGAAACGTGCCTGCGCCAAGCACGATTCCGACTTCTTGCAGCGTCGGACCGGCGAGTCTGAAGTGGCTCCCGTAGGCCTGGGCCAGTTGCGCTACTGGCGGCTGCAGTAGCTGTAGTGCGATCGCAATGACTAGCCAGGCGGTCAGCGCCGAGACCAGGCCATAGAGTGCGCCGGTGTACAGAAACGGCCGCCGCACCAGCGCGTTGCTGCCGCCGACCAGTTTTGTCACCTCGATCTCGGGACGGCGATTTTGGATCTCAAGCCGAATCGTGTTGCCGACCACGGCCACCACGCCGGCACCAAACAACACCGCCGCCAGCAGCAGCACTCGGCGCAACACTTCGAGGATGGCACTGAAGCGCGCCACCCATTCACCATCCAGCTGCACCGAGTCGACTTCGGGCCACGCGGCCAGATAGCGGCGCAGCCCTTCGACCGCAGCGGGTGAAGCGCCTTCCGGGGTCGGGGTGATGCTGAGTACGCCCGGCAGCGGATTGCTGCCGAGCGCTTGCAGTGCGGCGCCGAAGCCCGATTCCTTGCGGAACTGTTCCAGCGCCGCGGTGGCAGTGATCAGCTGCACGCGGGCGACGCCGCTACGGGCGCGGGCATTGGCGGCGAGCTGTTCGGCCTTGTCATCGGTCACGTCCTGATGCAGGTACACGCTGATGCCGATTGCGCCGGAGAAGTTGCCGGTCGCACTGCGCATGTTCTGCACCAGCAGATTCAGGCCGAGCGGCAGCGCGATCGTCAGTCCCATCACCAGCACCGAGAGGATCGTCCCGAACGGCTGCCGCGCGAGCCGCCCGGCCGATGAGACCGCGGCGTGCGCATGGCGCCCGACCCAGCGGCCCAACGCGCCGATCATCGATGCGCCTGCAGCGGTGGCAGCGGCAGCGACTCTTCGCTGCCGGCGACGACGCCGCTCTCAAGCACAATTTCGCGCAGGCCCGACTCGCGCACAAAATGGACGTCATGGGTCGCCACCAGGATTGTGACCCCGACCTCATTGAGCCGCTTGAAAAGGCTCATGACCTCGCCGGCCAGCACCGGATCCAGATTCCCAGTCGGCTCGTCGGCAATCAGCAGCGGCGGGCGGCTGACGATGGCGCGGGCGATGCCCACGCGCTGTTGCTCGCCGACCGAGAGTTCGGTCGGGCGCAGCTGCTCCTTGCCCAGCAGGCCGACCTGGTCCAGTGCCGCGCGTACGCGCTTGCCGACTTCGCGCAGCGAGGCATCGGCAACCAAGAGCGGCAGCGCCACATTGTCGAACACCGGGCGATCCATCAGCAGCCGGTGGTCCTGGAACACCACCCCAATACGGCGGCGAAATGCCGGAACCTTTCGGTTCGGCAATTTGCCGGTGTTTTCGCCGTTGACAATGACCTGGCCGCGCGTCGGTCGCTCGAGCAGCGCAATCAGCTTAAGCACGGTGCTCTTGCCGGCGCCCGAGCGGCCGGTGAGAAACACCATTTCGCCAGGCGTGATCCGCAGGCTGACCGCACTCAGCGCCTCGCGGCCGTTCGCATAGCGCTTGGCGACCCGGTCGAAGTAAATCACCGCGCCACCTCGGCCGGCGCGGCCGGCTCATCCGTTTCGGTCAGCGCCGCGACGAACGACTCGGCATCAAATTCGATCAGATCATCGGCCTGCTCGCCCGTGCCGATAAACCGGATCGGCAGGCGAAGCCGCCGGGCAATGGCCACGATGATGCCGCCCTTGGCAGTGCCGTCGAGCTTGGTGATGGCAAGCCCCGTCACGCCAAGCGCGGCATTAAACTGCTCAGCCTGTGCCAGCGCGTTCTGCCCCTGATTGGCGTCGAGTACCAGCAGCACTTCGTGCGGCGCCGCTGGATCGATCCGCTGCAGTACTCGCTTGACCTTGCGCAGCTCATCCATCAGGTTGCCTTGGCTGTGCAAGCGGCCGGCCGTGTCGGCGAGCAGCACGTCGGCGCCGCGCGCACGAGCGGACTGCAACGCATCGAATACGACCGCGCCAGGGTCGGCCCCGTTCGACTGGGCGCTGAACAGCGCGCCGCTGCGATCCGCCCAGACGCTGAGCTGCTCGACCGCAGCGGCGCGAAACGTGTCACCGGCCGCCAGCATGACCTTGCGGCCGGACGCGGTCAGTTGCCGCGCGAACTTGCCGATCGTGGTCGTCTTGCCGCTGCCGTTGACCCCAACAACCAGTACGACAAAGGGGCGTGCCTGCGGATCGATGGTCAGGGGTCGCTCGCAAGTCTTGAGCAGCTCCACCAGCCGGCCACGCAGCGCCGCGAGCAATGCTTCAACATCGGTCAGTTCGTGGCGCGTCACGCGGCCACTGAGTTCGCCCAGTATCTCGGACGTCGCCTGGACACCGACGTCAGCGCGCAGCAGCCGCTCCTCGAGCCCGTCTATGACTTGCTGGTCGATCTTGCGTGCGCCCAAAAATGTGCGCAGCTCCCGGCCGAGCGATGAACGGCCGAGTCCTAACGCCCCTTTGAGGCGGGCGAGGAGACCGCGCGAGCCCGGCTTTTCGGGCGTCGTTGTGTCGGAAGTACCAAACATTAACCATTTCCTGCGCCGCTCGTCTCATTGTAGCCCGCGCCGCTTGCCGTGTGCCGCCCCTGCGGTAGGCTGTCCTACCACCGATGAGCCCACAGCGCCCAAAATCTGCTGCCGCGCGTCCCTGGCGACGAGGCACAAGCGCGCGGCAGCTACGCATAATTGCCGGGCAGTGGCGCGGCCGGCATTTTCGTTTTCCGGCCGGCGCGATCCGCCCGACTCCGGACCGGGTGCGCGAAACGCTGTTCAACTGGCTGATGGGCCGCATCAGCGGCGTCCATTGCCTGGATCTGTTCGCCGGCTCTGGCGCGCTGGGACTCGAGGCGCTGTCGCGCGGCGCTGCCGCCGTGCAGTTCGTCGACAATGATCCGGAGGCAATCCGCGCGTTGCGCGCACTGCTCGAGCAGTGGGGCGCAACAGGTGGTGCGGCCGAGCTTGGCACTGCCGAGCGCTATTTGGCGCGGCCCGCGCGGCCATTCGAACTGGTGTTCATGGATCCGCCGTTTGGCAGCAGCTCGCTTGCCAGTGCCGCCGAACGACTGGTCGCCGGCGGCTGGGTTCGGCCGGGCGGCCTCATCTTTGTCGAGCACGCGCGGCGTGAGCCCCTGCCGACACTGCCGGCGAGCTGGCACGAACTGAAATCCGGTCAGGCCGGCGAGGTCGGTTATCATCTGTTCGAGCACTTATGAGGGCTTAAGCCGTGGCAGTGAACCGCAGCGCCGTATATCCCGGCACCTTTGATCCGATTACCCGCGGGCATGAGGATCTGGTGCGCCGCGCCGCGGGGATCTTCGATCGCGTGGTGGTGGCGATCGCTGCCAATCCTAACAAGGCGCCGATGTTCTCCAGCGAGGAGCGGGTTGAACTCGCCCGTGACGTGCTCGCCGACCTGCCCAATGTGCAGGTCGTGGGTTACACCGGGCTCACGGTCGAGTTTGCCAAGCGCGAAGGGATTGCGGTCATCGTCCGCGGGCTCCGCGCCGTGTCGGATTTCGAGTTTGAGTTTCAGCTGGCCAACATGGGCCGGCACATTGCGCCGGGAATAGAGACAATATTTCTGACGCCCAAGGAGCACTTCACGTTTATCTCATCAACGCTGGTGCGCGAAATCGCGACGCTCGGCGGGGACGTCAGCCAGTTCGTGCATCCGCTGGTGGAAGCGGCGTTTCGCCGCAAGGTCAAGAAGTGACGCCGGGGCCAGCAGCGCGACCACTGATTTTCATCCTGCTGATCGCGGCATTGCTGCCGCAGCCGCTGGCAGCGGCCAACGGCGCGCACCATGTGGCGGTCGCCAGCGCGAGCGCTGAAGCCAGCGCCGCCGGCATGGAAGTGCTTAAGTCCGGTGGCAATGCTTTCGATGCCGCGGTGGCGGTAGCGGCGGCACTGGCGGTCGCCGAGCCATCCGGTTCCGGACTGACTGGCGGCGGTTTCATCCTGTTGCACCGGGCCAGCGATGGAACCGACCACTTGATCGACGCGCGTGAGACCGCGCCGTCGCAGGCGCGCCGTGGAATGTTTCTGGATGCCAAAGGCGAGCCGATTCCCGGTCTGTCGACCGACAGCGCGCTGGCGGCAGGCATACCCGGAGAGCCGGCAGGGCTTGCGTTGCTGGCCGCAAAATACGGGCGGCTCCCAGTGGCACAGGATCTGGCGCCGGCGGTGCGCCTTGCGCGCGATGGCTTTGCGCTGCCGGCGCTCCTGCGCAGCCGCATCGAGGCGCACACCGAATTTGCCGCTGATCCGCAGATCGCACGCAATTTTCTCGACGGCGGAAAGGTGCCAGCCGTAGGCACGATCATCCGTCAGCCGGAACTCGCGCAGACGCTGCAACGGCTGGCGCGCGATGGCTTTGGCGCCTTTTATCACGGCGAGCTGGCCAGCCAGCTGGTGGCTGCCGAGCGCGCGCAAGGCGGCATCTGGACCGAGCAGGATCTGGCGCAATACCACGCGATTGAGCGCGAGCCGATCGTTGGCCACTACCACGGCGCGAAGATTGTGTCGGCATCGCTCCCGAGCGCCGGCGGCACGTGCTTGATTGAGGCCTTGAACATCCTGGCGCAGTTTGATCTTAAGCACGCAGACAGCGCCGAACGCAAGCACCTGATCATCGAGGCGCTGCGCCGCGTCTACCGTGACCGCGCGCTGTACCTGGGTGATCCCGATGTCCAGAAAGTGCCCGTAACGATGCTGACCGACCCCGCCTACGCGGCCGGGCTGGCCGCATCGATCCGTACCGATCGGGCCACGCCGAGCGAGGCTTTGCCCGGGATCGGCGCCGCAGAGCAGGGCCCCCAAACCACCCATTTTTCGGTGCTGGATCGTGACGGCAATCGGGTGGCCGCAACCCTGACTTTGAATTTCGGCTTTGGCTCGGGCCGCATGCTGGCCGGCACAGGTTTATTTCTGAACGACGAGATGGATGATTTCTCCATCAAACCGGGCGTGCCCAACGGTTACGGGCTGGTCGGTGCGGACGCCAATGCCATCGCCCCGGGCAAGCGCATGCTGTCGTCGACGACGCCAATGTTTGTCGAATCAGGGCAGCGGGTGCTGATTGCGGGCTCGCCCGGCGGGAGCCTGATCATCAGCATGGGGCTGCTGGCGACACTTGATTTTCTAAATGGTGCCGATGCCACGCAGATCGTCGGCGCACCGCGTTTCCATCACCAGTACCTGCCCGATGTCGTGCGCTACGAGCCTGGTGCCTTGAGCGACGCGGAGCTGAAATGGCTCAGCGGAATCGGCCACACGCTGCAGGTGTCCCCCAGGCGCTGGGGCAACATGCAG